>JBEKIX010000026.1:0-29732 GCA_050011535.1 Acidobacteriota bacterium
GGCGACTTGACCTGGCGGAAACTCGTGCCCGCCTTGTTCGACCTCTCGCAGGACCGAAGCATGCCTGCTGATTTCTCGGTCATCGCGGTGGATCGCGTTCCCATGAGCGACGAAAAGCTGCGCCAGCGGTTGCACGATGGCGTGAACCAATTCTCCCGCTTTGGCAAAGCGAAGGACGCCGCCTGGAATCAATTTGCCAAGCACATCAGCTACCAACGAGGTGATTTCAAAAAGCCCCAGACTTATGCGGCATTGGGCGCACAATGCGCGAAGCTGGAAAAGGAATGGGTCGCCAAAACCCACCGCATCTTTTACATGGCCACACCGCCGAGCATGTTCGGTGAAATCCCAAAATACCTCGGCAAGGCGGGACTGGCGCGCGACCGGGAATTTGCGCGGATCGTGGTGGAGAAACCGATCGGCTATGACCTGGAGTCCGCCCTCGCCCTGAATGCCATCCTCGCCGCCAATTTCGAGGAATCCCAGATTTTCCGCATTGACCATTATTTGGGCAAGGAAACGGTGCAGAACATTTTGGCGTTCCGTTTTGCCAACCCGCTTTTCGAGCCAATCTGGAACCGGCGATACATTGACTATGTGACCATCACCGTGGGAGAGGCAGTGGGCGTCGAGCACCGCGGCGGCTATTACGACCACGCGGGAGCGCTGCGCGACATGGTGCAGAATCACATGATGCAACTCCTTTGTCTCGTGGCCATGGAACCGATGGTCTCTTTCAATGCCGACGAGATTCGCAACAAGAAAGTGGACGTCCTCCATGCCGTTCGTCCGATTCACGCAGACGCAGTCCATCAATGCGTGGTGCGCGGGCAGTACGGACAGGGTTGGGTCGGCGGCAAGAAAGTACCTGGTTATCGCGAGGAAGACGGCGTATCGCCTGATTCCCGGACGGAGACATGTGTGGCGTTAAAGCTGTTCCTGGACAACTGGCGTTGGCAGGGAGTGCCTTTTTATCTCCGCACGGGGAAGCGGCTCGCCCGGCAGGCCTCGGAACTTGCCATCCAATTCCGCGGGGTGCCGCATCAGTCGTTTCCGCCCGAGGCCAGCCTCGACTGGCAGCCGTCTCGTCTCGTCATGTCGATCCACCCCGACGAAGGCATCGTGCTGCGCTTCCAAGCCAAACACCCCGAGCCCAAAATAAACCTGCAGACGGTAGAGATGAAGTTCAATTACCAGGAAGCATTTGCCGTCTGACCGCCTGATGCTTATGAAACGTTGCTCTGGGACTTGATGAAAAACGACGCCACATTGAACGGGCGGCAGAAGTCAGTTCGCCGATGCAGCCCTTCCCGCTGGGTCGTCTCGGTTGGCACCAGTTGCTCAAGGTTTTCGGCACTAACTCAATTCTGCCTCCTGACCCCCATAAGTTGCGCCGGGTAGATGCCGAAGTTTTCGATCTCGATCACGTTTTGTTTGTTGAATCGAATCTTGGCAGCCGCCAGGAGCGTTCCGCCCATTCCCTTGGTCTCGTCTATGAACAGTTCGATATACGTGAAAGGATAATCTTCGGACCGGGTGCCATAGCGAACCTCGAAAAAACTGAGCCAGCGTTCGAAGACGATCGTGTACGTGCGACCGTTCGGATTCTGATGGACGCGCACGGTGTTGATATCATGGCCGATTTGACCATCGAGTACGAACGTGCCCTTTTTTTCCTTGGAGATGGCCTTAAGCAAGGCATCCTCACCCTGTGACTTTAAAATGCCCGCGAATTTCCGTGCGTCCACGTCCGATGTGTATCCTTCGATCGTGAGGGTGAATCCTCGCGAGACCAGGTTACCTCCCGGTCCCATGCCAACGACAGTGCCTGTGAACACTTCCTTGGACGGCCGTGCTTGAGCGCTGCGGGTCTTCGGAAAAACGCTGATCATCCCAAAGCCGCAGGACATCAGGATCACAACAACGAATACTTTTGCTCTCATTGTGCCTCCAATCCATCAAGGCTGCGCTTTGTGAAACGCGTACAGGAAAATCACAACACTCAGGCCAGCGAAGGCATAGATGAAAGACGTCAGCACGCTCACCGCAGGAGTCAGACCCTGCAAGACGGCTGATACGTCGCGGATCAGATGCACGATCAACAGGATCGTCACCAGAACCATTCCCACAAGCGCCAGTAATGCCGTATTTTTAAGCATCATGGTCAAAGTAATACCTCCTTAACCTCCCTCGACAAGAGCCAATGGGCTTTCCTACGGCTCGAAGCAAGGGGAAATCATAACTATGATGTTTACGCAGAACCAAATGCAGTCCTGGCGAACAGCTCGAAAACACTTTTATACCTTGGGGGCAGCGAGCGTCAGTTCAAAACTGCTCATATGAATGGTCAAAACTGCTCATTCTGCCGCTAGAGGTGTGGGCGGTGGCCCCGCCCAGAACGTTGGGGCTAGCAGTTCTGCGGCGGAGATCACGATGCGGATGGATCGCGATCCCAGAGAAATCTATCGCGAGCTCACGCCCGAGTTCGGCGCCGGCGGGATATCCGCATTCTTTGACAGCGCTCTGACACTTTATCTGCAGGGACCTCGCACATATACTACGTATTGGCTATGGTGAACGCCGGAAGAAAGACCGACGGGAAAAAGAAGGCCAGAGCACGCTGGATGTCCTGGCTCTTCGGGCTGGCGATCCTGGTGGCCGTCGCCTTGTTTGTAGCACATCGGAGCGAGGAGCAGGAACTCGCGCGCCTCGTGGCTGACGCTCAGCCCGCCTGGCTGCTCATCGGCTTCCTGCTCCAGATGGGTACTTATGTGGCGGACGCCCTGATCTGGCAACGAATCATTGCGCGCGCGGGCATCTCAAGGCCGCTCTGGTCCTACATGGGCCTTGGCTTGGCCAAACTCTTCATGGACCAGGTGGTTCCCAGCGGCGGCATGAGCGGCACTTTGCTCGTTGTCCGAGCGCTGGATCGCCGCAGCATTCCGCGGGGAACCAGCATGGCTGCCGTCGTCGTCGACCTCATGGGCTACTATGCCGCGTATGTTACAGCTCTGGCCATCGCACTCGGGGTTGTCTGCGTACACGGAGATCTCACACTCTTCATCATCTTGCCGGCGGTCATTTTCGCTCCTGTGGCGGCAGGCATTCCCACTGTCCTCTTCCTAATGAGCCGTGGCCGGACGCTGCCGAAATGGATCCAGAGGGCTCGGCATCTTCGAGGCAGCATCTGTGGCGACGCTGAAGCTGATGGGAATACCAATCGCAGCCGGCCTCGCTGCCACGCTCCTGTTTCGCGGCCTCAGCTACTGGCTGCCCATGGCGCCAGGCATCCTCCTCGCACGTCGAGAGACGAGGACGTGATGGCCGGCCTCGCCCTTCTCGTCAGCCGTGCTGTAGAAATGAACCGGCTTAGAAGGAAATTTCACTCACTTCTCCGGCGGGTCGTGAAGGGTCGTGCTTTGGACCGATGCCGGGTCGGCAAGGAATCTGTCCACTAGCGGACCGATGGAAATGCACGCCGGGCTTGTGTGCCCGCACCACGAATCGAGGATAATGACAGGCGCCTTGAGTAGTCGCGCGAATTCCAGCGCCGAAGCCGGATTCACGGATTGGTCCCTCGGCGATACCATGACGAGCACCTTTGCGCGAATCCGAGCGGCGGCCTGTTCCATGGTTCCTCCAAATTCCCCGGGAACATCGAAAGAGATAATCGCCTGCCGCTGGCGAATCCAGTCAACCGCTGTCCCGACCTCGCCGCCGACGCCGTTTCGCAGATCTTTTAGGAACGCCTCGAAATCCTGCGGCGGCGTTTTCGCGCCGCGATAGGACGGCGATGTTTCATTGATGGAGGACATTTCCGCGACCACGCGCAGGCCGGCTAGTGGCATGCCGGTCGGCCTCCCGTGGTTCCACTTCGGATCGGCCTCAATCGCATCAATCTGGGCTGTCCAAAGCAGCTTGTCATAAGAAGTGGATTGCGCGGAACCCATGATGGCAATGGCCTCGTCCATAGAATCCGGATACGCCGCCATCCACTCAAAGGTCTGCATCCCTCCCATGGAGATGCCCACAACGGCGTGAAGATGGGGAATCCGGAGAACGGTCGTCACCAGTTCGTGCTCGGCGTTCACCATGTCCCGAATCGTGAACTCGGGAAACCTCATCAGCGGTTGGCTTTTGCTGTTCGATGGTGACGACGAAATCCCGTTGCCGATCGCATCCACGAGGATTGCAAAGTATTTGCGCGTGTCGACGACATTTCCCGGTGCTGCGTTCGGCAGCAGATCCTTTGTTGTTCCGCCCAGCCAGGTCGACCAGAGAACCCCGTTCGATTTTTGCGCGTTCAGGTTGCCCAGGGTCCGGTAGCCAAGGTGGCAGTTGCGGATTAAGGCGCCGCTTGAGAGTTTGAAATCTCCCAGATCGGCAAACTGTTGTGTTCCCTCGCCCGCCGTGGACGCTGCCGCGGGCTGCTCCTGGGCTTGCGCGAACACCGGCAGCCCCGCATGAAGGAAGAACACGGCCGTGAGAGCCAGGCACACCATGCCGCGTTTCGCGCGCCCTATCGAGCAGGCGCTCGCCGCCCAAGGACAATGCAAGAAAGTCCCGATTGAAATTGCTCGCCGTCCGGTGTTCTCGGTATGTTGCGCCATTTTGCATCTAACGAAGCGCCTGTAATATGAGAATCCCTCCTAAAACGCCGTCAAGGATGCGATAATTGCCGTTATCAAATGCACCATATTGATAGTGGCCGGTGAAGCCATCTTCGTAGCCACGACGGAAGCCCTCGCGAAAGTAGTAGTTGTAGGTGCCCTGGTCGACATAATAGCCATTGTATCCGTAGTTCGCGTCCTCATATGCGAAGGAGTCCTGGTAGCTGGAACGCCAGCCGTCCGCCCGGTCTGCCTGTCCGGCTTGGAAACCTTCCGCATAACCGTAGTTCACGGCCTGCCGGAGCAAATTTGCGCCGTATTGATTGGTCTCGTAGTAGACGCCGCCGCGATTGTATCGATAACTTGAAGCTGTATAGAAGAACGGATCGCTGTTGAAATCATGGTTGCGATCACGTAATTGCTGCTGATGCAGGCGATCTAAGTACTGTTGTTGAAAACGATACTGCGCCATACGCTTTTGTTGCTGGAGCTGTGCTATGCGCTGTGGTGCGGCACGCTCCTCCTGATCCATATGTTGACTGTACTGCGTCATCTGCTGCCTCTGCTGTACGATGAGTTGCTGTTGAGCAGGTTGCGAGAGACGCCCCGGCTGCGGCTGTTTTTGGTTTTGCTGCTGCTTGACCTGCTGCTGTTGCTGGGTCTTCTGCTGCTGTTGCTGGACCTGCTGCTGTTGTTGCCGGACCTGTTGCTGCTGTTGCTGGACTTGCTGCTGCTGCTGTTGGGTCTTCTGCTGCTGCTGGACTTGCTGCTGCTGTTGCTGAGTCTTCTGCTGCTGCTGTTGCTGGGTCTTCTGTTGTTGCTGCTGGACTTGCTGCTGCTGCTGTTGGGTCTTCTGTTGCTGCTGGACTTGCTGCTGCTGTTGCTGAGTCTTCTGCTGCTGCTGTTGCTGGGTCTTCTGTTGTTGCTGCTGGACCCGCTGCTGCTGTTGCTGGGTCTTCTGTTGTTGCTGTTGCTGCTGCTGTTGTTGCTGAGGCCGCTGCTGCTGCTGTTGTGGTTGAGCCTTCTGCTGCTGCTGCTGTTGTGGTTGAGCCTTCTGCTGTTGCTGCTGTTGTGGTTGAGCCTTCTGCTGTTGCTGCTGCTGTGGTTGAGGCGGCTTTTTTGTGTCTTGCTGTTTTTTCGTTTCCTGCTGCTGTTGTCCTTGCGCGTTGGCCAGTATGCTCATTCCCACCAACGACACTGCGACGATTCCAACCGCCAACAATATCCGGTTCCATTTAGTAACTCTCATTGTACCCCTCCTTAATAATCCGGTTGCTGCGAGGATCGCAGCCCGTCCGAAATGCCAGGCGACGAGGAGCACAATAGGCAGGAAAAGGAACATTACGTCTTCCTTCTTCTACCATCCGCCTCCCACCAGATCCTGAAAGCACTCCAACAATACCTTGGTGGCAATCCGGTGTCAGTTCACTACTGCTCACAAGTCTGGTCAAAATAGCTCATTGCGGGTAGCTGCTGATATTCATCTGCGTTCATTTGCGTTTATCTGCGGCCTAATTCCTGGAGAAAGAGAGCAGTGAGCAAGTTTGACCTCACGTGTGAGCAATACTGCGCAGACGTGCAATCTGTTCCGACGTATAAATGAAGCTGGGAACTGCGGTACACCTGATGCCACTGGGGAGAAATCTAAGCCATGGGATCCATCATGAAGCATTCAGGCATGTGTTTGACGAAGTCCACGTACACGGCGCGATCGACCGGCGCCAGCGTTGCGAGAAAGCGCCGCCTCTTTCTTCGTGTGCCGGCAATTCTCCTTATCTTGCTCATGTGCAACGGCGCGTTGTCTGCATACTCGGTGCTCACGCACATGGAAATCGTGGACCTGCTCTGGACCGACGGGATCCGACCCCTGCTGCGCAAGCACTATCCGGATTTGTCGGAAGACCAGCTCACGGAGGCGCATGCCTATGCCTATGGGGGCGCCGTTATCCAGGATCTCGGCTACTACCCATTCGGCAGCACGGAATTCAGCGACCTGGCACATTACGTTCGCACTGGAGACTTCGTCCGCGAGCTGTTGCTGGAAAGCCAGGATGCCAACGAGTTCGCCTTTGCGCTGGGTGCGCTGTCACACTATGCGTCGGACATTGCCGGCCATCCAGCTGTCAACCTGGCAGTAGGGATTGAATATCCGAAGCTAGTAGCGAAGTATGGCAAATCCGTCAGGTATGCGCAGGATAAGACAGCCCATTTGAAAACTGAGTTCGGGTTCGACATGGTGCAGGTTGCCAAGAATCGTTATGCTTCGGAGCATTATCATGACTTCATTGGGTTTAAGGTGTGCAAGTCCCTCCTGGAACGGGTTTTCCCAGTCGTGTACGGAGTAGAGTTGAAAGATGTGCTTCCCCGCGCAGATCTCGCGATCGGCTCGTATCGTTTCGCTGTATCCAGGCTGATTCCCGAGATGACCCAAGTCGCACTGCAAACCCATAAGAAGGACCTGATGCGTGAGTTGCCCAGTCTTGCGCAAAAAACATTCCTGTATCGCCTGTCGCGCTCCGATTATGAAAGGGATTGGGGAAAGGACTACCGTAAACCCGGAATCGTCTCCCGGATCCTGGCAACGCTCCTGCGCTACATGCCGAAAATAGGCCCGTTCAAGGCCATGGCGTTCAATAACCCGACCCCGGCGACTGAGGAGCTGTATTTCAAGAGCATCAATACTACTGTCGATCAATATCGGGCCTTTCTCGAAGAAGTGCGCACCGACTCAATCGTGTTTCCCAACCGCGATTTGGATGATGGCAACGTGACTACGGCGGCCGAATATTCTCTGGCAGACGAGGCCTATGCAAAGTTGCTGGCCAGGCAGTCAGGGCGCAAGTTCAATCTGACCACAGCCGACCTGCGAGCAAACATCCTGAGTTTTTATGCCAACCTCGCTGTTCCGATCGAGACGAAGAAGGACAAGGTGCGCTGGCAGGGCATCCTCACTGCGCTGGATCAATTGAAAAAGATATCTCCGGTTCCGGCCCCGGCAAACAGTCCTAAAAAGTGACCCTCATCAGAGGGCGCCGGCAGTGAATTGAGAATGCCGACGCCGTTGAATGAAGAAATCGGCGAAAATGAAAGTTGGCGGCCAGTGTTTCGTAAGCCTCTTTTTCCAGGATGGGTCGTAGTCATCCCCGCGGCATTGTTGACGGCGATCCTTTGCGGAGCAGTTTTGAGCCAGCCGGATCCCGGGCCGCAGCCTCCTTGCGGAAGCGAGCCCTTTCCGCCATATCCCGACCTGGATAAGCCGCCCACCACAAAATTCTGGGACCGATCCGACTTGGGCCGCGACTGGACGCCCCCTGCCTGCACCGGTTGGACTTCGGGAGGCTTCGCGACATTGGTGGTTACGGTCGGACGCTTTCGCAATCCTTCCGGAGCCGACGGCATGCTCCGCCGGATCGGTGCGATTTCCAATCTTAAGGGAGTGCTTTATTGGTCAACCACTCACAAGCAATGGCAAACGTTGATCGTCGACGCTTACGCCACGTCCGGGCCACCCGGCGATCGGCGCCGCCAGGACTTTTCACCAGACGAGATCGCAGAAGGCAAGTATCTTTACTTTCAGCAGGCGGATAACCTGTCGGGAAAAGCGAATTACCGGATGCGCATACTGAGCGATTCTCCCGATCGATTGGTGTTCGATACCGAAAACATCACAACAATGCGCTACTGGCTGATTCCCCTTTTCCATCCGGGTGAAATGCAATCGATTTACTTCCTCGAACGGGAGTCGCAGGACATCTGGCGTTATTACAGCATCGCGCGCACGGGTAAGAATTCGAACATTTTGACTTCGGGGCACGAGGCCTCCTCCATTAACCGGGCAGTAGCCTTTTACCGTTACCTGGCCGGCATCCCGACGGACAAGGAGCCTCCCGCGGCGCGCTAGAGAATTCGGGGACAGGCGCCATGACCTCGAGATTCCGGCGTGCACCCGGGCAGGTTTGTTCTGGATAATTTGGAGGTTATGGCGCCAGTCCCCGAATTCTTGCTACCCCTGCCAGAACTTGGTATCGAGAACCAGATCCCGCACGCCGTTAATGACAAATTGAATTCCGATGCAGACGAGGAGAAACCCCATGATGTGCGACAGGCCATTGATGCAATTATAAACCGAGCCCGTGGGCTTACCGCAAAGAGAACCGCAAAAACTCAAAGTGTTCAAGGAACCTCTAAGAGGCGTCGCCTTCCGATTCGGAATCTTATCTGTTTGGTTGACAGATCTTTTCGGGCTAAGATTATTGTACCTCTGCAGAATCGAGCGATCTCTCTGGTGCGAGACGCAGTGGTGTGAGCCGATTTCTTTCGCTGCTTGGCGCACCTTTGGCAATCAAGGAGGTTCTTGTGGCGCATGTGAATATCAAGTCGGTGGATTGGGAAGCCCTGTTTACCGGCATCTTCCGCGGGAAGACCATTCTGGAATACGGCGTGGGCCACGACATCTTTCAGCAAGGGCAACCCGCGGATTCCCTGTTCTACATCCGGCAAGGCAAGGTAAAGATCTCGGTCATATCCCAGCAGGGCAAGGAGGCGATCATCGCCATTCTCGAAGGCGGTGAGTTCTTCGGGGAGGGCTGCCTCGCCGGTCAGACGTTGCGAATGTCAACGGCCGTCACATTGTCGGATTGCACGCTTGACAGGATCGAGAAGCCGCTGATGGAGCGCATGCTTCACGAAAAGCAAGACGTCGCGGAGCTTTTCGTCAAGCATCTGCTTTCCCGCAACATCCGATACGAGGCGGATCTCGTCGACCAGCTTTTTAACTCAAGCGAGAAGCGGCTGGCCCGGATTCTCCTACTGCTGGCTCATTTTGGCAAGGAGAGCCGGGCCGAAATCGTGCTGCCCAAGGTAGATCAGGAATCGCTGGCGAAAATGGTCGGCACAACCCGGGCGCGGGTCAGTCATTTCATGAATAGGTTCCGGAAGCTCGGCTTTATTGACTATGATGCCGATGGATTGACGGTCCACAGCGGCCTCCTCAGCGTAGTCCTGCACGACTAGGAGCTTGTCTGAGAATTAAGAGGGGCCGCGTTCCGAACGCCGCGGGGACAGATGCAAGGCGGCGCGACACAGGCGACGTCGGTGCACATCGTCGAGGAGCGCCAACGCCGCAGATGCCCCCGCGCCGCCGGAACCCGAAGGGCGCATGGGGGTTGCGGGGCGATCTCAGCGTTGCTCGTCGTCAACGCACACAATTCCCTTGGAGCTGGAATGAGCTGTTTTGACCAGATGCGTGAGCAAAAGTGAACTGACATGCGATCGTCCCTGGTTGTATAAGAAGTTCGTGCCTTGTGTTGTCGGCCAGGGACCTGGTTTGAGGTGTGCCTCAGAGAGAATCAGGCTCTGGGCCAAGAAAATGCGATCCAGTCATGGAGGGATTCATGAACATTCATACACGCACTGTCGGAGACGTTCACATTCTGGATATCAGCGGCAAGATTAATCTCGGCCAGGGAACGATGGTCGTGCGCAACACGATCAAAGATCTCCTGCACAGCGGTGTGAAGAAGATCGTCCTCAACTTGGCCGAGGTAAATCACATCGACAGCTCGGGCGTTGGCGAGCTGGTGAGCTCCTATACCGCGGTTGCCAAGGAGGGAGGGCAGCTCAGACTCCTGAATCTGACCACCAGGGTCCAGGAGATTCTGGCGATCACCAGGCTCTTGACGATATTTCAGGTTTTCGATAACGAGCCTGCGGCGGTCAGCTTCCCTTGAGCAAGATCGGGATTGACGTACACCCCTTTGGATCTTATCTTATTAGCAGTCGTCTTCTTCGAGTGCTGCTAACGGTGCATTCCACAGAAGCATGAGGCGATAATATTGAAAGAAGGGATCTGACAACATGAAAGCAAGGCCTTTGCACGATCGAGTAATTCTAAGGCGGATTGAGGAGAAAGAAACGGTCAAGGGTGGCATCATCATTCCGGACACGGCGAAAGAGAAGCCGATGGAAGGAGAGGTGATCTCGGTAGGACCGGGAAAAATGATGGACGACGGCAAACGGTCACCGATGGATGTAAAGGCAGGGGACCGCGTACTGTTTGGGAAATACGCCGGGACGGAGATCAAGATTGATGACGAGGAGTACGTCATCATGCGCGAGGAGGAGATTCTGGCGGTACTGACGAAGTCGAAGTAAGCCGTTCCGGGGACAACGAGTATTCTAATTGCGGGAAGATAAGGGGTGAGAACTCATGGCTAAAGAGATCGTACATGGTGAACAGTCGCGCCAGGCTTTGTTGCGCGGAGTAAATCAGCTGGCGGATGCAGTAAAAATCACGTTGGGCCCGAGGGGCCGAAACGTGGTATTGGACAAGAAATTCGGTGCTCCGTTGATCACAAAGGACGGCGTGACGGTCGCGAAAGAGATCGAGCTGAAGAACGGCCTTGAAAACATGGGCGCGCAGATGGTGCGCGAAGTAGCGTCGAAAACCTCGGATGTAGCCGGGGACGGGACGACGACCGCGACGGTGCTGGCGCAGGCGATTTTCCGCGAAGGCGTGAAAAACGTAGCGGCGGGTGCTAACCCGATGGGCCTGAAGCGCGGGATTGAGCAGGCCGTGGAAGCAGCGGTTGGGGAGCTGAAGAAGCTTAGCAAGCCGGTAAAGGGCGAGATGATCTCTCAGGTGGGTTCGGTATCGGCCAACAACGACAAGACAATCGGCGGGATTATCGCCGAGGCGATGAAGAAGGTCGGCAAAGACGGCGTGATTACGGTCGAAGAAGCGAAGTCGATCGAGACATCACTCGAGGTGGTCGAGGGCATGCAGTTTGACCGCGGCTATCTCTCGCCATACTTCGTGACCGATGCCGAGCGGATGGAAGCGGAGCTGAACGACTGTTTGATTTTATTGCAGGAGAAGAAGATCAGCTCGATGAAGGACCTGCTGCCGGTGTTGGAGCAGATCGCGAAGAGTGGCCGTCCCCTGTTGATCATTGCGGAAGATATCGAAGGCGAGGCTCTGGCTACGTTAGTGGTGAACAAGCTGCGCGGGACGTTGTCGGTAGCCGCGGTAAAAGCGCCCGGATTTGGCGATCGCCGCAAGGCTATGCTCGAAGACATCGCGATCGTGACGGGCGGTAAAGTGATTTCGGAAGAATTGGGGATTAAACTGGAGAATGTGCGCCTGGAGGATCTGGGCCGCGCAAAGAAAATCACGATCGACAAGGACAACACGACAATCATCGAGGGCGCCGGGAAGCATTCGGACATCGAGGGCCGCGTAAAGCAGTTGCGTGTTCAGATCGAGGAAACGACATCGGATTACGACCGTGAGAAGCTGCAGGAACGGCTGGCAAAGCTGGTCGGCGGCGTAGCGGTGATCAAGGTCGGAGCGGCAACGGAGACCGAGCTGAAAGAGAAGAAGGCGCGCGTGGAAGATGCGATGCACGCGACCCGGGCCGCGGTAGAGGAAGGCATCGTGCCGGGAGGCGGCGTCGCATTGTTGCGCTGCGTTCCCGCGGTCGCAAAGCTGAAGCTGGAAGGGGACGAGGCGATCGGGAGCAACATCCTGCGCCGTGCCCTGGAAGAGCCGCTACGGCAGATCGTAAACAACGCCGGGTATGAAGGAGCGATCGTGGCGGAGAAAGTGCGCCTGAGCGGCGAGGCAAACTACGGGTTCAACGCCGAGACCGAGAAGTACGAGGATCTGGTGGCCGCAGGGGTCATCGATCCAACGAAGGTGACGCGGACGGCATTGCAGAATGCGGCATCGATCGCGGCTTTGCTGCTGACGACGGAAGCCCTGATATCCGAGATCAAGGAAGAGAGTAAGGCTCCTGCCATGCCTCCGGGAGGCGGCATGGGCGACATGTACTAAGGCAGCGGATTATCCGAAGGTGAAAAAAGCTCGTGGAATGAAACCACGAGCTTTTTTTATGGCCCTCAGTCTTTGTGCGCTCCGCGAAGGAGCCCTCCCCCTTCGAGCTATACCCGTGGTCTTACGGCCGTCTTTCGCAATTTGCCGGTCGGGTGAGAATTCCTATATGAGCTAATTTCGGATTCCGTTACCGGTGCGAGGCTGCAGATACGTGTGCCCGTGGCTTCATTCGTGACGTCGGCCAGCAGTTTCTGATAGCAGAGATCGGGCGCTTCCTGAAACATCAGCTGGTTTTTCTGGAACATGCCGTCATCGATGGTCAAGGCAACGGTTCGAATACTCTTGTCGTGGGCCTCAATTTGGAATCGGTACTCGCGATGTCCGGTATGCGGAAGCATCCCAAGGTATCGTAGTTGTAAAACAATATCTTTTGTCATGCAATGCCACCTTCTTTCGGAAAGCGGACCTTCCACAAAATCGAATCTCTTCTGTGCGGATGAAGGGCATCGGTGATCTGGGAGGCTCGATTCGCAAGTTCAGATTTTATTATACACCAGCCCGATGCCACTTGTGCGTTTCGTTTTCAGGTGCGCGATTATTCTGGTGTCCTAAAACAGTCGGCATCTCGCGGTGTTTGCGCTGTTGCCGCAAATCACAAACTTGTTGCGTGGCTTTACGACTGCTATACTTATGAGTTCGTGCGAACGCTGTGTCCGCACCATCACCGGCAAATCGATTTGCCAAACATCATCGGGCTGAGAGTGCGACTTGGCTCAATGGAGTCAAGGAGTACTTTCTGAATTTCGAACAGTTTTCACTAGATCCGCATATCACCGCTGCCGTCAAGGCGGTGGGCTACACAACGCCAACACCCATTCAACGCCAGGCAATTCCCATCGTGCTCGAGGGGCGCGATGTCATGGGCCTGGCGCAGACCGGCACCGGCAAGACGGCGGCCTTCGTCCTGCCCATACTGCAGCGGCTGGCCAAAGGCCCGGCGCGGCAGGTGCGCGCTCTGATCCTCGCCCCGACGCGAGAGCTCGCAGAACAAATCAACGACGACATTATCAGTCTTGGCAGGCAAAGCAGGGTGCGCAGTGTTTCCATCTACGGCGGCGTGAGCAAGTACAATCAGCTCGCGGCGCTGCGTCGAGGTGTCGAGATCGTTGTCGCCTGCCCCGGCCGCCTGCTCGATCACATCGACGACGGCAATATCGATCTGTCCCGCATTGAGGTGCTGGTGATAGACGAGGCCGACCGCATGTGCGACATGGGCTTTCTGCCCGACATTCGCAGAATCCTCAGACATCTGCCCGTGGAACGCCAGACGCTCTTCTTTTCCGCGACGATGCCCAGCGACATTCGCTTGCTGGCCAACAGCATCCTCAAAAATCCGGTTCCGGTACAGATCGGATCCATGGCACCCGTCGAGACGGTTTCCCATGCGCTCTATCCGATATCCAATGAACTCAAACCAAAACTGCTCCTCGCGATGCTCGAACAGACGCCGACCGGACGCGTGTTGATCTTTACGCGCACCAAGCACCGGGCGCACAATTTGGCCGCCAACCTTGAGAAAAACGGCTATCGGGTTTCGGCCCTCCAGGGAAACATGACCCAAAACCGCCGCCAGGCAGCAATCGATGGTTTTCGCAACGGAAAATATGACATACTTGTTGCGACCGACATTGCGGCGCGCGGCATCGACGTCTCACAGATTTCCCACGTCATCAATTTCGACATGCCCGATACGCCCGACGCATACACGCATCGTATTGGACGCACGGGTCGCGCCCTTCAGACCGGCCAAGCGTTCTCATTCGCCGCGCAGGCCGACGAGGCCACGGTGCGTGAGATTGAAAAAGTGCTGGGCGCACGCATCGAACGGCGACAGCTGCCCGGCTTCGAACCCGGCAACTTCGCATCGGCCCGCCGGCCGGGAGAGGGTGGTTCGCTTCACGCATATCCGCCCCTCGCACAAAGAAACAACCGGCGATTTCGGCCCAGCGTCGCAGGCAGGCGCCGTGCCGCCAGATCCTAAGGAATGAGAGGAACACAACATGGCAACCAAGAGACCGTCTTTCCTCAAGCGTCAGAAAGAACTCAAGCGCACCGCACGAGCCCAGGAAAAACGCGAGGCGCGGAGAGGCCGCAAGGATACAAGAGGAATGGAGCCCGATATTTCCGCGGCACCCGATCTGATATTGGAAGGAACCGATCCGGACCACGATACGGGGTCTTCAGAGTAGCTGGTCTTACACGCAATTTCGTGGGCATAAACATGAAGGCGAGAAAAATGTGCCGGCACTTTGTCCTCGTCGCTAGCATCTCCCCAACCCCGCGCTGGCGCGCGGGGCGATTAACTGCCGGCGCATCGCGCCTAAGTTTGTGGCCATCTGCATATGCTGCGGAACATTCGGCTCAGCCGAAACCTCGAGGAGATTGTACAGCGATAGCCCCAAGCTGGTTCAATGCCCGATAATGCCCGAACACTGCAAAGCAATAGCCCTGAACTGGTGCAATGCCTGATGAGGCCCGAAGGGCCGGTTAGTAAATAGGCCCGGC
The DNA here is from genome assembly GCA_050011535.1 of Acidobacteriota bacterium. GTDB lineage: Bacteria > Acidobacteriota > UBA6911 > UBA6911 > UBA6911 > JAFNAG01. The sequence continues at coordinate 15,010 of JBEKIX010000026.1, forward strand.
CGTCAGGCCGGGATATGGATCGAGAAACAGAACCGAGCGCCGAAGGCGCGGCACCTCTCAAAAACATATCGCAGGTCATATTCGATCCGTTGGCGATCGAGCCGTTCAAGAAGTTATTCCTAAAGTCTCGTCGTCCTCAGCCCCCCAGATCTGACGATTTGATGAATTCATTCTTTTCTGCCACCATTCACTCCGTAGATTCGGATTGGCAATATGGGAGCGACTCATGGCGGCTCGACAGCGCAACGATGAAATCAATCGTGATCTCGGCCTCGGCTCTCGAGTTACACAGGAGAGCCGGCAGCGGTTCCTCAACCGCGACGGCAGTTTCAACGTCGAACGCCGCGGTCTTTCGTTCTTCCGTTCGCTCAACGTCTACCACTGGCTCATTACCATACCGTGGACGATGTTTTTCCTTCTTATCGCGCTTTCGTACCTGCTCGCAAATGTCCTGTTCGCGTTGGGGTTCCTGCTCTGCGGACCCGGCGCACTCCAGGGTTCGAGCGAGCCCGTCATGAACAGCCGTTTCCTCGAAGCGTTCTTCTTCAGCGTGCAGACGGTGGCGACCGTTGGCTATGGAGGCGTTACGCCGCATGGACTTGCGGCAAACATCCTCGTCACTATCGAAGTGCTCATTGGATTGCTTTGTTTCGCGCTGGCAACCGGACTGCTCTTTGCGAGATTCTCCCGGCCAAACGCCAAAATCGTCTTCAGCCGGAATGCCATCGTTGCACCCTACCATGACATTACGGCATTCGAGTTCCGGATCGCGAACGCTCGCACCAGCCAACTGATCAATGTCGAAGCCACGGTGTCGCTGAGCAGATTGGAAACAATCGACGGAAAACCTTATCGGAGGTTTTACGAGCTGGCGCTTGAACGCAAAATGGTCGTCTTTTTTCCGCTCCATTGGATCGTCGTCCACCCGATCGATGACTCGAGCCCTTTGTCCGGAGTCACCAAAGAGCAGTTCGACGCGTCCGATGCAGAGATCCTGATTTTGCTTACCGCAGTTGATGAGACGTTCTCGCAGGCGGTCCACGCACGCACCTCGTACAAGCATACGGACGTGCTGTGGCAAGTGAAGTTCGCCGACATCTTCCTCCATTCCCGCGACAGGAGGATTGCCGTTGACGTGCGGAAGATCAGCGATGTCCAACGAGCCTGAGAGGCCGTCACTCCGCTCTCAACACGGTTGCCGGATCGGTGCGCGCGGCGCGGCGCGCCGGTAACCATGCCGCCATGATTGCGGTGGCGATCAACACCAGAGCCACGAGAATGTACGTCACGGGATCCCGCGCGTTCACCTGATACAGGAACGACTGCAGGAATTTCGCCCCCCAATAGGTAACGATGAGACCCGCCAAGATCCCCATGATCACCGGAGTGAGCGCCTCACGGATCAAAAGGCGCTGTAGATTGCCCGGTGTGGCTCCCAGGGACATGCGCACGCCCATCTCGGAGCGTCGCATTGCAACTTCGAACGATCCGACGGCATAGAGACCCACTGCGGCAAGGATCAGAGCCACGACGCCGAATGTCGTGAATAGCATGGTGCGGAACTGCTGATCAATGAGGCCGCCACTGAACCTCTCGGGCACGTATGAGACATTGACCGATGTGGGTGCGGCAACGCGTTGCCGCACACGGTCGCGAAGCTCAATGATCGACGGGGCTGCGCCGGCTTGGGTCCTGGCAACAAACATCAAGCTGCGGAACCGCTCCGGACTGACGGGCACATATAGCGACGGCCATGGGGTCTGGGAGTAACTTCCGCGCACGTCTGAAACAATGCCTACGACTTGTCTGGGCGCTTCGCCCGGGAACTCAAGAATCCGGCCGACCGCCTGCGCCGGCTGAAGGTCCGGCCATACCTGGCGGAGGCCCATCTCACTCAGAATCCCTACGTTGCCGGGTTGCGCGAGATCGGCGGACGAGAAGCTTCGGCCTGCCAAGAGTCGCATCCCCATCGTCTCGAAGAAACCCTCGGTTGCCTGCCAGCGAAACCCGCTGTTAAATCCGGCGCCAAATCGATTGCCGAGCGCCCCCATGATGGGCGATATGTCCACAGCCCCGGCCGATTGAACGCCGTGAAGTTTCCGCATAACCTCTAGCACCTCCAGATACTGCCGTAAGCGCACCTGCGCATCCTGCACAGGCGGGAGGTACACACCCACGCTGTAGAGACCATCCGGCTTGAATCCCACATCCGTGCGCGCGAGGCCCACAAAACTCTGCGCGGTCATCGCCGCGCCCGCCACGAGCACAACGCTCACGGCTGCCTCCACAACCAGCAGGCTGCGCCCACCGCGGAGCCGGCCAGTCCGGCCGCGCCCGCCGCTCTGCTGCAATTCCGAGAGCACGTCCACCCTCGCCAGACGCAGGCACGGCAAGACGCCTGCGAGCAGCGCGGACAGAGTAGCTGCGACTATCGAGAATCCAATCACGCGCAGGTCGTATGGAGGAACGGCATAGCGACTGAATAGCGGAGGCAGCAGTGCCTCTAGTCCTCTGCTGGCCCATAGCAGCGCAAGAAGCCCGATCAGAGTTCCGGCGAACGACAGCACCAGGCTCTCGACCACCGCGGTCCGCATCAGGCGAGCCGCCGAGGCCCCGAGCGCCACCCGTACCGCCGCCTGATGCTCGCGAGATCGCCCGCGCACGAGCAGGAGGCTCGCCAGGTTCGCGCAAGCTATGACGAGAACGAGCGCGGCTGCAGCCACAATAAGCCATAGGTACGATGCGTACGCGCCGAACAATACCGTTTTGAGCGGAAGGACTCGCACGACCACCTTCGGCGAGCCCGGCCGGGGAGGCGGTTCCGCCTGCTTCATACGCTCGACAAGAACGTTGATCTCCGCCTGGACGGCAGCTGAGGAAACGCCGGCCTTGAGGCGCAGGTAAGGCGGAGGTTCGCGCGTTCCGGGTCGAGCCGAGTCGAGCGGGTCAAAATCGAGTACCAGTCCGGCCGACGATGGATACAAGAAGCTGGATGCGGGGATGAACTCCGGCGGCAGGACGCCAATGATTTCTGTGGGTTCATCATTCGACCACAGCTGGCGTCCGATAATATCCTGCGCCCCGTTGAATCTGCCCCGCCACAGATCGTAACTGATGAGCGCCGTCGCCTTTTTCGCCCGTGCGTCTTGCTCGGTAAAATCCCGTCCCATGAACGGCCGCACGCCGAACACGGCGAGAGTATTATACGATACGCTCGTCAGTAGGATCCTCGCCTCGTTACCGGGTTCGCGCAACACGGAGAAGTAGTCGGAAAAGCCGGCAACGCAGCCGTCAACGACATCCGGCAGATGGCGCGATCCGATCACATACGATGCCGGCACGGTACCGTAAGGACGATCCATGCCCGGCCCGTACTCTCCCATTTGAAAGATCTCTTCCGGCTGGTCGTACGGGAGCGTCCGGAAAAGCATGCGATCGACGGCTGAAAACACGGCCACGTTGACACCTATGCCGAATGCGAAGGTCAGGGCTGCTGCGACCGCGAACCAGCGTGCACGCCACAGGGATCGAATGGCGTAACGGACATCGGACACAAAATTAAAGTTCGGGAATCTTCCGCCTTTTGCTCCCCACACGGCGGGCTCTCGACTGACTCTACGCTCAATCCGGCTAAGTTCCAGCGCCAGCATTGGGCCATCCCTCAATTCCGCCAGTGCTGCACGATACGCGTCTGCGCTTGTTGCGCCGCTAATAATCAGATCCTGAAATTGATCCTCCAGGTGTTGCGCCAGTTCCTCGATGATCTCCGCCTCGCGCGCCGCTTCCAGCTTCAAGCCCGCGAGCCGCTCACCGATTTCTCTTTTCCAGTCAGGCATGCTCGGCTCCCGTGACACGATTGATCGCTTCCACAAATGCCTGCCACCCTCGTCTTTGCGCGGCAAGCACCACGCGCCCGGGCGCCGTCAACCGATAGTAGCGTCGCCGCCGCTGCCCTGCCTTCTCCACCCAGCGCCCCTTGATCCAACCCCGTTTCTCCAACCGGTAGAGCAGCGGATACAGCGAGGCGACGTAGAAGCGCACGGTGCCGCCGGAGCGTTGTTCGATGAGTTTGCTGATTTCGTAACCGTGCCGGGGCCGATCCTCGATCAAAGAAAGGATCATAAGCTCGGCACTCCCCTTTTTCAGCTCGCGGTCGAATATGGTCGTATTTATAGATTGCATACCCACATATTAATGAGGCACACATCGTCAGTCAAAAGAATATGTTTAAATGTGTTTAGATTTTGGCTCTTATTTTCGAAGCAGCCATTCGTGCGCGGGTCGCAGCTAGTGACGCATGAAAATAGTAGTTTGCCGGCGTGCCTCTTTTGTCATGGCTCGTGGCCGTGATCGTGATCGTAGTCGTGATCGGCTTTTTTTATTCGTATACTGCCGACCACGATAACGACCCCGATCACGATCACGGCCACGATCAGGGCGTTTGTAGGAACACCTTTTTCTTGGCCGGGGGCTGGTCATTGCGTGGGTGCGCGTTTTGCCAGGCTTTCTGCTTGGCCGCGGTGTCGGATTGCTCTCTTGCCGTGGGCGGGCGCACCGCGGGCGCTGGCCTTGCCAGAGGCTGAGGTTGCTGCGGCTGTGACTTCTCGACGGACGGATTGGGCCGATTCGGTACCGTCTGGGTTTTCTGCTGGGGCTCCACTCGGGAGGGCGGGATCTGCTGGGTTCCCGTGCGATTCGGCGGCCGGTCCGCGGGCGTCGCTTGTTGCCGCGGCTGCTCGAACTGATTGGGTGCAGTAGGCGGAATTCGTTTGGCCACTACCGACCGATTGATCAACTGTGCCGGCGGATGCGGCGCATTGTGGTTGCCCGGACCATATACGCTGGCCCGCTCCGGTACGGCTTGAACATTGCGAGCAACCTGTGCGGAAGCCAGCGCTTGGTTCGAGACACTGACAACGTTTCGCGCCACAGGACGGGCGTTCACGAACGTCTCACGGGAAACAACAGCAATTGCGTTCGGGGCAGCCCGATTCACATATGTCATGCTCTGGACATTCCCGCCGTGATAGGCATTGATAACCGTCACGCGGTCCACAACCGTGTTCGTGATGTTGATGTTGGTGACGTACCTTTCGCTGACGTGATAACCGGGCACAAAGACCTCGCGCGGGCCCAGCGGGAACCAGCCAATTCCACTTCCCACATTCAATGAAAGACCGAAACCGCCTCCGCCTATCCATGCGACAAGTGCCGGGGCGTAGACTGGCCGGACCGCGATTGGTCCCGGCACCCAGAACCAGGAGGCACGGAAATAGGCCCAGCGTCCGTAATGGAATGGCGCAAACCCCCAGGGTTCGTCTTCAACCCACGTCCAACCCCAAGGAGCGACCCATACCCAATGGCCGTACCGGTAGGGGGCCCAGCCGGCCTGCACCCCCGCCGGACCCCAGCACCAACCATAGCCGGGTTCATTTATCCATCTGCCATAGGCATCCAGATCTTCGTACCCAGTCATTTCCGCTGAAACATAGCGTGGTGCGGCGATGCTGTCCTCGTGCGCATCGCGGCTCCTTGCCCATTTGTCAAAATCAGTGAGGGGCTGGGCATCGGCATCTTTCAAATCGTAGTCAAGCACATCTGTTCCGGTAAAGATCGCTTGCTGGTCGGAAATGACCTGCCACGAACGGCCTCCGCCGACGACTTCCCCTTCTCCCTGGCGTACCGTGATGGCCGTCCGATTGCTGTTCGGATCCGTCTCGAGGCGATAATCTCCCGGACGATTGATCGTAAACGCCAGATTCGGAGTGTCGACCTCGAAGGAATTGCCTGGATCAAGGCGGCGCAGCCGCACAATCATGGCACCGTCCGAAAGCCGGATTTGTACCGTGGTGTCATCGAGGTTCAGGAAAGAGATCCCGGTGTTGCTGTCCATGCGGATTGCTGTCGAGCCGATGTGGAGCTCGCTGCGACTGTTCGCATCCGCCCAGAGCCGATCGCCGGTAGTCAGGGGACGATTCAGACTCGCGGTGACCCAATCATTCTCTTGACCCCCTGACGGGAGGTACGACACGGCGCCCTCAATAAGGTTGAGCCTCGCCACCCGATCGGGCGGATCGACCTGCGCGATGGCCCCTTGGGCGGGCCAGATAAAGAGCAGGGCGAGGGTCAGTGCTGGAAAACCAGTGCGAATAATCCTCATGATGCTACCTCCTTGATTCCGACGGGACGATATCTCCGAAATTCATTTCGGTCGTTCGGCTTCATGCGGATAACCTGCCCACACTCCCGACCGCTGCATTCAGACCATTAGAGTGCAACGGCAGGAAGAAGTTTCATCGCGCTAGCCCCATAGGATGAAAATATTCAGCCTGCCCGGCCAAATCAGCTGCACCTACGAATCGAGGTGAAGGGACTGGAACTTCTTTTTTTTGTGAGAGCGCCAATAGTACAGGAATCCGGATCCGAGAATTCCGACGAATCCGGCCACGAGCGCAAGTCCGCGCACCTCGGGAATTCCGACCACGAAAATAAAGACCGTGGCAAACACGAAGAGGAATCCCACGATGCCTTCCACCGGGATCTTGTGCATCGTGATCCCCTGATGATATCCGCCGTTATCATTCTTGGGCTTATCCATGCCCATGGGTCCTTTCCAGGCTGAACCTGAGAAGATCAATCGGCCGCGCGCCTCGCTGTGCGAAACGATGCCCACTCGCAGGAGCGACTCGCGAACGGGGAAGATCAAGGATATTGGGCGATGATCCTGATTACATTATCAGCCCGATTGTCCTGGATCAGAAACTATATTCCGATGGCGGCTCTCACTCGGATGAGGACTGACGACGGCAAAGCCCAGCCCGAAAGATAAGGACCCAATGTAAATGGGATGTCTGCCGGCTGGAAACATGGCACTATAATTCGGCCATGATACCCACGATCGAGACGCTACGGCTCCTGCTCCGTCCGCTGGAGCTTGCCGACGCGGACGCGGCTCAGGTTCTCTTTCCACATTGGGAAATCGTCCGCTATCTGACGAGTGAAGTATCTTGGCCATTTCCACCCGACGGTGTGCAGACCTATTACCGGGAAAAAGCTCTGCCGGCAATCAGCTGCGAGGATGCCTGGCATTGGACGCTACGGCTGAAAAGCGCTCCCCGACGATTGATCGGGAGCATCAGTTTGATTCGGCGCCAAGACGAAAACCGGGGCTTCTGGCTCGGTTTGCCGTGGCAGGGACAGGGGTTGATGAGCGAAGCGTGTGAAGCGGTGACTGACTATTGGTTCAACACGCTGAAATTTCCGGTGATGCGTGTCGCGAAGGCGATCGCGAATACAGCCTCGCGCCGCATTTCCGAGAAAAACGGCATGCGCGTTATATCGACATGCGAGCGCGAGTATGTCTCCGGCCGGCTGCCTACCGAGATCTGGGAAATCACCGCCGATGAATGGAATGCCCGCAAAGGGCGGGGCTGACCAGGCCGGGTAAACCATCTCCTTTGGCTGTGAGGCCGCATTGACACTATTGAGGCGAAACCTTCAGCTCGCAGACAGAGACCTGTACCGCAGCCGTCAGAATCAAGAGAACCAGGATAACGGCGGGATAGCGTTGGAAGCGAGGAGCCGTTCCCACTTCATCGCGGCTCCTTTTCCTTGCAGTTCTTATTTAAGGCCATTCCCGCCGGCGTTCGGAACCCGGTGAAAGTCGGTCTTTTGCCACAGGTCAGGGTCCGTGGCATATTTCAGAACGAATTTTTGAATATCGCTGGTTCCCGCGCTAAGAATCGTCTCCTTGTTTTCCAGTTCCAGCTCTTCGAACCTGATGTCGACGTTGTCCGCCTTGACCTTCTTAATAAAGGCGTCGTCATCGAGCGATCCGAGCTCGAGTCTGTCCCCGGTCAGGACCGCGCGCGCGAAAAAGTGGGCGGGCACAACCGGTAGGTATGCGTCGGTTTTCGTGCACTCGTCCAATGCGTGCTCGTCGGGCGCAAAGTCCAGAAAGAGGTACTCCCCTAGCTTTACGGCATGCATCGTATAGCGGCTGGTCGCTTTTTGGGAATGGTCGGTGGTGGAATAAACGACACCATATTCATGATCGTCTCTTTGCTGGATCACCAGAGTCTCATCCCCGTCCTCAGCGCTCCACGTGCCAACCAGCGCGGGTACCGTGGCGTTGGTCGTCTCGTCCCAGAGCGGGTGGAGAGACAACAGCGGCACGCAGCCGGCCAGAGGCATTAACGCCAAGACAGCAGCGATAACTAATGCCCGTCTCATAACGTTCCTCCCTTTGTGATATCCTGCTACCTAGAAGAGCGCCTTTTGCGGGAGGATATTACAATCGAAAGGGAGATAGCGAATGGTTCGGAGCATTCTTGCGGTCGTTGCAGGTTTCGTGGTGGCGAGCATCCTCATGATGGCGATCGAGACGGTCAATAGCCATTTCCTCTATCCCGAGCTAGGGAAGCTGGCGGAGGGAATGACAGACCGGGAAGCAATAAGGAACCTTCTCACCGGCGCTCCGATCGGCGCCTTCCTTGTCGTGATCTTTGGTTGGGTGCTAGGAAGCCTCGCAGGCGGGTTTGTGGCCGCAGTGATCGGCAGACGAGCTCCTATCGGACACGCCCTGGTTCTCGGCGGATTTCTCACGCTGGCAGGTATCGCCAACAACCTGATGGTCCCTCCCCCGCTCTGGTTCTGGATCGCCGGGCTCGTCGTGCTCATCCCCGCCGCATATGCCGGCGCACGGCTCGCGCCGCGACATACTCCTTAGGAAGACAGTTCGGATGCTTGCCGGACCGGAAGAATTTAAGGAATCGTGTTTTGGTCCTGACACTTTTTCATGCGCCGGCCGTCATCGTAAGTGAGCGATGATGATATGACAGATGCCGAGGAGCTGTTCGCGAGCTACCACCCGGATGTTCTCCGCTACCTGGTCCACATGATCGGACAGTCATGCTTTCGGCGTGAACAGCGCAAGATCGTATATGCCAAGCGACTTTTCGATATTCGCCACCTTGTCTACGCTCTTTTCAAAGCCTTCGTCGCCCAGAACTTTGTGTTCGTCTTCTTCCATCTTGTCGCCAAGCGCTGTTACTTGTCCGGGCGTCAGAAGAGTCCGGAGTGCCGGGAACAGAACCGTATCTTCCCTGCTCTCATGGGGCCGGTACATCCGAATGAAGCTCTGACAGGAGGCCATCAGTTGGGCGCGGTTGTCCTGAGAGCGGAATTGATCGGGTGTCGATAGCCGGAGAATGCGCGCCGTCACTTCGCGACCGGCCCTATGTTGACTCAGGAGCGTTTGAACGAGATCGACGAGTGTTTTGTGCGCCTCGAAAACAGGGAAGATGTATTTCTCTTCGTTCTTTTCGTGGTATTCCTCAACAAAGCTGCGGATCAGCTCGGCGGTGTGGTTGAAAACTTCCGGCGACACCTCCTCCTTATTCCGAAGCTTGCGCATGGCTTCCTCATAAATGAGAAGACAGCGGTTGAGCACACCGTGTTCCTTCATCAGATCTTCCGGAGCAGTCACCCCGGCATCAGGATCGATCTTATCGGGGTTTTTCGCCTGTGGCGCACCGGATGCGAGTGCCGGCAGGCCTGAGAGTGAGGCCACTCCAGCTTTCAGCATGTTTCGCCGTCCAATCCAATGTTTATCATCCATTTTGTTTTCGCCCTCCGTTCGAATTCATGACAAAGTATATCGCAATCGCAAAGATGAGGAGCGATTGCCTGCCATCTTGCGCTTTGCGTCCATAGGCCGCTTCATTCTCTCACCAACTGCATGTCAGTGCCCCAAATCGACATCCCAATCTAATCATAGGAGTGAAGACCTAGTTATGCGTGGGTGTTGAATCTGGCGGCCGGACAACATGTAACGTGACCAAACCAAGTGTCTGAATTTGACGACTCACGTCCCCGCCAATAGGAGACTCGAGAACGGCAGCCGAAGGGTGGCATGATCGTCGGTTTCCACTCCCCGTGCATCAAGCTAGTTTGTAGCTTATTCCTGACCTTATCCGAGCAAATCAAGCGCAGTCGCAAGACGCTCCAGTTTCTCTTGAGCGATTGCGACCACCCACCTGGCGGCTCCGCCCGTTTGGTTGACACCTGTTGCGCGAACATGCAAGATAGGGCTACCAGCAGCGTGGTGCGAAGTAGGGTTTTGCTGACAAAGGAGCCGTGTGAAACCTAAGGTCAGGACGAACGGACGGCCATTGCCAGAATACCCCTTGGTAGATCTAGCAAGCAGTGTTTGCGAGACGGCTGACTTTTTTCGGCCAGCACTGGCTCATCCGACATCGCTACTGCCTATGCGGCCGTCTTACCAAACCCATTGGGGTGCCATGTATCAAGGTGATGCGGCTGGGCTTCTGGCGAGCCTGCCTGATGAATCACTTGACCTTGTGATCACATCCCCACCGTACGCCCTGCATTTCAAAAAGGAGTACGGAAATGTCAACAAGGACGGCTACGTCGACTGGTTTCGCCCGTTCGGCAGGGAGATCTACCGTGCCCTTAAACCCGAGGGGAGTTTCGTTCTCAATATCGGCGGCAGCTACAACGCAGGAATGCCTACCCGCTCCTTGTACCATTTTCGCGTTTTGATTATGCTGGTGGAGCAACTTGGGTTTCATTTGGCACAGGAGTGTTTCTGGTACAACCCGGCCAAGCTCCCAAGCCCAGCTGAATGGGTGACGTTCGCCGGGTGAGGATCAAGGACTCCGTTGAGTACATCTTTTGGCTCTCCAAAACCCCGTTGCCCAAAGCTGACAACCGGCAGGTCCTAGCCGAGTACAGCCCTGACATGCGGCGATTGCTCCTGCGTGGGTATCGCGCCAAGGAACGGCCCAGTGGCCACAAAATCACCAACAAGTTCTTGGACAAGGGCGGATCCATCCTGCCTAATGTCATCGAGCGGGGCAACAACGAGAGTAACTCCGAGTACATCAGATTGTGTGCTGAGCATGGGCTCAAGCCGCACCCGGCGCGCTTTCCCGCAGCGCTTCCGGAGTTTTTCATCAAGTTCCTAACGGACCAAGATGACTTGGTCCTTGACCCGTTTGCCGGCAGCAACACGAGCGGCGCAGTCGCAGAGGCTCTTCGCCGCCGCTGGCTTGCATTTGAACGAGAGCCGAAGTATGTCCAAACCTCACGATTGCGTTTTCCTCTGACTCGGGGACCACGTGCTCAACAACGCTGATGACCTCCAGTTACTCATAGAGCGCCTTTATCCGAAGAATCCACCGGCCCCCTTTGCCTTGCTTGCAGCGGCCAAGCGCGTGATCAACGGCGAGAATGCCGGCATCGTTGCTCGGGATTCACATACGACACGCAAGCGCCTGGAAAGCCTCGTCGCGGCGACCGATCCCATCATGAACGTCTTCGGCTGCAACCTCGCCAGCGCCGCCACTGGCGAATCCCTGCCCCGCCCACGTGACATGATTGGACAGCTATTGCTTGGGGAGCTTGCCGAGCGGTCTTTCGTAGACATTTACAGGGACACCATGGGAACGGACGAGCTCATCCTTGAGGATGACCGCAGCTCGCGCACGCATCGAGGGTCTCCGGCAAGCGCGCTATCGAGGAGCGCGTCGTTGCCTCGTTGCTTGAGACCAGCATGCCAGAGCCCTTCTTGGCACAGATTGCATCTTTCAGGGCGGAGATAGGAAACGCATTCTGGTACGTACTATCGGCGCGACGAGCAGACCGGCTTCTGCGCGAGAAGCTCTTTGAGCGCATGTACGCGGTTCGGGTTCGCGCCTTTGCGCGAAACTACCGCAACGCAGAGCTTGACATGCACTTCTCATTACACAAAGATCTCACGCCACTCAAGAGCTTCCTGCTCAGCGCCAGGGAGCGAGGACTCCACGGCCTCGCCGTAGATCTTGAGCGCGGTGTCGTCTAAGGAAAGACTCCCGGCTTTTGCGACCTAGTAAGACCGTGGGTAGCAAACAATGCTGCGGAAAGAGGGCAGTCTGCTCGACGCCCGAATTGAATCTCACAAACTCCGAGGTTGAGCAGCCTGTCACCCAGTTTTCAGCGCTTTCGAGCAGTTGCAGTCGTCAGTCGCTGCCCCAAGTGTTGTTGCGAGACGCCCGAGTTTCTTGAGTATGCGCGCTCGGCTTCGCACTCACATCAGCGGCCGAGTGGCGGTCGTGTGGCGCACGAAGACGATGGCGTCGTACAGCGAGGGCCATGCTTCGTCGCGTGTGATCCACGCCTCACGCAGACGGCGCACGTTGTAGAGCTCATCCATCTGGTGCGAGAGGTGCGGCGCCCTCAGCCATGCGGCCACCATCGGATCGTGTTGCGCTGTGGCAAAGTCGAGAAAGGCGACCGGTTGCGGCAGCCGCGCCAGCGCGTAGGCGTAATAACGCGGCGAGGCTGGCGTCACGTCGTAATTGCGCAGTGTGCCCGTGATCGCGCCGGCCAGGCTCTTCGACAGGAAACTCCCCTGGTCGAACTCGAATCCGATGACGTAGTATGCCTGCCCGTAGGCGCGCCGAAGATAGGCGCCCATCGCCCCCGGAGAGGTGGCCACGTGGGCGTTGTGCGCCCAGAGAAAGATCCCGTCCTGCGTGCCGCGCTCCGCAAGCATCTGCAGGTTCTCCGCCATGTGCGCATCGCGGTTGTGTCCCTGGAAGTCGATTCCACGAAACTGGACGCGTCCTCTCTCGGGAACAGAAGCGTTGTAACGTCGCGCCCACTCGAGCAGTGCCACGACCTCCTGCGTCTCCCACGGCCACTCGGCAAGCGCGCGTATCGCAGCCTCGGCACTCCCCGCCCCGCGCTGCGCATACGCGTTTGCGGGCTCCACGTCTTGCGCGCGCGCCTCCAGCGCGAATGTGCGGAAGCCCACGCGTTGGACCATGAAGGCAAAGAAGCGATGCTTGAGCTGGAAAAACTCGCGCGTGCCGTGCGTCGCCTCGCCCATGGCAACGATGCGACGACCCTGCAGCAGCGGGATCAGCGGCCGAAGGTCGGCATCGTCCATGTCAGGGTCGGGCGAGCGGAGCGGCACCACCACATGTCCGAGGTGCGTCAGTAACATGGGGGACACCTCCTGCAGTGCGCCGGAAGCCATCATGCAACCCCACACTGACGCAAGGATGGCGATGATCGCGACCCTATTCCAGGCCATCTCTTACCGCCTGCAGGCAATAGAAAGGGCAACAGCCTACGCAACCCCCAAATTGGAATTTGCCAATTCCGATGTTGCGTAGTCTGTCACCCAAACCAATTCTCATCTTGTATAGAGTGCCGAATTGAAGACGATCCGGAATGTACCGAACGACTGGCCGCGCCACTGGGGGCTGAATCCGAGGAGCACGACATGTCCCTTGTCCAGCTCGACGTCGAGTGCAGCAGCCTTTCCCTGAAGATATTTCTCGCCGATCATGAATCCTGACAGCAGCGGCGAGCCGGTCTCCTGGTATCTCGCCAGCACCGTTCCCTTGAAGCCTTCCGTAGTCTCAAACACCGGATTGCTGTCTGCAAATACGGCTGCTTTGTCGGGCATCCCGGCCATTACGGGATGAGTGGGGTTCGTCGTCACCTCGACAAGCGAACCGCGCAGGAAGAAATCGTCCGGCCGCACTCCATCAACAACATTTTTAACCGGCAGCTTGAATTGCTGAACCGCAAAGCGGTACGCGGCGTTAAAGCAGACGAGAGTGCCGCCACCGCGGATGAATGTCTCCAATCCAGTAAGGTCATCCAGGGTGAGAGTGTAGGCGTATTCCGGGCGTACTGAGCCGCGGCCGCCACCGCCACGGCCTCCGGCTGCAAGTGCCGCGCCTGCTGCTTGGCCGGCGCCCGCTGCTCGCCCCGCTCCGGCCGCTTGACCTGCGCCCCCGCGCCCTACAGCCGCTGCCTGACCGGCAGCAGCAGCTTGTGCCGGGGCTTCGCCGCGACCCTCGCCACCACCGCGCCCACCGCCGCCTCCGGGCACAGGGAGCCTGGCATCGCTGGCTAGAATTATGACATCGACCTTGTCGCGAAGCTGGCCGTGAAAATCTTCAGGATGCATGATCACGAGGTCGAAGCCGTACTGTTCGAGCATCCACCGCGTCCAGCCTTCATCCATACTGGAGCCCCATGGCTCAAAGAGCCCGATTCGAGGCTTCTTCAGCGGGGTGCCGCTCGCGGAAGTGCGCTCGGCAGCCAGAGCCAGCGACTTGACCATGTCGGTCTGTGCTGACTCTGAAAGGCCATTGATCAAATAACGCGCGCCGGCATTTGCCGTTCCTGCCAAGAACTGCACGTTCGCACCCTGTTTCCACGCGTGGTTGATCGCACGGAATGCATTGTTCTGCGCGGGGTCGACTGCGAGAGCCGCACCGCTGCCGGTGACCTTTCCTGGGAGCGGAACGATCGCCGCTGCCGCAGGTTCAGAATCAAAACCGATGCCGGGCAAACTGTCGAACGGAGCCGCATCGACGTCCGATGTCTTGTTGTATGTCGTGGGCTTGACCTTTGGATCCGGCGTTGGGCCCAGCAGTTTCATTTTCGCGCGCACATCATCGGCGAGAGGTTTCAATGCCGTTCCCATCTTTACTCCCATTTGCAGCGGCAAGGTCCAACCGGAGGCATCATAGGGCCGGGCAGGCGGACCACCCGGGTACTGGCGCATATCTGGATACTTTTGGATGTCCAGCACTTCTCGGGCCATCGCCGCAAACTCTTGATCCGTGGGAACCACCCACGTGCCCGCCGGATACGTCACATTTTCCACCGTAACCGATGTGGTGAGTTGAGACACGCGC
>JBEKIX010000027.1:0-29162 GCA_050011535.1 Acidobacteriota bacterium
TAGCCGCCTGTTTGGCACCCCTTATGGCAACGGGTCGCTGCGCTAGTGGAGCGACAGCCGCGCATTTACCTTCGAATACAACCAGCGTGGGCATCAGGTTTATCGAGTCATCGAGATCAACGCCACATCCCGTAGACACCAGATCCTTGTTGCTGCAGCTAAACAGTCGCTGAGTGAGTATTTTGGATCCTTGCGACGCGGAGCTGAAAGTGCTGGTCACGGCCTGGATCGCGCCTTACAATTTCCAATCGGCTTCCGTCTCGCGGTACGCTTGAAGGCAGGAGTTGGTGTGGAGGGCAGGTTTTGGCCGAAAAGAAGAAAGTTCGCTGGTCGCAAGCATGGGTGGAAGCGCGCCGCCTAGTCTCGCAACATCACGCGCGTCTGGTGCTCGGCCTGGTCCTCATGCTGATCAGCCGGCTAGCCGGAATGGTTCTGCCCATCACTTCGAAATATCTGATCGACGATGTGATCAATAAGCACCGCGTTGACCTGCTGCCGCTGCTGGCTCTGGCGGCAGGCACGGCTACGCTGATCGATGCGGTGGTTTCCTTCAGCCTGTCCCAAATCCTCGGCGTCGCCGCGCAACGCGCCATCACGGACATGCGCCGGAGTGTCGAGACGCACGTAATGCGCCTGCCGGTGAGTTACTTCGACTCCACGCAGACCGGAGTGCTTATCTCGCGCATCATGACCGACGCGGAAGGCCTCCGGAACCTGGTCGGCACGGGGCTGGTGCAACTGTCGGGGTCCATCGTCACGGGCGTCCTGGCTCTGGGCGCACTCTTCTATCTCAATTGGCAACTGACTCTGGTTACGCTGCTCGCGCTGGCAAGCTTTGGCATCGTAATGTCAACGGCTTTCAAGAAGCTGCGCCCGCTCTTTCGCGAGCGCGGCAAAATCAACGCTGAGGTCACAGGACGACTCGCGGAATCCCTTGGCGGCATCCGCATTGTCAAAGCGTACACTGCGGAAAATCGGGAACGGCTCGTCTTCACCAAGGGCGTTCACCGCCTCTTACGCAACGTGGCGCAATCGATCACGGGAGTCTCGGCGACGCAATCGGCATCCACCGCCATCGTCGGCGTGATCGGCGTCATCGTGATGCTGGTCGGCGGACGCGCGGTCACGTCAGGTCGGATGACACTCGGCGACCTGGTGATGTATACCATCTTCACGGGTCTGATGGCTGCGCCTCTCGTGCAAATCGCATCCATCGGCACCCAGATTACCGAAGCGTTTGCCGGCCTTGACCGCATCAATGAAATCAAGCAGACAGAAACGGAAGACGCGAACAACAAGTCGCTCCAGCCGCTCAACAGCATTCGCGGCGAAATCGTCTTCGAGGACGTCACCTTCGAATACAGCAAGGGCGTTCCGGTCTTGAAGGACATATCCTTTCGGGCCCCTGCAGGCTCGACGACCGCTCTGGTGGGATCAAGCGGCTCAGGGAAAAGCACGCTTATTGGCCTGGTGATGGCATTTCACCGACCGTTGGCCGGCCGCGTGACGATCGATGGCATGGATTTGCAGTCCCTGCGGCTGCGAGATTACCGGGCGTACCTCGGCGCCGTGATGCAGGAGAACTTCCTGTTCGACGGCACGATCGCAGACAATATCCGATTCTCGCGCCCTTTCGCCTCCCGGGAGGAAATCCGGGACGCGGGACGCATCGCGCATTGCGAGGAGTTTGTCGAGGGATTCGAGAAGAAGTATGAGACGGTAGTAGGCGAGCGCGGCATCAAACTATCGGGCGGCCAGCGCCAGCGGATAGGCATCGCGCGCGCAATTCTCGCGGACCCGCGCATATTGATCCTTGACGAGGCCACCTCCAGCCTGGACAGCGAAAGTGAGGCGATGATACAGGACGGGCTGCGGCGTCTCCGTCATGGACGCACCACGTTTGTGATCGCGCACAGGCTGTCCACGATTCGCAGCGCCGATCAGATTCTCGTGATCGAAGGCGGCGGGATCGTCGAACGCGGCACGCATGCAGAGTTGCTGGCCGCCAATGGCCGGTACCGGCATCTCTACGACAAACAGTATAAGTTCGAGAGCGACCAGTTTATCAATCCCGGCGAGGATTTTACTCCCGAGCCCCCCAAGGTCGACGAGACGGGGCCCGCCGACGCTGCGGTGCGCCTGCCGCTGAATTAAGAATCTGACAGGCGCTTGATAAAGCCATGCATCGGGAATGAACTAGAGTGATCTTCTGTCGCCCTGCTAAGGCTCTTGGTGTGTCATCGGTTAACCGGGGGCGGCGCTGCGCTAGCCTGTGACTACAACTCAGAACTGCTTCGGGTGCCGTTAGGCACTATGGGCTAATTCATAGTGCAGTCACAGGTTATTCAATCCGACCCCGTCGGAGGCTGAGCTTGCCCCCGGCTACTGTCTGTTGACCCTCCGGGTCAGGCGCTGAATCGAAGCATGGCATCTCGCGAGAGGAAAGGCGCGCCGGAGGCACGCAAGATAGTAACCCCGGGCAAGCGTAGCGCTGCCCGGGGTTTATGGGAAGAAGGCCGACGGCCCTGGAAGGGCGCCAGACGAATCTTCCCTCTTCAAAGCGTCCTTCGGGACAATCCTCTATTGAAAACTGAGGGGGATTTTATTGCGCGGTGGGCTCGTCGACGAAAGCCTCCGGATCTAAACCGGGATCCAAGGGGAGCTTGGCTAGTTCTTTGCGCACAAGGTCCTGGTGCGTCAACTCCTCTGCGCGCAGTTCCTCGAACAGCGTTCGCACCTGGGGATCATGAAGGTGCGGAATTGCCTCCGCGAAGAAATCATGCGCCTTGATTTCGGCCTGTAACGCAACTTCCATGGCTTGCCGCGCCGACATGAAGGCACGCGTCTGGTCGTAGTCGGGAGCCTCGACGTCCCAAAGCATCGAACGTTTCACAACGCGAGGCTCGTTGTGAAAGAGGGTGCCGCGCCTCGCGGCCAGTTCCTCTTCGTGCCTTGCTTCGTTCCCAATCATGGCGCCAAAGAACTGTGCGGCTTCCAGAGTGTGGTGCAGGATCATCTGGTCGAAAAACTCGGAGTATCTTTCCTTTGCCTCTTCTTCGATGAGGATTGCCAGATCCAATGCATCCTTCAGATTCAGTTTGGAGAAGTCGACTTTCGTGCTCATAGCGAATTCCCTGGGAATACTGATTGTGGGATTGTGAGGGCTGGTTCCGTGGTTGTCAAGGTACAGCTTATTCGTTTAGCTTTATCAATTCGTCAGAGGTGTGTCCCGTCAGGGACGCAGAGCGGTCGGACTCCAGGCCCAGGGCGCAATTCCTGAGGCGCTGACGTGAAACGCGTTCCCCTGTCTGAATCGCAGTTCCGGCGAGTCCGCATGGAAGTCTTGCGGCCTCTTCTGGTAAGATAGGTGGTTCCGCGGGTTGATGCGGACCCTAATCATAACTATCCTGATGCGCGCCCTTGACTGAGAGACGTGCATCACCCATGAGCAACAGACTTGCAGAGAAGGAATCTATGAGAAGTGACTTGATCATCGGAATGGCGGGCTCGGGCGGAGACGGCATCGTTTCGGCCGGCGAATCGCTCATCTCGGCAGCCGCGCAGGATGGCTATCATGCGATCATGACAAAAAGCTTTGGCTCGCAAATTCGCGGAGGCGAATCGTCTTGCCGGGTGCGCATTTCCTCCGGCCAGGTGCTGAATTCCGGAGGGATGCTTGACGTCGCGGTTGCCCTGAATTGGGAAGATTTCCTGAGGTTTGGCGCCGAGCTTCCCGTGGGCGGGCATACGGTCATGATTTACGAAAGCAAGACTGGAGTGGCCCCCGACAAGCTTCCACTCGAGGGCATAAAGCCGGCCGCCTCTCTCCCCGTTCCCATCGATGAAATGGCCCGCAAGATGGCGGGCACCGATCGCGCCAAAAACACGGTGGTGCTTGGCCTTCTGGCCGGATGGTTCGGAATCGGCCAAGAATCCATTCTGGCTGGCATGCGCAAGAAGTTCGGGAAAAAGGGGGCTGATGTGATCGCGGCCAACGAGCGGGCATTCGCCGCGGGGATTGAATTCACCACCACGCACCCACTTGGAGAAGATTTGCGCATCATCCCTTTCTCGGCGCGGAAGACCGTCAAACTGCTGACCGACGGCAACGACATGTGCGCCGCCGCCGCTATTTTCGCCGGATGCGAGTTCTTCAGCGGCTATCCGATCACGCCCTCCTCCGAGATCATGCATTTCCTGGGCCGTGAAATCTGGAAGTATGGCGGAACCGTCCTCCAGGCGGAAGACGAGATCGCGGGCATTGGCGCGGTCGTTGGCGCGTCGTTCGCCGGGAAAAAGGCCTTGACCGCAACCTCCGGCCCCGGCATGTCCTTGAAGACGGAGATGCTCGGACTGGCGACCATCGCGGAATTGCCGCTCGTGTGCGTCAACGTGCAGCGCGGCGGACCGTCCACCGGACTGCCGACCAAGAGCGAACAGGCAGACCTTTTCCAGGCGGTTTTCTCGGGACACGGAGATTGCCCGCGTCCCGTGCTGGCGCCTGTGAGCGTGGGGGACGTGTTCGGCATCACGGTGGAGGCCTTCAACATTGCCGAGTACTATCAGACGCCCGTGATCATCCTGTCCGACCAGGAGATCGCGCAGCGCAAGGAAACCGTCGATATCATCGACACGACGGCATTCAAGCTTGTCGAACGCCGGCGCCCGACCGAGAAGGAGTTGGAGAACTATGCACGTTTCCGCATCACGGAGACCGGCATCAGTCCGATCAGTCATCCCGGAATGGCGAAGGGGAATTACCTGGCTTCCGGCATCGAGCACAACGAGGCGGGTGCGCCAACGGCAAAGGGGGAAGTCCATGCGCAGATGAACGAGAAGCGCAGCCGGAAGCTGAAGCCATTGAAAGCGCGGCGAGATCTTTTCCTGTTCGAAGGAGATCCAAACGCGCCGCTCGCCCTCATTTCCTGGGGAAGCGTGGCAGGCGTCGCCATGGAAGCCACGCATCTGGCGCGTGCGGAGGGCATCGAAGTGAAGCTGATGATTCCGAAGCTTCTCTACCCTGTTTCTGAGGAGATTTATCAGGAATTCCTGGCCTCCGTGAAAATGGGCCTGGTGGTCGAGCAATCGCACCAGGGTCAATTGCACCGGCTGATTCGGATGTATGTAGACGTTCCCCAGAGATTGGAATCGATGGCAAAGAGCGGTTCCAACCCGATTCTGCCAACGGAAGTGCTCGAAAAGCTGAGAAGCCTGCTGCGTTCGTTGCAGCGCCAGACTTCCAGCGAGCCGGATGCGGAAATGGGTTGAGGTCACCGCCGAGGGTGCTTGCAGGCCAGGAGAGACCGAGCTTAATAGAAAGGTAGTGCGATTATGAGTGCAACCAACATGATTCGTGAGTACGTTGCCAAGGACTATAAGAGCAACCTCAAGCCAATCTGGTGCCCCGGATGCGGAGACTTCGGAGTAGTGAGCGCGGTCTATCGCGCGCTGGCCAATGTCGGCAGGCCTCCACATGAGATTGCCTTTATCTCCGGAATCGGTTGCTCCAGCCGCATTCCCGGCTATACCACGGCATATGGGTTCAACAGCGTTCACGGCCGAGCGCTGCCGATTGCGCAGGGGATCAAGCTGGCGAATCCCGAGTTGCTCGTCCTTGTGGCAGGGGGCGACGGCGATGGCTTTTCCATAGGTGGCGGCCACGTGGCCCACGCCATCCGCCGGAACATCGACCTGACCTACATTGTCATGGACAACCAGATTTACGGCCTCACCAAAGGCCAGCTCTCGCCGACCTCTCCGCGCGGTCTCAAGACTGCGTCTTCCGCTTGGGGCAGCATGGAGGACCCTGTCAATCCTCTGCTCTATGTCTTGGGCTACGGCGCCGGTTTTGTCGCCCAGGGAACGCCGGCCGATATGGATGGACTGGCGACGATTATTGAGGAGGGAATCCGTTTTCCGGGATTCGCGTTCATCAATGTCCAATCTCCTTGTGTGACTTACGGGGAGGCAGACGCGCAGATCAAGGCGCAAAAGGAAAAGATGCAGAGCCTGGAAAAACTGGGCCATGATCCTACGAACCGATTAAGAGCCATGGACCTTGCCCAGGATTACGGCACCAAGCTTTACACGGGGATCCTCTATCGCAAGCCGAACCCCGGGCCGACGTATGAGGCGGCGGTGAAGGAGCGGCAAGCGTTGGCGCGGAGCAGCGCGTTGCCGAAGGAAAAAATACTCAATATGTTTCTTCCGCAGTGATTTCTTCGAACAGGTAAGAACACGACGGGAAAAAGGGGACAGCCGGATCCGCCGGCACGGCCGGCTTCTGGCGGATCGGGCTCTCCTCTCGCTCAAGTTCAGGAGTGGCCAAGCACGGGGTGCGGCTTATAGGGCTCAGTCAGCATCTTCAATTCGTCGGTGTCGAGCTTGACGCTCAACGCGGCCGCTGCCTCATCGAGATGCTGAAGTCTGCTCGCCCCGATAATCGGCGCCGTGATGCCGGGTTGCTGCAGAATCCATGCCAGTGCAATCTGCATGTTGGATACGCCACGCCTGCGTGCAATCTCCCCAACTCGATCGACCACGGCAAAATCAGAATTCTGGTAGTACATTTTCTGACCGTAGTCGTCCGTCTTCGCTCGAACCGTCTCACCAAAATCCTCCTTCCGGCGGTTCCCTGCCAGAAACCCGCGCGCCAGCGGACTCCAGGGAATCATCCCGATGCCTTCTTCGCGGCAAAGCGGGATCATTTCTCGCTCCTCTTCGCGATAGATCAGATTGTAATGGTTCTGCATCGTCACGAATCGGGTCAAGCCCAGCCGATCCGCGGTGTAGAGCATTTTTGCGAATTGCCAGGCAAACATCGAAGAAGCACCTATATAGCGAGCCTTGCCGGCCTTGATGACATCGTGGAGCGCGCTCAAGCTCTCCTCGATCGGAGTTTCGTAGTCGAACCGATGGATCTGGTACAGGTCGACGTAGTCGGTGCCCAGGCGCCGCAGGCTGTCGTCGATGGCATGCAGGATGTGCTTGCGTGAGAGACCGTGCTGGTTGGGGTCGTCCCCCATCGGATAAAACACTTTGGTGGCAATCACGACTTTGTCACGTGAGGGCCCGAAATCCCGCAACGCCCGCCCGAGGACCTCTTCACTCGCTCCGAGCGAATACATGTCCGCGGTATCGAAAAAACTGATGCCGCATTCGAGGGCTCGCCGGATAAACGGCCGGCTTTCCTCCTCATCGAGAATCCAATCCCGCCAGCGCTTTGAACCATAGGTCATCATTCCCAGGCACAGCCGCGATACTTTTAATCCTGTCGATCCAAGACACACATATTCCATGGTTCCCGCCCTCTTCGATTCCGATTGGTTTTACGGCCTCGATTCTCCGATCACTTCTCCCTCAGCTGCCGTGTCGCTGCAACGACGGAGATTACGACAACCTGCGAACTCGACGCAACCGCATATTGTCATCCTGCGATTCAGAAGCCGGCGCCTGCCGATCCGACAAGCTTTCTTAGAGATTCTTCGATCTGTTTGAGCCTTTGAGGTGGGGCTTTCGCCATGATTCCGAGGACACCAAATCCTCGCTGCTGCAACTAACCAGTTGCCGTGGCAGGCAATTATCGCACTTATCCTTGTGGAATCATGGGGCCATGGGCACGCGCAATCGCACGGTCGTCCCTTGGCCCGGCACGCCCTCAATGGTCAGTTGCGCGCCCACTGACTCCGCCCGCTCGCGCATGCCGAGCAGGCCCAAAGCATCCTGGCGGCCCAGTTCCTTGTCGGTGACACCGCGGCCGTTGTCGCCCACAGTAAGGAGCAGTGCGCCCTCGCTTACCTTCATGCTGACGGCCACGCGAGTGGCCTGGGCGTGGCGCGCCACATTGGTAAGCGCCTCCTGTGAGAAATCCGCGATCGTAAGGAGCTTGCGCGACAGCAGTGTGTAACCGGCCATGAAATCTGGGGATGCGGAGATTACACTCCCGGCGGAATCCTGTTCCCAACCCATGCCGGCACGCAAAACAAACGATGTGCCGTCGGGCTGGAGCTCGAGGACGGCACTGAATTCGACACCGAGAGTCTGGGCCACCCTTTCCGCCACTGTCTTCAAAAGGGCGGCAATGTCCGTGTCTTGAAGTGCCAGCATGACAAGCTCGGCGACCACGGCTTGCTGGGTTGCCCGCACGGCGGCCTCCGTTTCCGCGCGTTTCTGAAGCGTGTGATCCCTGACCGCCGCCAGGACCATGATCCCATCTTTGGTTGCCGCCGGGCTCAAACTGATTTCGACCGGGAATTCCGTGCCGTCCTTCTTGCGCCCGATGAGTTCGAGGCCTATTCCCATGGACCGTGTGCGCGGAGCGGCAAAGTAGTTTTCGCGATGGTTTTGATGGGCGTTTTCGTATTTTCCCGGCAGGAGAGACTCGACGGTCTGATTCGCCAATTCGGCTTGGGTGTAGCCGAACAGCTGTGCCGCCTGTTCGTTTGCAAACAAGATGTGGCCGTCCGCATCGGTCGCCACTATGGAATCTGGCAGAAAATCCAGCAGCCTTTCGAAACTGCTCTTGTCCTTGTCCCGCAACTGAATCATCGTCCCACCTTTCCAACCCTGATTCGTGCCAGGCCGAAGATCGGTCCGCAAGGGACAATAGTCCCCAATCCCCAGCCTGTGCCAAACTCCAGGAGGCCCGTTCGCCTCCTGATCAGTGATTCCTGAAGCACCCGAGATTAACCAATCTATTTTAGACCACCGCGCAGGTGCCTGCCAGAGCAGTTCTATTTGTACGAAAAACATGAACTATTTCGACGATTTCGCGTCTTAATATATAGGTTCCTTGGATCGTGTTATTGGGAAGGGGAACATTCACTGATCCGGCTGCCAGAGCTGGAAGAGCGGAATGTTCCCCTTTTGGATTTCAGGCAGGCATAAACCGTCTGGTGAACCGGCGTTTGAACACCCCGTAGAACCCCTTGGCGTACGACGGCGCCGCTCAAGGCGTCGATTTCGAGGCGCTTGCCTTGCTCCTCGTCTAGTTGCATGGAGGCCTTTTGCCCGGGCCCCAGGTTCAGGCATAACCCGTACTGCCGCTCCAAAATGGAAAGGGCCCCCACGGATCAACCGTGCGGGCCCTGGGTGGAATGTCCGTAAGGCCGGTCTATCTGACTTTGAACGTCTGGATATGACTCGACTTCTTAGAATTGCCTTTCGAGCGGATAGTTGCCAATATCAAGGCTCCTCCGATCAAGCCACCCACAAGTGCAAGTGCTGCCATTGTCTTATTCTCCTGGTATGAATTTGTGGTCCTGCCGCAAGCAAAGTGGCGCGGACCCCACGCTCTAAATTACGCCCCAACGCGGGAGAATTCAACTCAATTGGGGACTGTCCTCAGTTTCCCTCTGAAGCGCGCGTCTCTGACCAGCGCCAGAGTTCTCGACGCGCCCTGTGGTCATTGGCGGATTTGATCGATAACCTTGTGGACGGTGTCGAAGAGCGCAGCAGGCGTGAGATCTTCCATTTCCAAGGACAGAACTCCTTGCGGCGAAAAGGAGGCGTGCTTGTTGCGTGACACAAATCCGAGCAATTTCTGTGCGTTTACCTTGGATTCATCCACGAAGCGGAAAAGGACCTGGCCTCGGCTACGCTCGATTGCCTGGATCTGCAATTCCACCGCTTCCTGGCGCAACGCGGCATAGCTGAAGAGAAACTCGACGGGTTCAGGGTAGGGACCAAAACGATCGATCATCTCCTGGCGCAGGGCGCCGAGTTCGGCGACCTCGCGTGCCGAGGAGATGCGCTTGTACATGCGCAGCCGCTGGCTTTCGTCGGCGATGTAGGATGCGGGAATGCGGATATCGAGATTCAAATTGATAGTCGAAGAGATTTCGATTTCGGGCTTTTGCCCCCGCAATTCTTCCACTGTTTGTTCGAGCAGCTGGCAGTACAGGTCAAATCCTACCGCGTTGATGTGTCCATGCTGCTCGCCTCCGAGCATGTTCCCCGCGCCCCGGATCTCCAGGTCCAGAGCCGCCAAACGGAATCCCGTGCCCAGATCGCTGAATTCGCGAATCGCGGCCAGACGCTTGCGTGCCACATCGGAGAGCACCTCGTCGGAAGGGACCAGGAGGTAAGCATAGGCCCGGCGGTCCGAGCGGCCGACGCGCCCGCGCAGCTGGTAGAGCTGCGCCATGCCGTACAGATCGGCGCGGTCGATAATGATGGTGTTCACCCGCGGAATGTCGAGGCCGTTTTCGATGATGGTGGTGGCAACCAGAATGTCCAGTTCATCCTGAACAAACCGCAGCATGACCCTTTCGAGTTCGCGCTCCGCCATCTGCCCGTGAGCCACGCCGATGCGCGCCTCCGGCACGAGCTTCTGCACCATGGCGGCTACGCTGTGGATCGTTTCCACGCGGTTGTGCACGAAGTAGACCTGTCCGTTGCGCGCCAGTTCCAGTTCGATGGCGGAACGCACCACGTCCGCGCTGAATTTGAGCACCGAGGTTTGTATAGCCAGGCGATTCTTGGGCGGTGTTTCGATAGTGGACATGTCGCGCAGACCCATCAACGCCATGTGCAAAGTGCGCGGGATGGGCGTGGCCGTGAGCGTGAGCACGTCGACGCGCGTCTTCAGCGCCTTGAGCCGCTCCTTGTGGGCTACGCCGAAGCGCTGCTCTTCGTCCACGATCACCAGGCCTAGTTCCCTGAAAGCCACATCCTTGGATAGGAGCCGGTGCGTGCCGATGATGACGTCGATGCTTCCGGCCTCGAGATCCTCGATGGCCTTCTTCTGCTCCTTCGGACTGCGGAAGCGCGAGAGCAGCTCGATGCGCACGGGGAACGCGGTAAAGCGCTCGCGAAAGGTGGTGTAGTGCTGAAACGCCAGCACCGTGGTCGGCGCCAGAATCGCGACCTGTTTGCCGTCCATGACGGCCTTGAAAGCAGCACGCATGGCCACTTCGGTTTTGCCGTAGCCCACGTCGCCGCAAAGGAGCCGATCCATGGGCCGCGCCGATTCCATGTCGGTCTTCACCGCCACGATTGCATCGACCTGGTCTTGTGTCGGCTCGAATTCAAACGAGTCCTCAAACTCCCGCTGCCAGGAAGTGTCCGCGGCAAACGTGTGGCCCGGTGCCATATGGCGTTCGGCGTAAAGCTTCAAGAGCTCGCCCGCCATGTCGCGCATCGATTTCTTGATGCGGCTCTTAGTCCGTTCCCAGCTCGTTCCGCCCAGGCGGTCGAGCGCCGGATGCGCGCCGTCGACACTGCTGTATTTCTGGATTAAATCGAGCCGCTCCACCGGCACGTACAGCTTTGCATCGTCTTGGTACGTCAGGAGCACGAACTCCTTATTGCCTTGCTGAAAGTCGATCGACTTCAGCCCCTCGAACCGGCCGATCCCGTGATCGATGTGGACGACATAGTCCCCGAGCTTTACGTCTCTGAAATCGGATATGAAAAGTCGGTGCGCGCTTCTCGCGCGTCTGGGCGCGACACCTACTTCCGACTCGGCGAACAGGTCCGTTCCCGTCATTGCCCGCAACGACAGGGCGGGCAGGACAAATCCTGCGTGCAACGAACCGACGCCGAGCAATACGGCTCCATCGGCCGGCGCACCCGAATTGCCTGCAGAATCGTCGGCCCTGCATAAGTGAGCGGGAATTTCATACTCTTTGAGAATGTCGCGGACGCGCTCGGCCCGGCCCAGATTTGCGAAGAGAAACACGATCTGCTCACCTGCCTCGCGAAACTTCTGCAGGTCGGCGATCAGCTCGCGGATGTTGCCGTGGTACTTCCGCGTGCTTTGGGAGAAAAGGAAAAGCGATGGACTCCCGTCCTCCTCTTGCACGCTCAGCTCGTTTGCCTCCAGAAGGGGAAAACGCTCCAGCGCGGCTTGGAACTGATCGCATGTGACGTAGATCTCTTCCGGCGCGAGCACAGGCTTGCAAGCCTCCACACGATCGACGAAGCGCTCGTAAAGTTCCGCGTGGTATTTGGCCAGAGTCGCTTCCAACACTTCGCGATCGCAAAGAGCCAGGCGATATCCCCTGAGGTAGTCAAAGAGAGTGTGGTCGAGCGGATCGACTGCCGGCAGCATAAATTCGAACGCAGGGAAAAGTTCGCCTGCACAGGCTCTGGCCAGCTCTTCCGTGAGATATTTGTGGAAGGGCGCGCTCCAGCGCTGCGTCGCCTTTTCGGCCCACTGCTCCAGCTGGCGGCGCCGCACGCAGTATTCGCGCATCGGGATCAGGACTGCCCGGGCAATCACGGAAATGGATCGCTGCGTGTCGACATCGAACAGGCGCATCGACTCGATCCGATCACCGAAAAACTCGATGCGGACCGGATTGTCCATGTGGGGAGGATATACGTCGAGGATCCCGCCGCGCAGGGAGAACTCGCCGGGATCAGTCACCGGCTCATCTTCCTTGTATCCGGCCTCCTGCAAAAACTCACGCAGCAATTCGGGCGAGTAAGGCTGAGTCTTGTCGAGATCGAGACAATAGGACAGAAATCGTTGAGGGTTGTGTAGCCGAGTGGCCGCTGCCCTGACCGATGCCACCACCACTTTCAATTGGGGACTGTCCCCATTTGAATCATGCAGCAGCTCCCAAAGAGCTTGCGCTCGTGCGGCGGCAATATCGGCATGAGGCGACAAACCCCGGTACGGGTCGACTTCCAGGCTGGGCAAAAATATCACGCGCGGCGGCGCCGATGAAAGCATCCCGAAGAAAAACCCGAGCTCCTGGCTGAGGTTGCGCGCTTCTGTGTTCGTGGCCGTCAAAACCGCGACGGACCGCTGCTCCGCCAGGACCGCACGGGCGATCGCCAGTCCCTTGGCGCCGCCGACCAGTCCTTCGATTCTGAGCGTACGAATCCCCTGCTGCAGCCGCACCGACATTTCGTGCAGCGCGCCGCAGTCGGCTGCGCTCTCAAATACTTTCTTCAAGTGAAACACAATCTCGTCAACAGACGGTTTTCAAAAGAGGACTGCTCCGAAAATAACTCTTGGTGCCCTGGAGTCTTTGATTCTTGGAGGTTACCACTAAGACTCGAAGACTCTATGAACTACATCATTTACGCGCTTCATCCTGGTTTGCCGAAGTAGCTAAGGACCTTGTTTATGATGGCGCTGGTTGAAGTGCCTTCCACAAGCGGTATGGTGCGCACCACGCCGCCGGCGTTTTCCACTGTCTGACGGCCGACGATCTCAGTAATTCCCCAGTCCGCGCCCTTCACCAGCACATCGGGGACCAGCACATCAATGACTCGCTGCGGAGTAAGATCATCAAAGACAAAAACATAGTCGACACTGGAAAGCGCCGCAAGGATCTCAGCACGCTCGGCCTCGGGAATGATCGGGCGCCCCTTTCCCTTGAGCGTACGAACCGACGCATCGCTATTAAGGCAGACGACCAGCGCGTCACCCATGGCACGCGCCTGGTTCAGGTAGCGCACGTGCCCCGCGTGAAGCAAATCGAAACAGCCGTTCGTGAATACCAGCATCTTCCGTTCACGCCGCAGCTGCTCTCGAATCCGCATCATTTCTTCGAGTGACTTGATCTTCCGGACAGACATAGCGACGATCGAGGATAGCAAATGCACCGTCGCTCAGCAAGGCAACCCTGTGCGGATTCCGGGACGCAGACAGTTACAGGCCCC
This sequence comes from Acidobacteriota bacterium, assembly GCA_050011535.1. GTDB lineage: Bacteria > Acidobacteriota > UBA6911 > UBA6911 > UBA6911 > JAFNAG01. The sequence goes on from JBEKIX010000027.1 coordinate 13,618, forward strand.
GAATTGGACGGCACCGATATGGCTCAAGGTACGAACCCTAAGGCATGACATTCGATCGCTGCCGCACGTGGACCTCGACATGGACCTGGACGTGGACGTGGTCAGATTTGTTCGACGTGAATCTTCGCAAGCTTGGCTGTTACCATATGCGGAGTACAAGAACGTCCAAGTCCAAGCCTAAGTCCAGGTCGAGGTCCACGAGGAGGCATTGGCTTAAGTGAACGTCTATGAGGCTCACGCCCCGGGCTTGCCGTATGATGCTACAATCTTGATCCAAATGAAGAATATCCAAGCTAGCTTCGGCCTCTCGCAGCACGCAGCACTCAACCTTCATTACTCGATGCTCGCAATTGTCCTGGCCGTTACGATTTCATGCAGTGGCGGCCGCGCGCCGGCGGTCATCGACGAGGTCGCGCACTACGACACCCTGGGCTGGGCACACGATGTTGCGATAGATGACGATTCGCTGTATGTATCGGATCGCCAGGGAGGTTATCTGATCTTCCATCGCGCCTCCGGCTGGGCCGCACCGAACATCTCTGCGCCGGTGAAGGATGTGATTTCGCTCGCACCCCACTCCGGCAGTCCCTTGTTGGCTTCTCGCTATGAAGGACTCGTGCTCATTGCTCCCGCCGGCCAGGTTGTGGCACGTCTGGCGAACGGCGACATTGCGAACGCTGCCGTGACCCGCGGTGAGCTTGCATTTGCGGCCTTTGGTTCTCACGGCCTGGTGATTGCTCGGGTCGGCCAAGCTCAGCTCAGCCTGTTGTCGGAGTTGTCCACACCCGGCTGGTCGCACGACGTCAAGCTCTGGGACGATCGTGCGCTGCTGGCGGACTGGAACTACGGCCTGCGCGTCGTCGATGTCAGCCGGCCGGAACGCCCCGTTGAAATCGGTGTTCTGCCTACTGCCGCAACTTCGATCTGCATTTCACTCGGAAGCTGGAACCATCAGACGATGGCCGCGGTCGCGCAAGGCCACGGCGGTGTTTCGCTCGTTGCTTTCGATCTCGCCGGGCACCCATCGCTCCTCGGGCACCATCCGCTCGGTCTCAATCCCTCGGATAAGCCGCATCCGGAGGCTGGCGGCTGGGCTCACGGCGTCGCATTGTGCGCGAACCATCTTTTCGTCGCTAACTGGAAACGGGGCCTCGCCATTCTCGATGTTCAGGATCCCCGTCATCCTCGTCTTCTCAGGGAATTGCCCACACGTGGAACTTCGCTGGGTGTCAAGGCTGAGATGGAGCCGGACGGCCGGATCCTGATTTATCTGGCAGATGGAGAGGAAGGGCTGAGGATCTTACGATTTGATCCGCGCCCCTGGCGATAGAAATCGTATGTGATATTGTTTTCAGGATGTCCCATCAAAGGAGTGCAAAATGCCGTGTCCCATGTGTCAGAAAAAACACCCGTTCACCGTCGACCAGGCATTGACAAGCCTTGCCGGCACTTCTCGCCGCCTGCAGCGGCTCGCTGAAAAGTTCAGTTCGAAACAGGCTTCAGCACGTCCCGCGCCCGACAAGTGGTCCGCTAAGGAGATCATCTGCCATCTGGCAGATTGCGAGCTGGTCTATGGCATGCGATATCGAAAAATCGTCGCCGAACGCAAGCCCTCGCTGGTGCCGTTTGATCAGGATGCATGGGCGGGCAACCTGCAATACAGGCGCCAGCCGCTGAAAGGCTCGCTTGCCACATTCCTGGCGCTGCGCGCCGGCCACCTTGCGATGTTCAAAGCGCTTCCAAAATCGGCGTGGAACAAAAAGGGGCAGCACCAGGAGTATGGGGCGCTCTCATTGAAACAGCTCGTGGTGCATATCGCAGATCACGACCGCAACCACGTCGCCCAGGTAGAACGGCTCACACGGTGAAGAAAAGTGCCGAGATCGGTGCCAAGCAACTATTTCACCAATCTCGGGGACGGCTCCGTTTTCCGGTTATGGCCTGGAATCGGTGAAATAGTTGCCTGACACCGATCTTGTCACTTGAAGTAGGCGGCCAACTGGTGCGCGGCCTCATGCACAGTGCTCTCGTCTTCGCCTTCCACCATTACGCGCGCGAGCCTTTCGGTTCCGGAGTACCGCAGAAGAATGCGGCTGCGCACGCCCAGTTTTTCCCTGTAGGCCTCTTCCGTGTCGCGCAGCCCTTCGATGTTCTCGAACGGGACCTTTTCGCTCACTCGTACGTTCACGAGAACCTGGGGAAAGCGCTTGACCGGACGGCATAGCGCAGCCAGATCGTGATTTTGAGCTTCCATGATTTCGAGCACCTTCAGTGCCGTGAGCAGGCCGTCGCCCGTACGCGCGAGGTGCGTCATGATGATGTGGCCGGACTGCTCACCGCCGAACGTGGCCCCGAGGCGGAGCATTTCTTCGAGCACATAGCGATCACCCACCGACGTGCGTGCCAAGCGAAAGCCAAGATCCTCGAGCGCGACTTGCAGACCCAGGTTCGCCATGACGGTTCCTACAATCGTCCGCGGAGTGTCTTCATCGTGTGCATAGCGCGCGAGCAGGAAGAGCACATCATCGCCGTCGCGCACGGCGCCCTCGGCGTCCACGAACATCGCTCGGTCTGCATCTCCGTCAAAAGCGATTCCGAGCTCGGCCCTGCGCGCCAAAACTTCCCTTTGCAGCGCACCGAGGTGGAGCGCGCCCGCGTGGCGATTGATGTTGCGCCCGTCCGGCTGGCAATGAATGGCGTACACGTAGGCGCCCAAGCTGGTCAAAAACGCCGGAGCGATGTTTGAGAGCGAGCCGTGTGCGCAGTCCACAACCAGGCGCATTCCCTGGAGGTGGAAGCCGGGAGCGACACAAGTGCGGAGATAGTCCGTGTACAACCGCTGATAGTTTGTCGCGACGGACGGGTCGAAACCGGGAATCTCAGGATCCAGGCCAAAACCCGCCGGCGCCGCCCGCGTGCACGAGAAGATTTGGTTTTCCAACTCATCTTCAATGGCATCGTTGAATTTGATTCCTTCAGAAGAAAAGACCTTGATTCCGTTGTCATGGTACGGATTGTGTGAAGCGCTGATCATGATACCGGCCTGGGCCTCTACCTTCTGCGCCAGAAACGAAACCGCCGGCGTGGAGACAACTCCACAGGGTTCGGCGATCCCTCCGGCGTCTGAGATCGCGCGGCGGAGCAAGCTCTCGATCCAGGGTCCCGAAATGCGTGTATCCCGTCCGATCAGCAGATGTGGGTGCTCATGCAACGCTTTGAGATAATGTGTAAGGCAATAACCAATTCTGTAGACGTCGTCGCGGTCGAGCGGCGCTTCGCCGGCAACTCCACGGATCCCATCCGTTCCGAACAGCTTCCCCATCATTTCTTCCTTATCTTGCGGAGCGCATCGATGCGGTGCAACTCGACTTCCTCCGGGTTGATCTGTGCGATCACGATCCCTGCTCCGAGATCGCCGATCAGTTCTACTTCAGGCTTCGCCGACATTCGCTTATCGGCAGGCTCGGAATTCGGCGCGGAAACCGTCGCCCGGAAATCGCTTGCGGCAATGCGTCCCTTGAACGTCATGGGCACCAGCACGCTAACAGAGACGTAAGCCGGACTCACCACAAGATTCGGGCCGTCGAGAACGGTCACAGGAATCCTGATCCTGTGCAACTCGCGATGCGGACCCAGTTCTAAGTCCACCTTAACCTGTCCTGCCAAACCAGTATGCATATCGTCAGCCAGTGGCGCTAAATTCACAGTTGATTGAAACGAACGGCTTTGCCCCGAAATGCTGACAGGGTCGGTTTCAGCCTCTTTCACGGTGTTGACTCTGGATTGAGGCCCGCTGATGCGCACGTGGCTCGGAAGACAGGCCCATCTGTACATATCGACCCCCGGCGCTGGAGTCCCTTCTATCGGAACCTTGACCGGCACATCCTTGGAAACGACTTTCTCGAGCACAAGCCTGAGCATGGCCGGACTTACCTGCACCGCCCGCAGGCCGGATGCCGAACCCAGCCGGACCGAGTCAACCGTCAGAGGGATCGTCTGACCTCCTTCACCAGCCGACTGGAGATCAACATCGTAGGAAATGTCCGCCGGGGCGCCTGGCAGGATGGTTCCTTCCAAGGTGACCTCCACAGACTTCGGCTGCTCATTCACGATCACCATGTTGTTCGGGATCTTCACGGTCAACGGTACCTGAAGGACTCGTTCCCCTTCGCTCCCTCGAATCACAAGCCAGAGTGCATAGGCAAGAAGAAGGGCGGTAAGCTTGAACCACCAGTTCGTGAGCAGGATTTCGCGCAAAAATCGGGTCGCCTTCATGACACTTCCTGCCGCTTCTGCAGCGTTTCACCCGCTGCGCCTGCCTGCTGTCCCGCCATGGCGGCCTGTAGAAGCCTGCGCAGCCCGGCGCCGTCTAAGTTGCGCGTGATCTTTCCTTCCAGCGCCGCGGAGATGATTCCAGTTTCCTCGGAAACGATGATGGCGATCGCATCGGTCTCCTCCGTGATCCCGATTGCCGCCCGGTGGCGCGTCCCCAATTCCTTGCTGAGGTGCGGATCCAACGTCAAGGGAAGAAAGCAGCCGGCGGCGATGATCCGATCCTGCTGGACGATCACGGCACCGTCATGGAGCGGGGTGTTCGGGCTGAAGATCGTGACCAGGAGGTCGTACGTGGGAACGGCGTCCAATTCAATCCCGCTCTCCGCATAATTCTTGAGCCCGATGTTGCGTTCGACGACAATCAGGGCGCCGATCTTCTTCGAGGCCAGCGTGGTCGCGGCGAGTATGATCTCTTCGAAGTCATGTTGATGAGCGCTCCTGCGGTACGCGCCGAACACCGGGGAGCCGCCGATGCGCGCAAGGCCGCGCCGGATCTCATTCTGATAAAGCACGATGACGGCAAACACCAGGTAGGTGAGCAGATTTGCGAACAGCCATTCCAGCGTGCGCAGGCGATAGTACCGGGTCAGCGAATAGAATCCCAGCAAAACCACGATGCCCAGGGTCATCTGCGCCCCGCGAGTTCCGCGCAGCAGCAGGAGCAGGCGGTAAATGAGAAAGGCTACGATTACAATGTCGACAAAGTCGCGGACCGTGGAGGGAAAGTATCGCGATAATCCTGAAAGCAGGCCGAGATCCAGGGTCACTCGCTCACCCTTTCGTTGAGGAGCGCGTCGGTAACGCGCGCTACGTCCCGCATCGCCCCGACATCGTGGACGCGCACGATGTGGGCGCCGCAGAGAATGGATATGGCTACGGTCGCGGCCGTGCCCCAGACACGGTCCGCATTCGGATTCGAGAGGATCCTGCCGATAAACGATTTCCGCGACGTGCCGATCATGATCGGGAAACCCAGACTCGCCAGGCGATCCAGATTCCGCAGGATCTCCAGATTCTGGCTTGCAGTCTTGCCGAAGCCAATTCCCGGATCCAGAATGATCCGCTCTCGATCCACTCCGAGCGACTCGGCCCAGCCGGCCGCTTTACCGCCCCATTCTTCCAGGTCTCCGAGGATGTCCCTGCTGGGAAGCATCTTCTGCATCGTGCGCGGTTCGCCTCGCATGTGCATGAGGATGACGCCGGCGCCGCAGGAAGCTGCCGCCCTCCCCAACGCGGGATCTTTTCTCAGAGCCGACACATCATTCACCAGCGCGGCGCCGCATTCCAGAGCGGCTCTGCCAACCTCGGACTTTGATGTGTCTATCGATATCGGCAGAGGGTACTTGCCGGCAAGCGCGGCCAGCACCGGCATCACCCGGCTCAATTCTTCCTCGACGCTCACTCCCTCTGACCCGGGGCGAGTGGATTCCCCGCCGATGTCCAGAATGTCGGCGCCTTCCTCCGCAATGCTCCACGCGCGGTCCACGGCGCGGGCGGCATCGAAAAAGGCGCCCCCGTCGGAAAATGAATCCGGCGTGACGTTAAGAACTCCCATGATCAGAGTTCTGGATCCAAGGTCCAGCACCTTGTCACGGGCGATGATCTGAACCTGCTTCCGGGAGCCGGCGTAGGGCATGCTTCGGAGACCGCGATGTCCCGCGCCCTTGCCGGGCAGCGGTGAGGTTGCCTCTTGTTAGTCTGTCCGCGTTCTTCAAAACCGGAAAGGCCCGTGACAGAGATCACAGCTCGACCAGTAGGCCGCAACCAAATGTGATCGACCGAGCCTGATTCCCGATTCGAGATTCGAAATTCGAGATTGGGAATTTCGAATCTCGAATCTCGAATCTCGAATTTGGCATCGAATGTTCACGCCGGCGCCGGCTTACCCTTGGGATTGATAAGCTGCGGTAACGGCCCGTGAGGGGGTGCGGTTTTTTCCTTGGCCGGGCTTTCCTCCGAGTCCGCGGTAGCCGCGGCTTTTGGCTTCGCCAGCGGCTGGCCCTTTATGATCGCCTCGATTTCCCAGCTGTCGAGCGTCTCGTACTCCAGCAGCGCTTCCGCCAGCCGGATCAAGCCTTCTTTGTTCGACTCCAGGCAGTTCCAAGCGCGCAGATAGCCTTCTTCCACGATCCGTTTCACTTCCCGATCGATCTGTATCGCAGTATCTTCGCTGTAGTCTCTGTGCTGCGCGATCTCACGGCCCAGGAATATCTGTTCTTCCTTTTTTCCAAACGACAGCGGGCCCATGAGCGGGCTCATGCCCCACTCGGTCACCATCTTGCGCGCCCTCTCCGTGGCTACCTCGATATCGTTGGCAGCACCCGTGGTGTCCGTGTTCAGGAACATCTTTTCCGCGCATCGGCCTCCCATTAAAATGCCGATCTGCCCCTCGATGAATTCTCTCGTATAATTGTGCTTGTCGTCGACCGGCAACTGCTGGGTCAAGCCCAGTGCCATGCCGCGGGGAATAATCGTCACCTTGTGCAGCGGGTCGCTTCCCGGCGTCAAAAGGGCAACCAGCGCATGCCCGGATTCGTGATAGGCCGTTACCTTCTTTTCACTCTCGGTGATGACCATGGACTTGCGCTCCTTGCCCATAAGTACCTTGTCCTTGGCCCCTTCAAAATCCGACATCACCACCAGTTTTCGGTTGTAGCGTGCCGCGTTCAACGCCGCTTCATTCACGAGGTTGGCCAGAGCGGCGCCGGAGAAACCGGGAGTCCCGCGCGCGACAACCGATACATCAACGTCGTCCGCGATAGGGATCTTGCGCGTGTGAACCTTGAGGATCCCCTCACGTCCGCGGATATCCGGCAGCGGTACCACAACCTGCCTGTCGAAGCGGCCTGGCCGCAGAAGCGCCGGATCGAGGACGTCCGGCCGGTTGCTCGCCGCGATCAGAATCACGCCGTCGTTCGACTCGAATCCGTCCATCTCAACCAGCAACTGGTTGAGCGTCTGCTCCCTCTCGTCGTGTCCGCCGCCCAGGCCGGCCCCGCGATGCCGCCCGACAGCATCGATCTCGTCGATGAAAATGATGCAGGGCGCGTTCTTCTTTCCCTGCTCAAACAGGTCGCGCACCCGGCTGGCGCCGACCCCGACGAACATCTCCACGAAATCCGATCCGCTGATGGAGAAGAAGGGGACGTTCGCTTCGCCGGCGATCGCCCGCGCCAACAGCGTCTTGCCTGTCCCGGGAGGTCCCATCAGCAACACCCCTTTCGGGATGCGGCCGCCAAGCTTCTGGAACTTCTGGGGTTCCTTCAGAAACTCGATAATCTCAGTGAGTTCTTCCTTTGCCTCTTCGACTCCCGCCACATCCTTGAAGGTCACCTTCTTCTGCTGGCTCGACATCAGCCGCGCCCGGCTCTTGCCGAACGATAAGGCCTTATTGCCGCCGCTCTGCATCTGTCGCATCAGGAAAATCCAGAAACCGATAATGAGGATAAAGGGAAGCCAGGAGGAAAGAAACACGTACACCAAGGAGGAATTTGTGGTCTTTTCAATCTTTACAGCAACTCCGTTCTGAACCAGTTCCTTTCCCAGATCCAAACCCTGATCGCCAGGAACTACGGTCTTGAATTTCTTGTTGTTGGCGTCTGTCCCTTCGAGATCCTCGCCAGAGATCGTGACGGACTTTATTTGCTTCGCCGTCATGTCGTGGTAAAAGGTCGAAAAGTCGCGCTCCTCGACACTACCATCCTTTACGCTGTAAAAGACCTCCCACAGCACGACCAGAGAGACTACGACGGCCAGCCACAGAAGGATATTCTTAAGATTGGTACTCAAATTACCGACCTCCCATGGGCATCCTCGCGCCTCGCAGGCAAATCCTGATCATATATCGTGCCATGGATTTAGGCGACGAAACCCTCGGCGTCCATTATACCAGATGCATCAAAGGGTTTCCTAGCCATACCCGGCCCCGCTTCCACTAATCTATCGTCTTTAGACGTCAAAACCAGAGGATATGTTTCCTCGCTTTTTGTCAGAAACCGCAAAACACAGAGAGAATTACGACTTACGAGGGTCGCTGTTGCACATTAAGCTTCGTCGCTCTTCACCTGTCGTGCCTCAAGGAGAATAGATCGGCGGAAGCCGGCATCAGCTCTATATAATTTTGCGGGTTTGAATCCGGGGATCCAGATGACTGCCTCCCCGGCAGCAACCATGGGGACGGTCAATCGGACCGCGAACGGAATTCGCGCCGCCAGCAGCATCCTTTTTACTTTGCGGTGACCCGAGCCGCCGTAGCGGTCGCCCGGCAGCCGCGAGCGGACGGTCAAGGTGGAAGGGAGAGCATTAAGGTCGAGGAGGGCGTAGGCGCCTTCATCCCGCGGTTCCGCATTCGAGGACGAATCCTCGAGGACAGTCGCGGTGATCTCGAGCTCTGCCTCGGGAATGCGACATCGGCCGGGCAGTGGGAGCTCGTATCGATACTCCGCGTGCCATTCGTGCTTCCTCTTCCGCAGTTCCAGGTTTCCCAGGTTATTCATGGCGGATATCGCTCTGGGCAGCTCGATCCGCTTGCCGCTTTGCCCGAGCCGGCAGAGCTGGAGAATATCCTCTATGTGAACGGAGCCGATGTCGCGGAGTGATCCCAGCAGCTCACGCAACGCACGCCGCACGATCTGATGGCACAGCGCAGGGTGCAACTGGAAGAGCTCTTGCGCCGGCATCGCGATTCCGTCCTCGAGTGGGATGCGCAACCTCTCCCAAAGCCGGCCGGCCTGGGTTTCGAGGAAATCGTGGATTGCACTCTCAAAACTCGCCTCTCTGGCCAACGTTTCTATGAGACGCGGATTAAAATGCTTTTCCAGGTACGGCATCAGCTCGTGCCGGACCCTGTTTCTCCGATAATGCAGATCCTGATTGGTCGCATCCTCTCGGTATTCGGCCTGGCGCCGGGAAAGATACTCCAGAACCTGGGCGCGCTCACACTCGATCAGCGGACGAATCAGCCCGCCGCCGCTGACGGCGTGGATTCCCCCGAGCCCGCCGGGACCACTTCCCCGCAGTAAGCGAAGGAGGACGGTTTCGGCCTGGTCATTGAGAGTATGGCCGGTCGCGATCTTGCCGGCATTCACGCGCGCGGCGGTTTCGCGCAGAAAATCATAACGCGCCTCACGCGCCGCCTCTTCGAGATTCCGCCCGTCCGCTGCGGCGCGCGCCCTTACGTCAACGCAGGCGGAGACGAAGGGCAATCCGAGGCGGGCGCTTGCTCCGCGCACGAACTCCTCGTCCCCGGTTGCCTCCGCGCCGCGCAGGCAGTGATTGAGATGAGCCACGGTGAGCGTCATATCCATGCGCGGCGCGAGATGATGCATGCAGATCAAGAGCGCCATGGAATCCGCACCGCCTGAAACAGCGACCAACACGTGCTCGCCCTGTTCAAGCATCGCGAATTTCCGGATTGTCCGCAGTACCTGCGGTTCCAGAGCCGCGGATCGAGTTCGATTCCTCATAGTCTCGTTAATTTGTACCATTAAGAGCTATCAGGTGTCAGCCCTCAGGAAGCAGCAAGCTGTCATTCAGACAGTGACAAGGCCCGCAAGCATTCCGAAACTTGACCTCGGTTGCGGCGTCTGAATCGCAGCATCAGCAAACAGGGGCGCTGGCAGCTCTTGGCTCTACGCTGTATAATTTGCGATTCACGCAGTATCGGACCTGAATCCAGGAGGCTTCAATGTCATTTCCGGCGACACGATTGAGGCGGACGCGAATGAACGAGGCGCTCCGCGGCATGGTGCGAGAGACGCATTTGTCTCCGAGCCAGCTCATCTTTCCCATGTTTGTGTGCCCGGGCAGAGGCGTAAAGAAAGAGATTGGCTCGATGCCGGGCAATTACCAATGGTCGGTGGACACACTGATCGAGGAGGCGCGTTCGATCAAGTCGCTGGGCATTGCGGGCGTCATTCTGTTCGGGATCCCCGAGGCCAAAGATGACCGCGGGTCCGGCGCCTACGACGATCAGGGCATCGTGCAGCAGGCGGTGCGCGCTATCAAGCGAGAGGTCAAGGACCTTGTGGTGATTACGGATGTCTGTCTCTGCGAGTACACCAGCCACGGTCATTGCGGGCTGGTGGATGGCGACGAGATTCTAAATGATCCCACGCTCGATCTGCTGGCCAAAATGGCTCTTTCGCACGCTGAGGCAGGGGCGGACATCGTGGCGCCTTCGGATATGATGGACGGCCGCGTGGCCGCGATTCGGGCCACCCTGGATGGCCACGGCCGGTCAAACACGCCGATCCTCTCATACGCGGTGAAGTATGCGTCCGGCTACTACGGGCCGTTCCGCGAGGCCGCGGAATCCGCTCCGGCATTCGGCGACCGCCGCAGTCATCAGATGGATCCGGCGAATGCGCGGGAAGCCTTCCGGGAGGTGGAGCAGGATCTCGAGGAAGGCGCGGACATCATCATGGTAAAACCGGCGGGGCCATACCTGGACATCATCCGCAGGTTGCGCGAGCGTCATTCGGTTCCTCTGGCTGCCTATCAGGTCAGCGGCGAGTTCTCCGCACTGATGGCGGCGGGGCGACTCGGCTGGCTCGATCTGCCGCGGGTCATGATGGAGTCGCTGATCGGAATCCGCCGCGCGGGCGCTGACATTATCCTGACCTATTTCGCGAAAGAAGCAGCTAAACTGCTGTGAAGAGGAGCGAAACTGTATATCCTTCGTTAGTCGGCCTTGATTCTCACGGGGTGATCGGTGGGTAAACATTCAAAGGAACTATTTGTCCGAGCGAACCAATGTGTTCCGGGCGGCGTGAACAGCCCGGTGCGCGCATTTCGGAGCGTGGGTGGAGATCCTCTCTTCATTCGCTCGGGGCGGGGATGCCGCATCACGGATGTCGATGGCGTTTCCTATATCGATTACGTGGGTTCGTGGGGACCGCTGATCCTGGGTCACGCGCCCGTGCCCGTGAAGAGCGCGCTGCACGCCCAGCTCTCCCTCGGCACCAGTTTCGGCGCCCCGACGGAAAATGAAGTCATCCTTGCCGAAATGATCCATGAGGCCGTGCCTTCGATCGAAAAGGTGCGTCTAGTCAATTCGGGTACCGAGGCGACCATGAGCGCGATCCGGGTCGCGCGCGCGTTCACCGGCCGCAGTCGGATCATCAAGTTTGACGGCTGCTACCATGGCCATGCGGACGGGCTTTTGGTCAAGGCCGGATCGGGCGTGGCGACGCTGGGATTGCCGGACAGTCCCGGAGTTCCGGCGGAAGCATCCGCGCTCACGATTTCCCTTCCCTACAACAACGCGGATGTGGTGCAACAAGCCCTTGAGCATTACCGCTCCGAAGTCGCCGCGGTGATTGTGGAGCCGGTTGTAGGCAACATGGGCACCGTGCCGCCGGCGAAGGGCTTCCTCCAGCGGCTGCGCAAGCTCACGCGCGAGCACGGCACCCTGCTGATCTTCGACGAGGTGATGACCGGCTTCCGGCTGGCGTACGGCGGAGCGCAGGAGCTGTATCGGGTCAAGCCGGATCTGACTTGTCTGGGGAAAATCATTGGCGGCGGCCTGCCCGTGGGCGCATACGGAGGCAACCGCGCAATCATGAGCTGGGTAGCGCCCCAGGGGCCGGTCTATCAGGCCGGCACGCTTTCGGGGAATCCGCTGGCGGTGGCGGCCGGTATCGCTACCCTGCAGGCGCTCAAGAAGCCCGGTGCATACTCTCAGCTCGAGGAGCGGACGGCAAGGCTCGAGGAGGGATTGCGCGATGCAGCGCTCGGCACCGGCGCGATCGTTCAGATCAACCGCGTCGGATCGATGTTCACGGTCTTTTTTACGTCGACGAAGGTGACCGATTACCAGACCGCGCGCACCAGCAACACGGAACGGTACGGCAGGTTTTTCCACGCGCTCCTGGATCGCGGTGTCTATCTGGCTCCATCGCAATTCGAGGCGTGTTTTGTTTCCCTAGCTCACACTCGCAAGGACATCGACGCTACAGCGCGCGCCGCTGCCGAGGCCTTTGCCGTCTGACCGCCCCAACTCAACAACGAACAGCTAAAAGCTAACAGATAATCGCGATTTACCGTCAAATGGCGTTACTCGCGCTTTTGCTTGCTTTTGCCGCCGGCATTTTCACGTGGACGAGGAGGATTTTCATGCCATCGACTTTGTCGATGAAGAACTCCAGATCCTGGTAGCGGACGCTCTCGCCAATGTGCAGCAGCCGTTCGGTCCGGGTTTGGAGAAACCCTGCGAGTGTTGTGTACTCTCTCGATTCCGGTATCATGACACTCGCCGTTTTCAATTGGGGACAGTCCCCAATTGAAACGAGGAACCGGTTGAAATCCCGCACAGGCAGGTTGCCCGCGACCGAGTAAATGTTAGGTCCCAGCTCATGAATCGGTTCGGCCTCGGTGTCGTGTTCGTCGCGGATTTCACCGACGATCTCCTCGAGCAGGTCTTCGAGTGTGATGATGCCATCCACGCCGCCAAACTCGTCAACCACGATTGCCATGTGCAGATGCATGGATTGCATCTGCCGGAGCACCGGTTCCAGGCGGGCGGTATCGGGCACAAAGTGGACCGGCCGCAGCAGAACCTGCAGGTTGATCTCGCCGGGACGCTGCATGTGCTGCAGCAGATCCTTGACGTAGAGAATCCCAACCACGTTATCGAAGCTCTGGCGGTAGACGGGAATGCGGGAGTAGTTCGTCTTTTTGAAAATCGAAAGGACTTCAGGAATGGGATCGTCGATATCGACAGCCGTCACGTCGGTGCGAGAAATCATGATCTCGCGCACCTGGGTGTCGCCGATCTCGAAGATATTGTGCAGCAGCTCTTTACGATCTTCCGCCATGACCGCGCCCGGTGAGCTTGCGATGATGGACCGGATCTCGTCTTCGCTGAGCACGTGGGCAAACGGACTGGCGACCGTGGAGAATCCCACCAGCCTGGCGAGTCGATTCGCGATGAATGCCACGAGTGCCGCTATCGGAGACAGGATCCAGATGAAAATCTGCAGCGGCCACACCAGCTTTCGCGCCGTCTCTTCCGGACGGCTCACGGCGATAATCTTGGGGGTCAATTCGCAGAAGATGAGGATGACGATGGTCAAGATGACCGACGACGCCAAAGCGATCGCCTGAAACTTGCCGGGCGGCGCATAGGTGGCGGCAATGTAGGTGACCAGCGTGGCGGCGGCGATATTGGCGAGGGTGTTGCCGAACAGGATAACGCCGAGAAGCCGGTCGGGATTGGCCATGATGCGTTTGATGAACTCGGCGCGCCGGTCCCCTGTTTCCGCCAGGAATTTGAGGCGCAGGCGGCTGACAGTCGTCAGGGCAGTCTCCGAGGCAGAGAAGAAGATCGCGAGGGCGAGGAAGAAGACGAGCAGAGTGAAATAGGTTGCTGGCGAATGCAATGGGTTAGGCAGTAGCCTTCACCGATCGTGCATAGGCTTCGGCTAGCGATTTGTCTATGTGATCTTCCACTGTTTTTTCACTGACGCCCCTGACTGTGGCCACTTCACTGACAATAAGCTGCTTGGCGCGGTCGAGCATGCGCTTTTCGCGGAACGAGAGGTTCTTCCTGAAACTGAGGTAGACCAGGTTCTTGAGGACCTCCGCCACTTGAAAGATGGAGCCGGTGCGCATCTTGTCGCAATGTTCTTTGTAGCGGCCCTTCCAGTCGGAGGCGGGTTCGAAAAAATCCTCTTCGAGGACCTTAAAGAGCCCGTCGCAATCCGTCTTGCGAATGATTTTGCGCAAGCCGACGCTCTTGACGTTGGCGGTTGGAACCATCACAAGCGAAGCATTGGAGTGAATTCTGAGCATGTAGAATTCTTCTGGAACTCCATTTACTGGACGATTTATGACCTCTTCTACGATTCCGACACCATGGTTTGGATAAACAACTTTTTCTCCAACACGAAATTCCATAGAATCCTCCGGGGACTCTTCTATTTTACCGGAATCGTTCCCCTTAGTCAAAATAACCACCTGGGGCACAGGTGCGCTCTGCGGAAAACGAAACTGGGGACGGCAACCATTTTCGCCGGGAGAATTCTGTGGGTTCGAAACCGAATGGCGAAAATGTTAGCTGTCCCCAATTTCAGGATTGCGGCGTTTGATTGACTCCGGCAAGTGGATTAAGCTACCATTCGGCGCCCGCGCCAAGCAGGCGCCGGTTCTGCATTACGTCGTCAGTGCCGAAGTGGCGGAATTGGCAGACGCACAGGACTCAAAATCCTGCGACCCTTGCGGTCATGAGGGTTCGACCCCCTCCTTCGGCACCACCTCAAACCCGCGTCGTTAGCGGGTCTTTGGGCATTCAACCTCCTCCGATGCTTCCCGTTGATGTCCTCAGAATACTCCAACTGTGCCCAAAACTGTGCCCGCGACAAACCAATAACAACCAACTCCAGCCAAGATGGAACGGAACCTGCAGTTGTCATAGGACGGCTGTAGGCTCAGGGCTCGGACGGACCTGCTGGATGGATCTGTGAGGAGGGCAGACGAGCGGACGCCTTGGCATGGAGATCCGCCGGAAAGGCGGCTCGTTCGTTTTGTCCGCTCGCCAGCTCACGTTTCCCAGATCAGGACTCGAGAGAGGCTCCTGTATCGACAACCACACGGTCGTTCTGTTCGAGCAAGGCGATGAGCTCTCGGCCTCGCGCACCGGGGATTCCGGCTTCCGTTTTCTCCTCGTTTCCGGAAAACCCCTTGGCGAGCCCATCGCCTGGCAGGGCCCGATCATCTTGAACGCCCAGGCGAAGCTCCGAACAGCCTTCCGCGAATACCTGAACAGCACGTTCATCAAGCACCCCTAGCCGTCTCCCCGGACGTTCGGCGCCTGAGGCAAATTCCGGACTTTTCAGCCGCAGATCCCCTGTCGTGACGCGGTGAGTTATCGTCAAGACCCTCTCCATGGTGACGTCCGGGCGCGAGGTCGCACACAAATGAGGGCGACACGGACCTCCGGCACATGTCCCTGTTATTGCAGATCCCGGTCAAAATGATTAAGCTGGGAAAAACCCCGGGGGACAACCATGACGATGACAAGCCGTGAGCGGCTGGCCGCCGCCCTCAACCACAAGGAGCCCGACGCGATCCCCGTCGACTTCAACGGCACGGCCGTTACCGGCATGCACGTTGCCTGCGTCATCGGCCTGCGCGAGCACTACGGGCTCGAAAAGCGCCTGGTCAAGGTCCACGAGCCCTACCAGATGCTGGGTTGGATCGACGAGGACCTC
>JBEKIX010000028.1:0-28811 GCA_050011535.1 Acidobacteriota bacterium
GTGGACCGCAGCGGCGCCGCGAAGATTCAGGATATTTTGGAGTACCCGGTCGACGAGTCCCTGCTTAGCGCTTTCGCTGAGATGATCATGTCGGCGAACTGGAGGCCTGCCAGCCGCAACGGCAGGGCTGTGGACTCGCAGTTGGTGCTGACATTCAGCAGGGTCTACGTCTCTAATTAGTTTCTTTCGCTTAACCGGCTAATCGCCGGTTAAGCGAAAGAAACTAGGAAGTGGAGAACAGGTTTTCATCCCCCCCAACCATGCCTTCCTCCATCTGCTGTGAGCGGATTTCTTCCAGTTCTCGAGGATGCTCATCCGCCATTTCCTCTTCCGTAAGCATTCCCGTGACGCAGGCCGTGTTCAACGGATATACATTGGGGTTGAAGATAACGAAATAAAAATGCCACACGAGTATCGCGAGCGTTGCAAGCCAGGCCTCATAATAATGAATGGCCTGGGCTACATTCCACCCGAGGAGCGTGAACTTGCCGATGAAGTAGCTGTTGAACCAGAGGATGATCCCCGTCCCGCCCATCACGATTACGCCCCAAATCAAAGCCCAATACTCCGCCTTCTCGATATAGGTAAAGCGGCCGAACTGCGGCCTGGACTTTGACAAGCCGAGGTAATACTTGACCGCGTTCCAGAGCTCGCTCAAATCGCGCAACTGCGGCAGCAGGTCGCGAATCAGCTTCTTGCCCCGGGCAGCGAACAGGACATAATAGACGTGATAAAGGCTGACGCCGATCAACACCACACCGGCAATGCGGTGTACGAGACCGCGCACCGCGAAAATCTTTTCGTTCAACTGGCGAATCGGGGCCACCCACCACGCGTCCGGGAATTTCAGCATGAAGCCGGTGATCACAAGGGTGATGAACGATGCCGCCAGCGTCACGTGCTGGATGCGCTCTCCCCGCGACATTCGTAGGTATTGAGCCGGGCCGAAATGCTCTGCTTCCACCAGACCGTGGCGTATCGCAAAACGCAACTTTGACTTGCGAATGAAATCGAGCAAGTTGTGCGCGAGCATGCCGCCTACGACCATCACGATGAGGATGATGTAAAACAGCTTGATCCAGTACAGGACCGGCTGAGAGGCCTGAGCGATGACAAGATGCACATCGCCTTTGGTGAAATTCTCATTGGCCCCCTGGTGGCATTTGCCGCATGTGGTCGGGAGATTCGCCTTGTAGATTGTGGAGGTGGGATCCGACGAAGACTTGATGCCGTGAAAGCCGTGGCAGCTTGCGCAGTTGGCCACCTGTACGCTGCCTTCCTTGGAAGCCAGCCCATGATAGCTGTCCTCGAACGAGGCAAAGCGCTGGGAAGCCAGACCGTATTTCTGCGTGAGCGTCACGGAATTGTGGCAGACTGCGCAGACGCGGGCGGAAACATTCCTGCCCGATACGCGCGACCGAGGGTCGCTTGGAGCGAAGATCTGGTGTTCGCCGTGACAATCGGTGCAGTTGGGGGCCTCATCGTTCCCCGCCTTGAGCGCCTTCCCATGGACGCTCTCGAAATACACCGCGACAATGTCACTGTGACACTTGCCGCATGTATCCGGGACCTTGAATTTGCTGACCCGCGATTTTGGATTGCTGCCGATCGCCATGTCATGGGCGCCGTGACAATCACTGCAAGTGGGCGCCTTGATGTCACCCTTCGCCAAGGCTACTCCATGCACGCTCTCTTCGTATCCCGCGATAAAACCTGCCGACATCCCTACCTGTTGTCGCACCTGTGCGTTATCCAGATGGCACTTCAGGCAAACAGCAGGCTCCTTGGTCTTGTACAGCACCGACTCCGGATCGGACACCGGCACGATGGCGTGCGCGCCATGACAATCCGCACAGGAGGGAGCCCCTTTGGATCCCGTGGCCATGGCGACGCCGTGCTTCGAACTGGAGTAGCGATCTCTTTCGTCCTCATGGCACTTGCCGCAGGTGCTGTCGAGATGGCCGCGGTTCACCCGTGACTCCGGGTTGCCAGGAGCGAGAATATTATGCGTGCCGTGGCAATTCGAGCATCCGGACGCGCCGAACACCTGGCCGTGCACGCTCTTTTCGTAGGTCCCGACGTCGTGGCAGGTCTGGCATTGGACCGGCTGGATTTTTTTTGCGTGCGGGATTTGCGCGGGATTGAAACCCCGGTGACAGTCCACGCAGTTCAGCGATTCGTGGACGGAGCGCTTGAGCAGATCCTTGTCAACATAAAGCTGAATCTCCTGACCCTTCTGATGCTTGGTCAGAGTGGGCTCGCTGTGGCACGCGAGGCATTCCTCGTTCGACTGGGCCAGAGCGAAGCCCGGAATGAGCAGGAGCAAGACCGAGATCAAAACACCATGAACGGCTGCTCTCATAGACCTTCGATTCCACGAACTGCCAATAGCCACGATAGATGGCGCATGCCCGCGAGGAAATGGTTTAGCGGTATGCGAACAACATTGCGTAGACAATCCAGATCACCGTGCAGAACCCCAGCGCAAGCGCTCCCCAGGCAAAGATGCGAATGGTTTTGACAACAACCGCAGGATAGGGCTCGACGAGGTTTTTTTCAAGTTCGCCGCTCTGCACCAGCGCCTCGTATTCCATAGGTTTATCCTGGCGCAATTCCTCCACCGGCATCCGGCCGGTGAAAACCACAATGTCCATGGGGAATTTTTCAGGGCGCAAGTGCGTGTTGAAGAAATGGACCGTGAAAATGAATCCGGTCGCAAGCAACGCCTCGTCGCTGTGAATGATGGTCGCGATGTTCAGGAACGAGCCGGGCATGAATCGGGTGAAAAATTCCGGGAACCAGAGAGTAAGCCCCGTGGTTCCGATTACAGCGATACCCCAGAAAACGGCGAAATAGTCGAATTTTTCCCAGTAAGTCCACCGGCCATACGCAGGACGTTCCCCGATTCCCAGAAACCACTTGATGGAGCCGTAGAAGTCGCTGAAATCCTTGCGAGTCGGAAGCATGGTGTTGGGCCCGAACAACATTTTTCGCCAGGAGCCGTGCTCGTGCCGTTTGCGGCGCACGAGGTCCACGACATGGCTGACAAAGACGCCGATCATGAACGAGGCCGCCACTCGATGGATATAACCGGCGGATTCGAAGCCGCCGAGCAGGTGCGAAAGCGTCGATGCCCAACTGGTGTAAGCAAACTTCAGGGTAAGACCGGTGAGCGCAAGGCTCATGAAGCTTACGATCATGACGGCGTGCTGGATACGATTCAGGCGGGTGAAACGCAAATACTCGACCGTCTGCGTCGCCGCATGGACTCTATGGCTCTTCCGGCGCATCTGCAGAGCCCGTGGCAACCAAAGCAACGTATGGGCCCCTCCCAGTGTAAAGGTGCCGAGGAGCAACCCGGTCATCCCCCAGAAGGTCCAGAACAGGTACGGATACTTGGCAGGATCATGGTGAGTGGCATGAGTCAGATAGCCGGCAAAACGGCGCGTTGCGCCCGGGTGGCATTTCTGGCAGGTTGCAACCACATTGGTCCTGCTCAAGTGGGAACGCGGATCGCTCACCCTGAGAATGTCATGGGCGCCATGACAGTCGTAACACTTGGCGGTTTTTGTGTACCCCAGTTGCGATACCTTGCCATGGTACGTGTCAAAGTACGTTTTGGCGATCGCTTCGTGACAGCGCCCGCACTGGCCCATGATCGTCAGCTTGAAGCCCTCGTCGTCAGTGCGAGTGATCGTATGGGCACTGTGGCAATCGTTGCACACCGGGAGCGGGTCCTTGGTGTTGGTGATTTTCCGCGAATGGACGCTCTGCTCGAACAGCTCCTGAATGCCATTATGGCATTTCCCGCAGGTCGCCGGAACATTGGCAGGATTGACGCTCGAAGAAGGATCCGTGCGCGGCAACTCGCGGTGCGCCGTGTGGCAGCTCGTGCACATCGCCGTCACTACCAACCCGCTCTTCAGGAGCCCCTTTCCGTGGATGCTCTCCGTGTATCTTTCCACGATTTCTTTCTCGGGACCCGTGTAACGCACGGCCGCTTTTTGGCCCTGACGGTGACACCTGGCGCATAAAACCGGAACATTAGGGGGAAAAGTGGGAGAAGCAGGATCCCCCTTTCCAAGAACGCCGTGCGTGCCATGGCATTCGTGGCATGTCGGAGCGTTGGGATCCTGTTTTGCAAAAAGTTGCCCGTGCGTGCTCTGCTGGTACTGCTGGACAACCTCGGCATGGCAGGAGCCGCAGTCGACCTTCTGCGTGATTGTCTCGCACGGACGAACGAGTGACGCAGTTACCCCAATGTGGCACTGGCTGCAGCCTTGCTTCACGTGCATCGAGTGGCTCAATTCCGACTCGTCCACGTAAAGGGAGTGCCCGTCCTTCGAAGACTTGATGTCCTGACGCGCATGACATCGGAGACAGTCCGCGTTGGCCATGCCCTGGTCGTAGAATACCTTTCTGATTTTGTGCGGTTGGTGGCAGTCCGGACAGGCAGGGAGAACGTGCGCCTCTTTTTCCCAAAGCTCACCCCGGATCACCTTCCGGTGCACCTGCTCGATTTGTGCATGACATTTGGTGCAGGTCGCCGCGATGTTTTTGCGCGCGATGGAAGAACGCGAGTCGGTGTACGGCAAAATCTGATGCGCCGTGTGGCACGAAACGCACGTAGCCGCCACCACCAACCCCTTCTTCAGGAGCGCTTCCCCGTGCATGCTTTCGGAGTAGTTCTCGATGATGTTCGACTCGCGGATCTCACGCTGGCGCTGAACCGGCGTGCCTTCAGAATGGCACTTGCCGCAGACGTATGGAATGCGCCCGGGAGCCACCGCGGAGTTGGGATCCTTTACCGGAAGAATGTCGTGGTTGCCATGGCAGTCTTTGCAGCGCGGCGCCAGCAGATCGCCGCGCGACACCTTCTGGCCGTGGATGGATTGCGACTGTAGCTTCTGCTCGTCCGCGTGACACTTGCCGCAATCGACCTTGGCCAGTTTTTCTTCATGCGGCAGATCCTTGTTTTGCAGGTCACTGTGACAATCCGCGCAATCGAGCGACCCGTGCACTGAAGTTGAAAACTTCTTGCCATCCACGTAGAGAGAGATTTCCTTGCCATCCCTCTTGGTCGTCAGATCCTTGTTGTCATGGCACATCAGACAGTCTTCCGCCTTCTGTGCAACAGCACAGACGGGAAAACTCATCATGGCCACCAGGAGTAAAATATGAACGCGTAGTCTCATCACAGAACTGCAGTCCGCCTCCCCTGAGGTGAGCTCCCCCAGGGTTCCCGCACAGGAAAACCATCCCAGCGTAAATGCACGAGGTCGTAAACAGAATCTGTATGCACGATCAGCACCATTGCAAACCTCAACGATCAGATACCGCACTTACCAGCTGTGGGAAAGTCGCAAGTGCCTGCATGTCACATGATATAGTCAATAATTTAAATGAATTGCGGACAGAATGCGTCTCTGTTGATCGACTTTCTGCCATCCCTGGGTCAGTCGTGGCTATCGCCGATTGTTGCATTCTTAAACAGAAAGAGATTGTTGAAATCGCCTAGCCATGGGTCAAATCACCCATGCACATTTGGCGCGTGCTCGGCGATGACAACGCGAAGCTTCGAGGTGGAGGTGTGATTCCGGGGCAATGGGACTATCCTCATTATGCCGAGGGCACCAAATCCTCGTTGCTGCAGCTAAGCGGTTACCCGCGGATCGACTTCGATCACTCTTCTTCCTCAACCTGCTCTCGCTGCGCTCCGAAGACGAAACGCACGATCCGTTTTCGGACGGCCTCTGCCAAATTGGCATAAGCAAAACCCACCTCGAACGCCTGCGGTGCGGCTTCATGGCTCTCGACAGGCTTGCACCGCACCACCTTCGCAGTCACCCTCAGCGGACTGCCGCGCTCGCCGTGGAGAGACAGCGACGCATGGAATAGCGTCCCGACAGGGATCGGCATCGGGACAGAAACCGAAAATCCTCCGGCACTGATACTGTTTGCTTCCCCTTTGATTGTCGGTGAACTATGACCAGGGCCCTTGAATCGGGCAAGCTCGACCACTCTTGGGGCCAACTCGACCCGGGCGAGTGTCTGAACCCTGACATCTTCCCGCCGTTGAACGCTGCGCGGAGAGGTCGAGGGCCGAATGGCCACAAGAGGCAGCGGTCCCTCGGAAGTTTCCAAAACCCTCGCCTGAAACTCGAATGCCCGCCCGCCCCTGCAGAAACACACGGTGAGGATTCTACCGGCCGCAATCGACATGCGTTTCCCGGATGCGGTCGGCCAGCGTATCAGCAACCTGTCCGTCTCCACTCCTTCAACGAGGCTGGCACAGGGCGATGCCGGGGAATCCGTGACCCTGACAATAATGGGATCCTGCACAACGAGAGGCAAAATGGAAATCATCATGGTTTCCGCTCACTTATTTCGTGTCTGCATTCCCATGGGCTTCCGCGGCAAATCGCGGAAAACCTCCTTTTCTGTCATGGGCCATGTGCACGGTAATCTCGCGAAACGGCATCTCGATGTTCTTCTCGTCAAAAGCCATTTTCAGCCGGCGATTGAATTCCCGGGCAACGCGCCACTGTTGGATAGGCCTGGTGGTAGTGCGGGCTCTAAGGATGATCGCCGATTCAGTAAAACGATCCAGGCCGAGCATCTCCATGGGAGCGATGATATCGTGGCTAAAAGAGGGATCGGCGCGGAGATCTTCGTGCACTTTCTGGATGACGCTTGCCACACGATCGACATCCTCGTGGTAGGCAACCGGGATGTCAAATACGAAATTAGAAAAATCCTTTGTCATATTGGTGACGAAATCTATCTTTCCGTGCCTCACGTAATGGACATTCCCGGACATGTCGCGGAGGGTGGTCATGCGCAGATCTACCTTCTCAACGAGACCGGATTTCCCCGCGATCTCCACGACATCCCCAACGCGAATCTGGTCGTCGAGCAGAATGAAGAACCCGGCGATCACATCCTGTACCAGCGTCTGCGCTCCAAAGCCAACGGCAAGCCCGACGATGCCGGCGGTAGCAAGGACGGGCGCGATGTCGATTCTGAGCTCTCCGAGGATCATAACCAGGGCTACTGTTACAATGGTCAGATTGAGGATGTAGCGCACGACGGAGCGGAGCGTATCAGCCCGCTTCATGAACTCCGTGTCCCCCTTCCGTTTTTGGAACACGGCGAACAAGCGGGTCGAAACCATCCGCGCCGCTCTCAATGCGAGGAGCATCAGAATCAAGATGACCAGAACATTAAAAGCGCCGGGAATCACCTGTCCGGCAAAGTACTCCGGGGTCAGCTTTGAAAGGAGGTTGTGTAATAACGATTGGGGATTCATTGCCTCTCCGCTCATCATGCCGGGTGTTGCTCGCCGGCGACTGGGTGTCATTGTCGGGGCAGACGCCCCGCGGTTCGCTAGGTTTCGCGCGCGGCCAAAGTCCGAGCCGGAGAATTCCCCAGTCGGATGCGCGCCCCTCCCGATCCGAATTCACTTCCACGCTCGCTTATGGTACATCCACTGTGTGCAGAGCAAAACCGCAATGACTCTTGACCGTGTGCTGTCGCGCTTCGGGATTGCCTCGCGGTCGACCGCAAGCGAATGGATTCGATCCGGCCGCGTAAGAGTCAACGGCCTGGTTGTGCGGGACCCCGATCATTGGGTTCACATGGATCGCGACTCCCTCCGCCTGGACGGAAAACGTCTCAAGCGAGCAAGCAAAGTATATCTGCTCTTTTATAAACCCAAAGGAGTCGTCACAAGTCACGGGGACCCTGACGCGCGCGCGACCATCTACGATTATCTGGATAAAACCGTGCCTTGGGTCGCTCCCGTCGGGCGTCTTGACAAGGATTCCTCGGGGCTGCTGTTGCTTACCAACGACACTGAGTTCGCCACTTTCGTATCCGATCCCGCCTCGGGCATTGCAAAAACCTATCTGATTAAAGTGAACGGCCTGGTCAGCGGCGATACCGTCGCGCAGCTTGCCTCCGGCATCAGAATGAAGCGAGGCGACTGGGCGCAGCCGCGTTCGGTGCGGCACCTGGAGGACCGCGGTAATTATAGTCGCTTGGAGGTTGTCCTTCAGGAAGGCAAGAACCGGGAAGTGCGCCGCATGGTGGAAGCCGTCGGCTTCAAGGTACTGAAGCTCGTGCGCACGGGAATAGGGCCGCTTTCTCTCGAAGGCCTGCAGATAGGCACCTTCCGCCGGCTCACCCGCGCAGAGATCACCTTCCTCAGGCAGACATCAGGGCGCCGGCCAAAGAAGTCAGCAGCCTGTTCGAGATCTGAAGTCTGAGGCCTTTCACTGGATTCTTACGACGAGCTTGGTGGTTCCCGTGCTGCCGTTTCCATCACTGGCGCGCAAGCCGATCATGTGTTCCCCGGGGGTAAGCTCGGAAGTCGTCAGCTGGAAGTCCTCTTCCGCGGAGTCGGCGATCCCATCAGTCGGGAACACGAGGTTCCATTCACCGCCGTCAATCGAGAATTCTCCGCTGGCAATATGGCCCACGCTGACTTTCGCATGGAATAGAATCTCAATCCGCTTGCCGGTCACCGAGTGGCTCGTGATGGTGATGGCAGGCGTGGCATTGCTGATCACAAAGGGCTTGGAGACCAGCTCCCCGATCAGGGCTTTGCCATAAGGATTGGAGGGAGCGTCGGTGGCCACCACCTTCAGCCGGTAGGTTCCGTCCGGCAACGCAGTACCGTCGAGTGTGTAAAAAGTGTCGGGGAGGTTTTTCGCAAGCTGCTTCCAGTCAGATTCATTTTCCCCTTTAAAATAGATCGAGTACTCCAAGGTGTCGTCGTTATCGTCGGTGGCCTTCCAGGTAAACGCCTGGGCTCCTCCCTGCAACACCTGGCGTGGCGGCATGGGGTTAAGCTCTTTCCCTCGTTGCCGCGGCGAATTAAGGGATTCGCCGTCGCTGCTGACGGCGCTCAGGGTAAGGCTCATCGATCCAGACAGCATAGGAGGATTCTTTTGCAGTGCCACTCCGGAAGGCAGGATTGAGATATTGACGACCTGCGGGCGCAGGTTTTGCTGCAAGTAGGAAAACTGCACTCCTTCCAGCGTGTCCGGGGCCGTCGCGCTGGGGCCACGCTCGAACGCGGCCCGCCATTGCATATATCGAGCGTTCGGGTTTGGAATTTGCTGCCCTGGCGCTGTATAAGGCGCGCTCCAATCGCTCCAGGTAGTGTCTGGATCGGACGTATTTCCCGACCGGGTGGATAACTTGATGTTTCCTCCAGCACTCGTCGGGATGCGCCAGAAGGCCTTGCCCCAGGAAGAGACAACCTTCGCATCCATCACACGTGATTCGAACGTGCCGTTCTGTGCCGTCTGAGCCTGTAGTTTGTACACCCGGCCCTGGTTGCTACCCGCGACGAAAACCGCATCACCGGCAGCGATCATGCAGGTCATCTGGTCCTCTGGCGAATCCGTCACGACGGTGATCTGCTTGGCGCCGTCGACCGACAAGAGTCTCCCTTTGCCTCCAGTCGCCGCGAGCAGAGCGTCGTCGGTTCGAACGAGAAGATCATAGATTACACGGTCCTCGGAGTTGTACACGGTCTCCATGCCGCCGTTTTTCGAGATTGCGATGATTGCCGATCTGGCGCCGCTCGTGTCCTTTTCGCCGCCCGGGGCCGTGACTGTCGTCTTCCCTTCCTTCGGCTTCTCCGCAAGGCTGGTCAGAATCTGGATCGAGGCCGCGGGCGCCGCCCCTCCGGCTGATGGCACCAGAGCGGCGGGACCTGCTTTGGTACCTGCTTTTGAGCTTGTCGCGGCCGCATAGATCGTTCCGAAACGGTCGATTGCGACGGCATGGATCTCTTCCATGGGAGTGTCGACCAGCGTGAACGCCTTGCCCTGCTGGTTGACCTCGATCAGCTTGCCGCCCGGCGAGGTGCCTGCCAGGAAGTTGCCATTGCTTTCCCGCGCGAGGCACACGACATTGTCGTCGCGCGGCTCATAAAAGGTCGATTTCTCGCCGCCGCGAGAGACCTTGAGGATCGATCCCTTCGCTCCCGTGCCGACGTAGAGGTTGCCGGACTCATCGAAAAGGAGCGCCCAGATGTACTTGGCCTCAGGGTTGCAGAATTCCGTCGACTGATTTGGTCCCGTGACTTTGTACACCTTCCCTTCTGGAGAAGTTCCCACATAGAGAGTTCCTGCCGTATCGACGGCCAGAGCAAAAACATCCAGCTCCTTCGATTGAAAGTAGACACTGCCCTTGCCCTGGGGATCGACCTTGAAGACTTTCCCTTCATGCCCGGTTCCGAGGAAGAGGTTCCCGGCTTTGTCCTGAACCATTGAGAAAATGAAAGGCTGGCCGGTGTCGAAGAACTGGCTGTAGGCAGGCGCCAGAAAGAGCTTGCCTTCCGGTCCGAGGGAAACGCGTGTCAGCGTTCCTTTCAACAACTCGTCCTGGCTGAAGTTCTCCCAGAATTGCGGGGTGACGGCAAACAGCAAACACGATGTTGCCAGCATGGAAATCACTAGGATTGGGCCTCGAACTCGCATCTATGGCTCCGAATATCAATGTTCTTGGGAACCCTTCGAATCTGGGTGGATCGGAAATCCAATCCTCCAGAGGGTTCCGGTTCATGGGTTGATTATGAGGTTCAACTGCTTGGATCCCGAGACGACATAATCGCCGGGAGGCACCTCGTATTCCATCAGAGGCAGTATCTGGAGAGGAAGCATGCTGCCGGTGTTGCGGTCGGACCTGAAAATCGACAGGATCGATGGCGGCAAACCGGGGAAGCCTTCCCCGTCGACCACAGCCCCGGCCTGTCGGCGAAACATGCGTAGGTAAAGACGATCGTTGCTGTGCATGTTGTTGATAAACCGGATCACCTGCGCCAGGTCCCGCGGAATGAAATCCTCTCCCTGCTCCTGAGCATCCAGCTCCATCATCGTCGATCCATCGGCCACAAGCATGGAGAGCGGCCCGGGAGTGATCTCCGGCGGAATTCTCACGGGATAGGAATCCTTGGTCATTTCTCCATCCACCGCCCGGTAGAAAAAGTCGACATTCACAAATTCTCCGGCTTTCAATTCTGTCTTGTCCAGGCGAAGGGTATCGAGCACAACGGTTCGGTTGTCCTCAACTGCCGAAATGTCGAGATCGATATCATCGAACTTGAGATTCTTGTAGCCGGACGCCATCAAGAAGTTGACCGGCGCCGCGATGGAGATCGCCGCGTTGGCAGGCGAACTGCTGTCGGAAGAGAAGCTGTTTTCAATCAGGATGGGCTTTTCTCCCGCCACATTGATCTTGCCTTTCAGCCTGATCGTGGACGCGCCCATGGCACGTTCCGTTGAGTTGATAGTCTCAAATATGGTCAGGTTGATTAATAGAGGAGTGAGAAAGCGATCCTGCGCCAGATCAAAGTTCCACACCTTTTTGATTCCTCTGCTTGTCGCCATGCGGATGTGCATAGGGATCATGGCAGGAGTCTCACCAAGGAGGCCGTAAACCCCCATCTCCCGGTCCTGACGGAGTGTTCCGATTGGTTCCGTAGTCTCCAGGATCTTGAAAGAGCTCTGCAGGCTTGGGAAAACCGTCAGGACTTTTCCCTTGAACATTGGCAACTGGCTGAAGCCGAGATTGAAGAGCTGGTGCCCAAATGCGTACAGCTTCTTGCCGTCGATGTATGTGACGGTTCCTCCCGCGGAAACGTCAAGATCGCCATGAACCAGGGGGATCACTAGATTGGAACCCGGCCCGAGAGGCGAATTGTCGGCGGCCGGCGAGGGCATGGCTGATTGGCCGGCACCTGTTGAGGCACCCGATCCCTGCAAGATCGAAAACCCGAGGGCGCGAAAATCAGGTGTGAACAAGCGCAGGGTACTCGAGCTAAAACCGGCGAGGCTGAGCGGCGTCGAAATCGGCAGCATCGATGTGCCGGTCAGAGCCGCAAGAGAGGGTTGCAGCCGCGTTTCTAGTGCAGAAATTGGGACGGCAGGCGCCAGGCCCAAAACTCCTGGACCAGGCGGCAGGTACTTCCAGAGCATGCTCTTCTTCAGAATCTTAACGCCCGGGAGATCCGTCTGCGGACCCTCGGCAAAGGCATCCACCATCTGAGCAATTGGCGTGATGCCACCAATCGATTCCTTCGCAAAGGGAAATGAGAACGCCACCGCTCCTAAAAGCTTGCCATCGATATACACAGGGCTGCCGCTCATCCCTTCAAACACACCGGTGTCCGCCAGTGGGCCTCCCGAGAAGCGCGCCAGTACAGCGTCGCCACCCGGACTCATGTGGCGCATTACACCAAGGACTTCAACCTGGAAATCCTGCGGCTCGCTGCCCAGATAGCAGGTTTTGCCAATTCCTTTCATCCCAGGACGCAGGTCCTCGAGCCGGAAAAACTCGGTTTGCGACCAGACGTTGCCAGCAGACGGCAGCAACAAAGCAAGCACTGCCCCCAGAACCCATCGTTTCGTCATTGCAGGAGTCACCTTTCCGAGGGAACCGCGCGGATGAATTGCCGCTAGTAATGACACCATAGTATAGAACCCAGCTTCTAAGGCGGTCAAGCCTGCGAAAGTTCGCGTCGGGCCAGATAGTCCAAGTCCACCTCAAGGTCCAGGTCAAAGTCCAAGTGCGACAGCGAGCATATCTTAGCGCCTCCGGGACTCACGCTCCCTTAAGTTTGGCCATCTTGCGTCGACGAGCGGTTGAACCTTCGTACTTATACTGATAATCTGCTCGTCCGTGAACAATCTCGAAGCATCGACGCACCCTGCCCTCTTTGCCGACGTCACCGCTGTTTTGCTTGCAGGTGGGCAAAGCCGGCGCATGGGTCGCGACAAGGCACTTCTGCGCATCGATGGATTGCCCGTGGCCCAATTGCTCGCGAGGCGATTGCAGGCGCTTACGGACGAGGTGTTTCTGTCAACCAATGATCCCGCCGCCTATGCTTTCCTCGGATTGAAAACAATTTCCGACATCCACGCCGGCAGGGGCCCTCTCGCAGGCCTACATGCTGCTCTGATTCAAACGCAACGCCCGCTAATCCTTGTCGTCGCCTGCGACCTGCCGGGCGTACCCGAGTTTCTTCTCAGACGCCTGATTGAATGCTCGGCAGGATACGATGCGATCATTCCATGCACGTCAAATGGCCGCTTGCATCCGGTTTGCGCAGTTTACAGCCGCACTTGCTTGCCTGAAATAGAGCGCAACCTGATGCGCGGCGAGCACCAAATGCTTGCGATTTTCCGCGATTCCCTCCTGCGCGTCCGCCAGTTGACCCCCGGCGAGGGAGGATTCTCGGATCATCATCTCCTGGACGTGAACTCGCCTGAAGACTTCGAGGAGTATCAACGGCAGCACAAGTCATAGCATTCACTACATATAGTATCCATTCCCAAAGACGGCACACTATATTGCGATTTTTCGGTTGAACGGTCTCGCCCCTGTGCTATATTTGACCCGTGGTTCGAGCCGTCGTGCGGGGGCGCTGATAAACCTGGTTTTTGCGCGTGAGCAGGGACGGGAAAAGGCTCAATTTCTCAACATGTTCCGGTTGATTCCCCCTCTGGCGCCGGTTCCTTGAATTGACAGTGGGTTTTGGGCGTCCAGGCAGGATGGTGCCTTACTCCCTCCGTTGCTCAGCCCGTTACGCTCGAGGCGGCCCGAACCTGCCAAGCAGCCTAACCGGCTCGGATTCGTTGGAAGGCAAAAGGGTTCACCCATGCATCAAATCCAGAAACTGGAAATCATCGGATTCAAGTCCTTCTGCGACCGAACTCAGATCGTCTTCCATGAAGGTTGCACAGCAATCGTCGGGCCGAACGGCTGTGGGAAAAGCAACATTGCGGACGCAATCAGCTGGGTGGTGGGCGAGCAAAGCGCAAAGAGTTTGCGCACCGATCGCATGGAGGGAGTGATCTTCAATGGGACTCAGACTCGTAAGCCCACCAATTTCGCCGAGGTGACACTGCATCTTAGCTTGAAGGCCAATTCGATCATTCCGGATGGGATGAACTTGAATCCCGAGGGTTTCACGGTCGGGCGCAGGCTGTATCGTTCAGGCGAGAGCGAATACTACCTCGACGGCCGCCGCTGCCGCCTGAAAGACATTCAGGCTTTGTTCGAAGGCACCGGCCTGGGCCCCAACTCGTATGCGCTGATCGAACAGGGCAGAATCGGCCAGATCTTGAGTTCAAAACCGGCCGACCGGCGCAGTCTGATCGAGGAAGCCGCGCGCATAACGCTGTTCAAGAGCCGCCGGTACTCGGCCGAGATGAAGCTCGAACTCGCGCAACAAAACCTGTTGCGGGTAAACGATATCGTCCTGGAAGTGACCAGACAGTTGGGTTCCCTCAGGCGTCAAGCTGCTAAGGCTCGCCGCTATAATCGCTTGCGCGAAGAATTACGGGGCCTCCACCGACTGAAGATCGGGTTGGAACAGCGCGAGCTGCAGTCCCGTTTGGAACAGTGCGAACAGCGGTTTAGCTCCGCGCTGGAGCTTGAACAGGCGATTCTTTTGTCGCTGGGGCGGCTGGAGGACTCGCGCAGCAGCAGCCAGGAGCTTTGCAGGGTTCAGGAAGAACGGCTCGATGAAACTCGCGACCGGTTGGCGGACCTCCGCGTAGATGCGGGAAACGCCGCCAGCAGAAAGCAGAGCCAGGAAACCCAGGGACAGAATCTCGCGGAGCGCCTGAAGGAGCTCGCCCGTGATTTGGGAGCGATTGCGGAGCGCGAACAACTGGTCCAATTGGAACAGGAACGGCTTTCCCAGGCTTCGGCGGGGCTGGCAGGCGAAATCACAAGCGAGCAGGCAGCGCTGGAGAGCGAGCAGGCGAGGAGCGGGGTGTTGCAGGAGGCCCTGCGCACAACGGAAGGCCAAATCGAAGAGACGCGCGCTTTCCTGTTAAACCGCGCCGGCAGGCTCTCCGACCTCAAAAACCAGCATGCGCGCTGCCAGGAAAATCTTCAGCGAATCACCGCGAGAGTGGAACGAATTCAGGCAGAGCAGGAGGTGGAGGCGGGCGATCGCTCCCGGCTCCAGGATCAGCTGGCCGGACTCCGCCGGGAACTTGATACGACTGCGGCGCGGTACCGGGAGATTAGCGAGCAAGTGGCGGTGCTGGAGGCGCGCTCGGCTCAGACGGCCAAACGGCTCGAAGGAGTCGCTGCAGACCTCACGGGCCTGGTCGAAGAACAGAGCATCATGCAGCATCGATACGCCTCTCTGGAAGAGGTCGAGCGGCGGCGCACGAACTACTCCGAAGGCGTCCAGAAGTTCCTCTCCACCCAAGTCCCGGGAGAACGAGCCTGCACGGCGCAGACGCTGGCCGATCATCTGGAAACCGATGCTCTGTACGAGGTGGCGGTGGAAGACTATTTGAACGACCCGCTGCAGTATATCCTCGTCGGAGGCCTGGACGACGCGGTTCAGAGTGTGGATCGCGTCAAGCGCATCGGCGCCGGGAAATGCACATTCATGACCCTCCGAAACGGCCACAGCCACCATGCGCAGCCTCCGCGTCCATCGCTGTCGGGCGAAGGCGTCGTCGGTTATCTCGATGAATTGCTGCGCATGCGCGAAGACGTCCGAGAAGCGTTTGCACGCGTCCTGCCGGAATACGCCGCCACCGTCATGGTCTCGGATCTGCCGACTGCATTTCAGGTGGCAGAGACCCATTCGGACATGAACTTTCTCACCTTGGCAGGCGAGGCTTATTCCCCGAAGGGTACGCTGTCGGCGGTCGGAGAAAGAAAATCGATGGCGGGATTTCTCGCTTTGAAACGCGAAAAACGCGAATTGGAGCGCAATCTGGCAGCCATGCGCGTCAAGATCGAGCGGACGCGCGCCGAAGCTGCCGAACTGAAGGCGGATCTCGCCGGCGTCGAGGAAAGCCTCAAAACCCTGAACGCCGAGACGCGCCGGCTGGACATCGAAAAAATAATGCAGCAAAACCATATCGAGCGCCTCGAAGCGGAGCTGCGCAAATTCGAACAGTCAAGAAGTGTCGCCGCCGAGGAGATCTCTCAACTCCTGAGCGAAAGATCCGAATTTGAGGGCAAGGGGAAGGAAGCAGCCGCCGGGATGGAGGAAATAGAGCAGCGCAGCCGCGTGAGCAGCGAGGAGTTACAATCACTGAGCCTGCGCCTCGAATCACTCAAATCCGAAAGCATGACGCTGTCGAAAACGCTTGCGAGCCTTGCGTCCGCGCACGCCGTCAAGAGAGAGCGGCTCTCAGGGATTGAATCCGAACTGCTGCGTCTCAGCCGGGAGGCCGAGGAAGTGCGCCGGCGCACGGCCAGCAACCATGCGGAGAAAGCCCAGACGCAATCCGGCATCACCCGGCTCGCGCAGGAACTGGCGGAAACGGAAACCCTGCTGGCTGAACTGACCCGTCGGATTGGCGAAGGAGAAACTGCCTTTGCCGAGCAACAGAAGGAATTGGCGACACAGCGAGCCGTGGTCGTTTCACTCGAAGAAAAGTTGCGCGGCATGCATGCGGAACGCGAGCAGGCGATGACCGTGCGCAGCTCCATTGAAATCGAAAAGACCCGGATCGAGAGCGATCTGGACCACCTGAAGAGAAGCTGCCAGGAAGAATTTCACGTCTCGGTCGAGGAGATCATGACCCTGATCGAAGATTCTGAATGGCAACGCGGCTATGCCGAGGTGATTCAGGCTTACGAGGGGGTGAAGGAGCGCGTCGAGAACTTCGGCCCCATCAACATGCGGGCTCTGGAGGAGTACCAGGAGCACGAGGAAAGGTATCAGTTCTTGAGCAGCCAGCGCGCGGACATCGAGCAGTCCATCGTTGACACGCAGAAAGCGATTGCGGAGATCAATCGCCGTTCCGTCGAACAGTTCCAGGACGCCTTCCTGCACATCAGGGAGAACTTCATCGAGGTCTACCAGATTTTGTTCAAGGGCGGGCAATGCGACTTGCGCCTCTTGGATGAGGGAGATCTCCTGGAGAGCGGCGTGGACATCGTTGCACAACCTCCAGGCAAGCGTCTGCAAAACGTGCTTCTGCTCTCGGGCGGAGAGAAGGCTCTGACAGCATTGGCGCTGCTGATCGCGATCTTCCGCTACCGCCCCAGCCCGTTCTGTGTTCTCGATGAGGTGGATGCGCCTCTTGACGATGCCAACGTCGTCCGCTTCACGGAACTGATCTCGGCCTTGAGCAAAGAAAAGCAGTTTCTGATCATCACTCACAACAAGAAGACGATGGAAATCGCGCGCACCCTCTACGGCGTCACCATGGAGGAACCAGGGGTTTCCCAGATCGTGAGTGTCGATTTCCGTGATCGCCCGGAAGCCCTGGCAAGCTAGTCGGATTTTGGATTGCAGGGTTTGGAATCCCGACAAAAACGTAACAAGAAGCCGTGCAAAAACCAAAGTGGGCTTTTTATGACAGATGTATGTCTTCAAACTGACCTGAAGAGCTTAAAGCTGTTTCGCCGGGGAAAGGTGCGGGATGTCTACGAATTCGGCGACCGGCTGGTGATGATCGCAACCGATCGCATCTCGGCGTTTGACGTAGTGCTCCCCACGCCGATTCGGATGAAGGGCGCCGTGCTGACTCAGCTTTCCCGCTTCTGGTTCAGCATGATGACGGATATCGTCCCGAATCACCTCATCAGCGCCGATGTCGCCGAGTTTCCCGAGGCGCTTCAGCCGTACCGTGACGTTTTGCATCTCCGCAGCATGTTGGTTGATAAGGCAAAGATCTTCCCGATAGAGTGTGTGGCGCGCGGCTACCTTGCCGGATCGGGTTGGAAGGAGTACCAGGAGAGCGGCGCCGTGTGCGGAATCAAGCTGCCACGCGGCCTGCGCGAGTGCGATCGGCTTCCGGAGCCTGTTTTCACGCCTGCGACCAAAGCCGAATCCGGTCACGACCTCAATATCTCGTTTGAGGAGATGGCAAAGATCGTGGGTAGTGATGCCGCCGAACGATTGCGCGACCTGACCTTCAGAATCTATCACCGCGCCGCGAACTACGCGCACCAGAGAGGAATCATCATCGCTGACGTGAAGTTCGAGTTCGGCCTTCACGGCGGCCGGGTCATTGTGTGCGACGAAATCCTGACTCCCGATGCTTCGCGTTTCTGGCCGCTGGCGAGCTATAAACCGGGCGGGCCGCAGCCTTCTTTTGACAAACAGTACGTGCGCGACTACCTGGAAGGAGTCCGCTTCAACAAGCAGCCGCCGGGCCCCGAACTACCGGAGGCGGTCGCGCGGGCCACTTCCGAGAAATACCTCGAGGCATACAAGCTGATCACCGGTTCCAGCCTGGTATGAACGATCGTAGCTGGAGAGGTGAAGAAACATTCCTATATCACGTGGGGGAAGTGGCTCAGGTTAGCTCGTATGGGGCTTGCGCCCTGGGATGAAGGCGTGCCGCTTCTCGATCTATGCAAGTTGCGCGAACATTGTTTGCGCGAGCTCGCACGCCTGCTCGGACGAGCTTATGGTGAGCGATCCGTTTGATTTTCCCTCCAGCAGCTGGTGATGGGCGCATTCAGGCCGGACGACGGCCAGAGCGACGCGATATGCGCCTGCAGCAATCACGGAGCGCCAAGCGAGCAAACCCGCTTCACGCTCCAATTCCAGGGGGCCGATTTCATCTACAATCAGCAGATCGCATGGCATCGCGCCGGCCAGTGCGCCGTTTGCCCATAGGAGCGTTTGCTCGCTGAAAACCCACCGGCACATCGGAGCCCCGGCGATTTCTCCCGAATCCAGGCTGGCCAGCAATCGAAGTTCGCCGTGGCGTAAATCCTGAGCGAAAATGCCCGTCTTGACGCCATTCTCCATGCGCGGCGGCGAAAGAACGCCGGCCACGTCCCATCCCGCCTGGTGAGCCAGCTCCGCCATGTACCGGCAGAACGTGGTCTTGCCCGCTCCGCGCTTGCCGGTTACGATCCAAAATGCGGTCTCGCGCGGCTTCATGACCACAGCACCACCCTCCTACCGGCGAATTCGACCACCTCGATTGGAATCCGATACAGCTGACCCAGATGTTCTGAGGTAAGCGTCTCGGAAGCCGGGCCGGAGCAAAGCACGCGGCCTTGATCGAGAAGCACGACGTGCGTGGCCAGCGCTGCAGCCAATTCGGGCTCGTGCGTAGTCAACACGATGCTGACGCCATCCCGATGCAGCGCGCGAACCAATGCGACAAGGTTCGCTTTGTTGTGGAGATCCAGATGAGAGGTCGGCTCATCGAGGAGCAGCAGGCGCGGCTGCTGGGCAAGAGCGCGCGCGATCAGCGCCAGCTGGCGCTCGCCCCCGCTGAGAGTCTGCACCGGACGGCGCGCCAATGCGGCCAGTCCGACACGCTCGAGCGAGCTGTACGCGATCGTATAATCGGCGGATCCGGGTTGGGAAAGGGGCGCGAGATATGGGACGCGCCCCAGCAGCACATACTCCAACACCGAGTAGTCAAAGGTGATATGTTCGCGCTGCGGCACGAGAGCCATCTGCCTTCCCGTTTCACTCCGCGAGTATTGCGCGAGAGGACGATCGTGCAACAGAACCAGGCCAGCCCGGGGACGCAGCCAGCCCAGGCAGAGAAACAGCAGTGTAGACTTCCCCGCACCATTCGCGCCGAGCAGGGCTGTGATGCCTCCGCGCGGCAAATCGAGCGACAGATCCTCGAGCACCAGCGCGGCATCACGCGCATAGGAAAACGACAGCTCTTCGAGCCGAAGTATGGCGCCGGTCATCGCTGCCACCGCACTCCCTTGCTGGAGATGAGGATCAGAAATACAAGGGCGCCTGCAAACGAAGTAAGGATGCCCAGCGGTATCTCACCCGGAAGCAGCATGCGTGCCAGGTCGTCACAGAGCAGCGTGAACATTCCACCGAGCAGGATCGTCGCGGGCAGTGCAAATCGCGTGTCGGCTCCGAACATGCGCCGTCCAATGTGCGGGACCATCAGTCCGACCCAGCCAATCATGCCCGCGGCCGAGATGACCGCCGCAGTTGGGACCACCGCCGCGACAAGCAGCAACATGCGCTCGCGCTGCACGGACACTCCGAGTGAATGCGCGGCTTCATCGCTCAGGGACAGCACGTTGATGCGCCAGCGCATCGCCAGCATGTAGGCCATGCCCAGCGCAACGGCAGGCAGAATGGAAAGAGTTTCGGTCCAACTCATTCCTGCCAGGCTGCCCAGCAACCAAAACGTAATCTCGGGCAATTCTTTCAGGGGATCCGCCATGTACTTCAAAATCCCCAATCCCGCCGAAAACATCGCGGAGACGGCAATGCCCGCCAGAATGAGGCGCAGGACCCATCCTCCGTATCGAATACTTCGAGCGAGAAGATAGGATGCGCCAAGACCGGCAAACGCGCACAGCGCGGCGCAACTCTGGACAATCCACGCGGAGCTGGATATGGCAACGATGCTGAAGGCCGCGCCGAATGCGGCGCCCTGCGACACGCTCAACAAGCCAGGCTCCACGAGCGGATTCGCAAAAATGGTCTGAAATATCATGCCTGCCGACGCGAGTGCCATTCCTGCGGCGACGGCCACGATGCAGCGCGGCAGCCGCAGGTTCCAAACCAGCCGCTGCGCCAGCGCATCCGCATCCGAATGCGAGCCGGCAAGGAAGCGGTAAGCCGGGAACCGGCCGAGAAACAAGGAGCCTGCGAAGACTACCAACAGGGAGGAAAAAAGGACGATGAGGATCTGCCGGCGCCTGCGATGGACCTTTTCCTGCGTGGCGACGGCAGCATCGGCAAGGAAAGCAGGATCGCCGTTCACGGCGCCTCACCTCGAAGAATCGGCTTCACCGCATTTTCAAAAAACGCGTCGTCCAGACCATACGCGGTCCGGTAAAAATCGCGGACGATCTCGATCATATCAAGCTTTTTGAAACTCTCCGGATACAACCGCTGCGCCATCCATGTGAGCCCGAGAATCCAGCGAGAATCCGGCTGGTCCCAACTGTGGAAATCGCCTGCGAAGGCGTAGAACCTGCCGGTCTTGAGGGCCCTGACAGCCTGCCAGTCGCGATCGGTGTTCAGGCGGCTGACGACGTCGGCGCTCTTTGCATTGTACGAGACCATAAAAATGACATCGGGGTCCCAGGCAAATATCTGCTCCAGCGATACCTGACTCCATCCCTTGCCCGGATTGGCGGATTTCCAGATCGGGATGCCGCCGGCCATCTCCACCATAGTCGTTTGCATCCAGGAATCTGGAGGAATGTTGAAGATGCCCGCACTCTGACTCTGAGAGTAATACAGGAGAAGAACGCGCTGTTTCCGCTGGTCTGGAAGGCCTGCCACAGCGTCCCGCACGCGCTGAACACCGGCTTGGTAGTATTGCACGATCTCAGCCGCACGGTTGGACTGATGAAGCAATTCGCCCAGAGTCCGGAGATCGCGCGAATACTGCGCGGGAGTTTCCAGGTCGACATAAACTACCGGGATCGAAAGCGACTCGAGAGAGCTGCCCGTCGTGCGGGATAGATCGCTTCTGAGGATCGCTGCGTCCGGCCGCAGACTGGCGATCTGCTCCGGCCCAGCACCCTCCAATAGAAGCACTTTATTCCGAAATCCGGGATCGATATGGGCAATGAATTCCTGCGCGCCTTGATCGGTTTTCCCCATTCCCACGATTCGCTCAGACACGCCGGGAAACATGTAGAGGGCGTCTGCAATCATGAACAGCGCCCTCCCTGCAATCACGATGCGGCGCGGCGGCTGCTGAAAATGCACTTTCCGGCCGAGCGCGTCGGTAACAGTGTAGCCGGAGGCGTCGGACCCCAGCTGGCTTTTGTGGACACCCCTGCTGCAGGCAAGAAAAGAGATGCCACATGCAATCATGAGAAAGGAAACCGGCAAACGGGTATTCATGACCGTATCTTTCTGACGCAGGCCTCATGGAATCCGGCCGCCCGAAAACGGCGAGCCGCGGCGATGCGCACCAACGCGACGGAAGAAGAATATCATCGCAGTCACCTTTTTTCGCCATCCCTTCTCATATCTAACAAGATTCTCCCGGCGAAAAAAGGTGACTGTCCCGAATGCCGCTCAATCCGTCTCTGTCGCGAAACGTGTTCTGCTCTGCCCTGAAGGGGCGACAGGTAAGGCATGCGGGTAAAGGCCTTTCGCCCCTGCTGGGGCTCTTGCGGCACTCCTCTTAACCGGGGGCCGCGCGCTTCGCGTTTGCCCCCGGCTACTCTCTGCTGACCCTCCGGGTCGGGTGCTGAATCGTGGCTTGGAATCTGATATAAACCATACGTGGATAACCTGACGCATACCATGGTCGGCTGGACTTTCGCCAAAGCCGGCCTTGAAAAATGGTCGCCCTTTGCGACCCCGGCGCTTTTGATCGGCGCCAACCTGCCGGACGCCGAGGTCGTGCGGAATCTTTTCGGCGGCAGCTACCTCACCGACCACCGGGGCTTGAGTCATACTCCTCTTGGGGTCTTTGCTCTGTCCTTTTGCCTGGCAGGTTCATTCTGGCTCTATGGCAGGTTCCGGCATGCAAAACTGTGTGCGCCAGTGAAGTTCTTTCCCCTATGGAGCGTATCCCTTGCCGGATTGCTCACGCATCCTCTGCTGGATTATCTGAACGACTATGGGATCCGCCCGTGGCTCCCGTTCAATTCGGCAAAATATTACGGCGATCTGCTCACGCTCTTCGACCCGTGGGTATGGCTCATTTTGGGTTGTGCTCTCTTTCTGCTGACGCAGTCGGTCCGGGGCCGGATTGCCTGGCTCGCGCTGGGCCTGTTGCTGGCAATCGCCGTTTGTCTGGGCTGGTCACTCCTGACCGGTCTGTTATGGATTACAGCCATTGCGCTTGCGATAGGTGTCGGAGGGGTTTTGCCCCGCCATGGCTTGAATCCGGCCCGGATCGCCCTCCTGGTCTTCCTCCTTTACCTTGGCGGGGTCGCGGCAGCGCGTTACACCGTGGTCAGGTCCGCGCGCGAATTCGGCCCGGGCTTCGTGCAGGGCCGCGTTGAACAGACAGACGTGCTGCCTGGGCGGCCAGGATCTTTCCGTCACTGGACCGTCGTTATCCAGACCTCCGCAAAATACTACATCGCCGACGTCGGGCTGCAGGATTGGCGCCGTCGCCCTCCTCAGTTTGATGCGTATGCGAAAAACCTGGACGACCCGACCTATCAGAGGTCCCTGGCGGATCGAGACATGAAGATTCTTGCGGACTTTGCGCGCTTCCCTGCTGTGACTGTCCAACCGGTGGCGGCGGGGCATCAGGTAATGCTCAGGGACTTGCGCTATGCGCGTCAACGAACGGAAGGTTGGGGGGTTGCCCGTGCGACGGTGCCGGAGATGCACACCAAGACTCAAGGTCCGGTTTCCCAATTCCACAATCCATAATTAAATTGATTCGCGGGTGCCTGATCCTATAAGGTGTTTGCCCAGCACGGCGGTAAACTCAAGGCGACTTGCGGCATCTTCAAGTGCCACTTGAACCGGCGCTTCAGGCTCGACCCTGAAGCGATCCGCAGGGCCGGCAAGCCGGGTGGTTGTTCGCCAATGGTGTGTGGAGCATTGCATCATGCATTGGAGTCAGTGGACTTTCCTGGACATTGTCTTCGCCGTGATTGTTCTGGTGTCGACCATCTTTGCCCTCAGGAAGGGATTGGCGCGTGAATTGATCAGCTTGATATCGCTGATCGGCGGATTCGTCCTAGCCGCGTATTATTACCCGGCTACGGCTCGCTGGTTCATGGACTGGACGAAAACCAGCGCCCTGGCCGACCTGATCGGTTTTATCTTAATCTTCGTAATATGTTTGTTGATCGGAGCGGTCGCGGCATTCTTC
The DNA here is from genome assembly GCA_050011535.1 of Acidobacteriota bacterium. Taxonomy (GTDB): domain Bacteria; phylum Acidobacteriota; class UBA6911; order UBA6911; family UBA6911; genus JAFNAG01. The sequence goes on from JBEKIX010000028.1 coordinate 23,754, forward strand.
GTGAATCGATTGATAAAGATGGCCTCTCTCGAATGGGCGGATCGGCTGATGGGAGCGGTATTCGGGTTTCTTCGAGGATGGGCGGTGTGCTCCGTACTCGCACTCGCACTTATCGTCTTCCCGGTTCGTCAGGAACCTCTGGCTCGTTCGGTGTTTGCTCCCTATCTGCTGGCCGGTGCGCGCGCCGCCGTGCTGCTTGTGCCGCGAGAATTGAAGCTCAAGTTCTACGAGGAGTACCAAAAGATCGTACAGAGCTGGAACCACGACAGGAGTTCTTTATGAGAGAAGCTACGGCGAAACTGCAGCCGCGCCTCAAGGATCGCCTGGAAAGCATGTGCGTCGAAATGATCGATAAAGGCATCCTGTTCTCCGAGGCGGTCGATCAGTTCGAAAACTGCTTCATCGAGGAAGTCGTCAATCGCAGCAACGGACATATCATGCGTGCCGCCGAACGTCTGGGCATTCATCGCAACACCCTGACCAAGAAACTCACTCATTACAAGGCCAAGAACGCTCGCAAGGCCGGATAGACGGCTGCGCGCGTATTTGCGTCGCCCATGCCTCCCCCCTACCGGACAGAACCTCGATCGACGATCCCGCATCGCGGCGGGCGCGGGGTGCTTTGTATGTCTACATGCTGGTGTATGATTATTCCCCGTGTCACATAAATCTCTTCTCGGCAAATCCGGCCCCTTCATCCTGTTGATCGGAATCTCGCTGGGCACTCTGTTTTTCCGCATCGGCGCGCTGCCGTTCATCGGCGCCGACGAGTGCCGCTACGCCCGCATCGCGCAGGAAATGAATCAATCGAAGCAGTGGGTCACGCCGCTGCTCCAGGGATATCCGTGGCTGGAGAAGCCGCCGCTCTATTACTGGATTACCATGCCGATCTTCCGATGGCTCGGCGTGAGCGAGATGAGTGCCCGACTGGGACCGGCACTGTGTGCGCTGCTTGCCGCGGCATCGGTCTTATGGCTCGGTTGGAAACTCTGGTCGAGGCTGGCGGGACTGTTGGGAGGCACGATCCTCTTGACTGCCACGGGGTTCTGCGCCTACGGACGAGCCGCCAGCACCGACATGCCGATCACGGCTTGCTTCACCGTGGCCTTCGCCGTGCTGTCGGCTGCCCTGCTCAAAGAAAAGACGGCGTTTTGGAAGGTCGGACTGGCTTACGTGTCACTCGGCCTGGCCGTGTTGGCCAAAGGGCCGGTGGCAGTCATCCTGGCGGCCGGGATTGTTGTCCTCTTCTGGGCTCTGGACGAGCAGGGAGACAGCCTGAAGAAACTTCACGTCGTGTGGGGGACCGTCATCGCAATTGCCGTTGCGTTCCCCTGGTTCTGGCTGGCATTCAAGGAAAACGGGTTCTCTTTCCTGTCGATTTTTTTCATCAACCAGAATCTCGCGCGCTATCTGAGTGACGTACACCACCACGAAGCCCCAATCTATTATTTCCTGGCGATTCTGCCCGGCCTGCTTTTTCCCTGGAGCGGCTGGCTGCCGGCTCTGCTGCCTTCTTTCCCCCTTCGCAGGAGCCTTGACTGGCGAAGTTGGGATCGGGGCGCGCTTTTCCTGACTTGCTGGGCAGTGTTTCCGGTCTTGTTTTTTTCGCTCTCAGGCTCGAAGCTTCCCGGTTACATCCTGCCGTCACTGCCGCCCGTCGCGCTCCTGCTGGGACGCCGGCTCGCAGACTGGGTGGAAAGCAGGCGCCACGGCAGCGCGCAGACAGCGGCAGCGTGGTGCTACCTGATTTTTTCTATAGCAGTGGCGGTGGCGTTTCCCATTGTGCTCGAACGGAACTATGGGAATGCATGGCGCACGGGTGTTTGGCTGGGAGCGGCCGCGCTGCTGCCTGCCCTCCTTGCCTTTTGTTTCGCCCGCCGCCGGAACTATCGAGCCGCGATAAAAACCACGGCCGTGCAGGGGGTGTTGCTGGTGCTTGCCGTGACGCTTATCGGATTCCCCCTCCTGGAAGCCTACGATTCGACGCGCGGGATCGCAATCCAGGCGCTGACCGCCGGAGCAGACGGTGAACCGATCGTTACCTTTTGCTATTTCCATCATACTCTCAACTACTACACGAACTATCGTGTCGGAGCCAACTTCCTGGATCCGCCTTCCCTGCTTGACTACGCCCGCCGGCACCCGCGCTTCCTGCTAGTAACCGAGAGGGACCGGCTCAATGATCTCGCGCGCATCTCCCAGCTATCCGCAACCCTATTGGCACAACAGGGCAAGGTCCGGCTTCTGCGCATCACGCTTCTCAGACCTAAGACTGCCCTGCGTTAAGAGCCCCGTCTCTTAAGAGAGAGCGCGCAAACCGAACGTAGACTGCTCTGCTCCGGGTCTGAGGTCTACCGCTTATCCACAGCGTCGTAAACAATGTGGCTCATAGCAAAAATTGCTGCGGGCGTGCGACAAGTCTGGTGGGCAATTGAGACAATGGTCTTTGAGGCCCGAAGGGCCGGCAGTTCATAGGCCCGGCCGTAAGGCCGGGATCCGATTCCAGATGAAAAATCGAGCGCCGAAGGCGCGGCACTATTGAATTTTCAGGTGCCGCGTCTTCGGCGCTCCGTCTCTCCGCAACCCCTATCCCGGCCTTACGGCCGGGCCTGAATGACAATTCGTTCTGTATAAGCCGGGTTCGAGTCCGATTCTTGACTCAGCACTCGGGCGAGAGTAACCTGCGTCCCGCACTGATCCGGAGACGACTATGTTCACCCTGCACAACACGTTGACCGGAAACAAGGAGGAGTTCCATCCGCTGGAAGAGGGCGTGGTGCGCGTCTACACCTGCGGCCCCACGGTCTATGATTACGCTCATATCGGAAATTTTCGCACCTTCGTGTTCCAGGATATTCTGACCCGCTATCTGCGCTACCGTAATTACAACGTCATCCATGTCATGAACATCACCGACGTCGACGACAAGACGATCCGGAACGCGCGCGAACAGGGAATGAGCCTCAAAGACTACACCGTTAAATACACCGAGGCTTTTATTGAGGATGCCAAGGTTCTGCACATTGAGCTGCCGCCGCTACTCCCGCGGGCCACGGACCACATTCCTGAGATGGTGAGTCTGATCCGCGACCTGGAGGAAAAGGGCCACGCATATGTAAAGGATGGCTCCGTCTATTACAGCATCGCAACTTTCCCGGAATATGGAAAACTGAGCAAGAAGGACTTCTCCGGTATGCAGGCGGCCGGCCGGGTCGACAGCGACGAGTATGAGAAAAAGGACGATGCTCGAGATTTCGTGCTCTGGAAGGCACGCAAGGAAGATGAGGATTACTGGGAAACGGAGCTCGGGCCGGGCAGGCCCGGCTGGCACATCGAGTGCTCCGCGATGAGCATGAAGTACCTTGGTTCCTCATTTGACATCCATTGCGGTGGCGTGGATTTGATCTTCCCGCATCACGAGAACGAAATCGCACAGAGTGAAGGGTCTACGGGCCTGCCATTTGTACGATACTGGGCGCATTCCGAATTTCTGCTCGTGGAAGGGGAGAAGATGTCCAAGTCGAAGGGAAATTATTATACCCTTCGCTCCCTTCTGGCCGACGGACATTCCGCCGAGGCGATTCGATATCTCCTGTTATCTGTCAACTACCGCCGACAGCTGAACTTCACAGCGGATGGACTGCGCCAGGCGGAGGCTTCCGTCCGGCGCCTGGAAGATTTCTTGCTGCGCATGACCGAGAAGGCCGGCCCCGGCGACCCAAGCCCCGACTTTGCAGCCGGTGTTTCGGCCACCCGAGAGAACTTCATCGCCGCGCTGGACGATGATCTTAATACATCCGCCGCGCTCGCAGCGGTCTTTGATTTTGTCCGTTCCGCGTATCAGCTGGATGAGCAGGGCACGCTCGGGCCGGGTGACGCCCGCGCCGCCATCGATTTTCTCAAGGATGTCGATCGCGTTCTTGCGGTGCTGAGGACCCAGCCGGAATTGCTGGATGCCGAGATCACGAAGCGGATCGAGGAGCGCCAGGCGGCGCGCCGCCGCCGGGATTTCGCCGAAGCGGACCGGATTCGCAAATTGCTTGAATCCCAGGGAATTCATTTGGAAGACACAAAAGACGGTGTCCGGTGGAAACGTCGCCGCTGATCACAAGGCCACTTCGTCGGAAATAACCCTTAGAGACTCTTGGAGTCTTCGAGCCTTCGAGGTTAGTCTTTTAGAAAAAAAGAACCCCACACACAAATTCCAAGGGTATGACCGCTCCTCATCTGCTCATGGGACGCAAAGGGGAACGTGCGGCCTGCCGCTACCTCATGAAGCAGGGTTTCGACATCCTGGCACGCAGATTCCATGCGCGCCGCGGCGAGCTGGATCTGGTGGCACTGGAAGGAAGCGTTCTTGTCTTTATCGAGGTCAAGACCCGCGCGTCGAAAGAGTTCGGAGATCCTTGGGAATTCGTGGACTGGGAAAAGCAGCAGAGTCTGCAATCGGCGGCCGACGAATTCATCGCACGCTACGATCTCGGACAGTACGCATACCGCTTCGACGTGATAGCTGTAATTGCGCCGGACACTCAAGGCCAGGAGATCGCCCTCTATCGAAATGCCTTCTGAAGCCGTAAAACCGTTGACCCCCGTCTGTGCCCTTTGCTACTATCTCTCCGCCTCAAGCACGGAGCGGGAATAACTCAGTGGTAGAGTGCAACCTTGCCAAGGTTGAAGTCGCGGGTTCGAATCCCGTTTCCCGCTCCAAATAACCTAAAATCCCACAATGATTTACCAGAACAGAACAAATGAAGTCCTAATTCATCCGGATCCAGGTTGCGCCTGGCTTGCGGATTTTTCCAATGAGTCGGTGGTAACGCCATTCATATGGCGCAAAGTGGTTGCAATGGTAATAGAGAGTACTCTACAATGCAAAGTACTTCACTATCGAGGAGTGTAGATGAATATTTTCGATCTGCTGTTCATTGCCGTGTTCTTTGCGAGTGTTGTAACCACCCTCACTGCAGCGGTCGTCGCAATTCGTGGGCGAGGCGTTCGAGCCCTCCGCATCCTCAAGGCGTATGGCATCTGCGTGGGAATCTATCTGGGAATCGT
>JBEKIX010000029.1:0-28529 GCA_050011535.1 Acidobacteriota bacterium
CTCAATCTTTCGGCACCCCGGACCGACAACGCTTCGGGCTCGACCGGACTTACATCTCCAGCCCTCCCTCACCGGAAGCTCGCAGATGGAGTATTATCTCAGTCGATAGACTTGTGGCGCAACTTAAATTACGCTGGAAGCCGCAAGATATTTCAAGGTTTCTCGTATCCTGAAGAGGTTGCAGCAATTTCATCGACAATTTGGTCCGCGACGCGTGCGGGATCGGCAGCTTGCAGAATTGGTCTGCCCACGACGAGGAAGTCAGCCCCGGAGCTGATTGCGGCCGCCGGAGTCGCTGTCCGCGCCTGATCCTGAGACGGTGAACCGGTCGGGCGAATTCCTGGAATGACGTACTGGAATGCAGGCCCGAACTTCACTCGCAGGCCGGGGAGCTCCTGAGACGAGGTCACAATACCGGGAATCCCTGCCTGCAGAGCAAGTTCCGCCAGCCGCTCTGCCCATAACGTTATGGAAGTCCCGACGCCGACGCTAAGGGTATCCTCTGGCGTCAGGCTCGTGAGCGCCGTGACGGCCAGCAGGAGGGGAGGCTTGGATGCTGCTTGCGCTGCCTCCCTGGCTGCTTCCAGCATTTTCCTGCCGCCCGCCGCGTGCAGCGTGATCATGTCCGCGCCCAGCAGGCACGCTGAACGCACAGCTCCTGCCACCGTGTTGGGAATGTCATGCAGCTTCAGGTCTAGGAAAACCTTTTCGCCGCGGCTGATGATCTCCCGGACGAGCGCAGGTCCCTCGCTGGTGAAAATCTCGAGTCCCAACTTGAAATAACCGACGTGACCTGACAGCCGATCGATGGCGGCAAGCGCTGCTTCGCGATCCGGCAGATCGAGTGCAACGATCAGGCGTGAACGGGCTTCCCTCATACCTGGAGGCTCCCGATTATGTCGTTAATATTGTTGATCTTATGGGATTGGCAGTAATCCTTGAGACCTTGAGCTATCTGCTGCGAAGCGGCCGGGTTATAAAAATTCGCGGTGCCCACCTGAATGGCGCGGGCGCCCGCAATCAGGAACTCCAGGGCATCCGCGGCGCACGCGATGCCCCCGATGCCGACCACTGGGATTTTTACTTCCCGGGCAGCTTCCCAAACCATGCGCAGGGCAATGGGTTTGACGGCCGGTCCGGAAAGACCACCGGTGACGTAGCGGAGATGCGGGCGCCGCCTTTCAACATTCACGGACATGCCCACGAGGGTGTTAATTGCCGAAATTGCATCTGCGCCGGCGTCTTCACAGGCACGAGCGAACGCCTTGATGTCGGTGACGTTAGGCGACAGTTTTACCCAGAGAGGAATTCTCGGAGAAGCCTTCTTCGTCTTAGCCGTCACTTTGTAAGTGTCGCGCGGGTCCTTGTTGAAATGAAAACCTCCGTGTTTCACGTTCGGGCAGGAGATGTTCAGTTCAAGGGCGGCTATTCCCGGGAAATCGTTGAGAAACCTGGTCACCTCCAGATAGTCCTCGAGGTTGAATCCCACGACATTTACCACGACCTGCGTGTCGAATTGTTGAAGCGCGGGAAGCTTCTTTGAGACGAACTCGTCGGCGCCGATGTTTTGCCACCCGATCGCGTTCAGCATTCCCGATGCCGTTTCATATATGCGGGGAGGCGGATTGCCCTCGATCGGCTTCATCGAGATGCCTTTGACCACGATCCCTCCGATCGAGTTGAGATCCATCAGGTGGGCGAATTCTATGCCGTAGGCGAACGTGCCGCTGGCAGTGAGCACCGGATTCTTGAACCGGACCCCGGCGATGCTCACCTCCATCGAAGGTTCGCTACTCTTCTTGCGCGGGATTTTCGCCACGCTGGAATCCTCCTATGCTCACATTCCGTGGGTCAGCCAATTCAGAGAGGCTGGCAATTCCAATCGATCTTGCGGCTGTCCATCACCGGGCCTTCCAAACACACCCGGATATAGTGCGCTCCGTCACTGGAATCGCTTGTCTGCACCACGCAGCCCATGCACGCGCCCAAGGAACAGCCCATGCGCGCTTCGAGACTGACCTCACAAGGCACATTCCTGTCGAGCGCCAGCTCGTGCACCGCGCGCATCATGGCCCAGGGACCGCAGGCGTACAGGCGCAGGCCGTTGCGGGAGCTCCTGGCGAGGAAGCGGCTGAGCGGTCCGGTGACCAGGCCTCGCCGGCCGAGCGAGCCATCCTCGGTCGCGTAGTGGGTTTCCATCCCCAGATTCTCAAAGTAGTCGCGCAGGACCAACTCCCGTGCCGTGCGAGCCCCGTAAAAAAGGACGGGGGATACGCGTCGTGCCATCAGTTCGCGCGCCAGCAGGTAAAGGGCGGCGATGCCAACTCCGCCGGCAACCAGACACGCAACGCTGGTCTTCTTTCCCGCGTCTTCCGGCAGCTGAAATGACCTTCCCTGCGGGCCGAGAGTATAAAGCTCCTGGCCCGGTTTTATCTTGACCAGCTTTCGGGTCCCGGCGCCGACGTTCTTGACCAGAATCTCCATTCCGATGGGATTGCCCGTGCGCGCGTGCGCGCGGATCGCGAAAACGCTGAATGGCCGGCGCAGGAGGGGTTCTTCGTCGACGCCCACGCAGCATTTCACCATGAGGAACTGCCCCGGGCGAGCCAGTCGAGCCTGATCAGGCGAACGCAGCACCATCAAGTAGTTTCCGGCGCCGAGGTCGCGCACTTCCCTTACACTGACTTTTCTATCCAGCATCTGAATTCAAACCCGAGAATTATTGCGCCGCCCTGGCAACGAACAACGCAATATGATAATATCCCGCCGCTTTCCATGCGTCCATCCGAGCGGCCGATTCTATGACGACAAAGACCGGTAACACAGGCAGACACATCATGGACAGCGCCGGTATCGATCTGGCTCTGTCACGCATTGCAGCCGAAATTATCGAGAATCTCGGTCTCGCAGAAGATTTCGGCATTATAGGCATCCGGCGCAGAGGCGTGCACCTTGCCCGCCGTCTCTGCAGCAAAATAGAGGCCATTCGTAATCGGCCAGTTCTTAACGGCATTCTTGATATTACCCTATATCGGGATGATCTTACTACCCTCGGAGACCGGCCCACCCTCCGGGACACCTCGATCGATTTCGACATCAATAACCGAAGCTTGGTATTGATTGACGATGTTCTCTACACGGGGCGGACCGTCCGCTCGGCGCTGGACGGACTCGTCGACCTGGGGCGCCCCAGGCGCGTGCAGCTGGCGGTGATGATCGACCGCGGGCACCGCGAACTCCCAATTCAAGCGGATTATGTCGGCAAATACGTGCAGACCGCAGACGACGAGGTTGTGGAAGTCCGCTTGAAGGAAGAAGACGGGGAAGAACGGGTAGTTGTCAATAAGTTATAGCTCGACTATGCACCTGATTCTTCGCCACGGCAGAGTCATAGACCCCTCCCAAGAATACGACAGAATTGCCGATCTCGGCATCGAGGACGGGCGTGTCGCCGAAATAGCCCCGCATATCTCAACTAAAGGCCGCGAGGAGATTGACGCAGGCGGGCTCATCGTCGCGCCGGGATTCATGGACATGCACGTGCACCTGAGGGAGCCGGGACGAGAGGATGCCGAGACCATCGAGAGCGGCACCAGAGCCGCGGCGCGCGGCGGTTTCACGGCCGTTGCCTGCATGCCCAACACAAAGCCGGTAAACGATTCGGAGACCGTTACGTCCCAAATTCTGGCTCGGGCACGTGAAGTCTCCAAAATCACAGTGTATCCTATCGGCGCCATCACGCAAGGGAGCCGCGGCGAGAAGCTGGCAGAGATCGCCGAAATGGTGCGGGCAGGCATCGTCGCCATCAGCGACGACGGCCATCCGGTTCAAAACAACCGGATGATGCGGCGTGCCTTGGAAGAGGCACGGCTGTTCGACATTCCGGTCATCGATCACTGTGAAGACAAAGACCTGGCATCGGGTGGATGCATGAATGAAGGTCATTGCTCCAACGAGATGGGCTTGCCGGGGATGGACCCTGTCGCAGAAGAACTCCAGGTGGTGCGCGACGCCATCCTCGCTCGCGAAACCGGTGCACGAGTGCACATCGCCCACATTTCAACCCGAAAATCTCTGGAGGCTGTCGTACGTGCCAGGCGTGAAGGGATTCCAATCACCTGCGAAGTCACGCCTCACCATCTCCTGCTCACGGAAGAGTGCGTAGCTTCGTATGGCACCAACGCCAAGATGAATCCACCTTTGCGCACGGAAGAGGATGTTGAGGCGTTGGTGGCAGGCCTGGCTGAGGGTGCCATCGATGCCATCGCGACCGATCATGCGCCGCACAGTGTGCAGGATAAGTCCCTGGATTTCAGCCGCGCTCCGTTCGGCGTCGTGGGACTCGAGACAGCCGTGGGACTTCTGTTGGATAGGCTGGTCCGCCCCGGGAATCTGAGCTTGAAACGGATGATCGAGGTGTTTACCGCCAGCCCGGCGCGGATCCTGAAGTTGGAGCGAGGTACCTTGCTCAAGGGTGCTCCGGCCGACATTACTGTCCTCGATCCCGAATTGCAGTGGGAAGTGCACGGCTCCGAATTCCTGTCACTCAGCCGCAACACCCCTTTCGAAGGCTGGCAACTCCGCGGCGGTCCTGCCATGACAATCGTTCGTGGGACAGTGGTCTGGAGCCGGCACTGAATCTGCCTGTTGAGATTTATTTCTTCGGCGTCTGGGGTTTGGCATCTGGGGCGGGTGGTGGTCCTGATTCGGCCCGCGGGACTTCCTGGATGATTTCGCCCTTCCTGGCATATCCCTTCTGGCGTGCATAGTCTTCAATAGCTTCAGGGTTTTCGCGAAGCATCTGAACGCTGTGCAGGCTTTCCTCGTTGCTCTTTCGGAGCGCTTCGACGCGCTTGCGGTGCGCTGTTACCTCCGACTGGGTCCTCTTCAGCTCCTTGTACCCGTGCGGACCAAACCAGCTGAGCAAGCCGATCAGCACGGCAATTACTATGCAGGATATATAAAACGCCTCTTTCGCGTGAGAGAGTCTGTGTTTGGAAGTTGCCATCGGCTTGCCAGGGCACTTGCGTTCGTTGACTAATAACGCTCCGCAGAATGATACTGAGCATCGGATGTTTCTTGCAATGCTTTTATTGAGGAGCCTCGCTCTATGGATGCAATGCTTATTCTGACCACGGCAGACAGCGACGCGTTGGCCGAGCGCATTGCCATTTCCTTAGTGGAATCGGGTGATGCAGCGTGCGTCAGCATCGTTGCCGGCCTGCGATCGATTTATCGCTGGGAGGGGAAGGTGTGCAATGAAAAAGAGTTGCTCCTCCTGATCAAATCCACGGCAGAACGATTCGAATCGGTGCGCGCGCATGTTCGCCGACTCCACTCTTACGAGGTGCCGGAGGTAATCGCTCTGCCCGTCAGCGCCATCGATGCGGATTATTTGCAGTGGCTGCAATCCCAGACACGCGACAAGTGATGATCGAGAGTCGAGACGTGTCCGGCGTAAGCCGCTTCCCCCTCGTGGACCTGGACTTGGACCTAGACCTGGACTTAGACTTGGACGGTCTTTTGCTCAACACTTCGTAAAGTCAAGCTTGCGAAGGTTCACGTCGGGAAAAGCAGTCCAAGTCCACCTCCAGGTCTAGGTAGAGGTCCACGTGCGGTAGCGATCAGATCTTACGAGCTTTTAGGTCTCAAGCCCCGGGCTGGAGCTGAGCCGACTCTATCGGGGCTTGTCACTCTCTGCTCGTGGCATCACTCATATTATTGCTTTTTCCATTGCGGAGCCCGCTTTTCCAGGAAGGCACGGATTCCTTCCATGGGATCTTCCAGGTCCATCAAATCGTTCAGGTAAAGGGATTGGGCCTCGCGCAGATTGTGCTCCAGTTCACGAGTGCGCACGCCGCGAGCGGAGCGCAATGCCAGTTCCATGACTGCCGGCGACAAGGCGCGAAAGCTGCTGACCAAATCCTCGATGGCCGTGTCAAGTTCCTGATCGGGAACGGCCCGGAAAATCAACCCGATCCGTTCGGCTTCCTCCGCATCCACCGGATTCCCTGTCAGGATCATATGGAGTGTGCGCTGTACGCCGATGCGTTGCGGCAGGAGCAAGGGCGCAAGTGAGGGCATGATGCCGACTTTGATCTCCGGTTGCCCGAACGTGGCCTGCAGGGAAGCCAGCGCAAAATCGCAGCAGGCAGCGATCTCATTGCCTGCGCCTAGGGCTACCCCCTTGACGACGGCAATTGTCGGCCTCGGATACGAATTGAGCGTGCGCACGACCGCGTGATACTGATCCACCAGGAGAAATGCCGTGTCCTTGGTCTGTTCCGTCATCTCAAGGCCGGCACAAAAGGCGCCGCAGTCGGACTCGACAACCAGCACGCGGCCGGGAGGAGAGTCGCCGAGATAATCCAGCAGCTCCTGGATACGCTGAAGCATCTCCAGGTTGAGAAAATTGAGCGGCGCCCTGCGCAACGTGAGCCGCGTCAAATCTCCATCCGTGTTCAGGGTTGCTAGTTCCGATCCGTTCATGCGTCCGCTACTCTACCACATTTCCTGAAATAGCGAACCGCCCGGCAACACTACTGCATCGTAATGTCGACAACCCGAATGGGCGCGATTGATGATGCCAAGCACGGCCACATACCTGCGTAAGAGCCTGGCGCTGCTGGAGTGGATTGACTCCGCCCGGCCCCACGCAAAAGTAATCGTGGGATCGACCACGTTGGGCAGGTGGTGCGACCTGGCGCCACGCTGGTGGCTGAGTGGCAACAAAATCAGGCTGCAGTTCGGCGATGAGAACCGAACTTTAGTGTATTGGGTCGCTTCGATGAAACAGGCACGATGGGGAGCACGCGCCAGAATCGTCGGCGGGCGCAGGCCGTTTGAGGAAATAGACCTTTCGTGGGAGACACACCCGGAGGGACAGGCTCCGGACAGCGGCAGCCTTCTCAAAGCAGCGCGTGCGTGGGCGCGCGCGAATCTGCCGGGGTGCCGGATCATATCGGAGCATCAGGCGTCTGATCGGGCGCACACGCTCTCCGGAAAGTATCTGCGCGCCAGGCTGCGTCTGGGGGACGCCGAGCATCTTCTGCTTGCCGGTCCGGAAGGGTGTGAGGATGATGTCGCTCACGCGATTCTGACTCAGGCGTTGTTGTGGCTTGCATATTTGCGCAGGGAACGCCGATTGAGAAGGGCGCCGACGATTCATCTGCTGGTTCCTTCGGGCCAAGCCGCGGTTGTGCACCATCGGTCGCGGTTCCTGAATCCCGACCGCGTGTGCGTCGAGGTTTTGGAATATGTTTCGGGACCCTCGGAACAGTGGGCGACACGGCACCCTGACCCGCCCGCAACGCCACAGGAGGATTACGACTTTCGCTGGCCGCTCCTCGGGCCATTCCGATGGAGCCCAATCCTTGCGCGGGTGATGGATCTGGCGCCTGGCGCGATCCAACGCTACCCGCGGTTTCGGGACTTTGATTCTCTGCGGCTCTGGGGACTGGAGTTTGCGCGCGTGTTCGGCCCGGAGCGGGATCGCGTCTGCTTCGGTGTCGGCGCCGGGCAGACGGAACTTAATGACGACAATTTTGCGGAATTGCGCGCGCTCGTGGATGAAATCTCCTATTACCGTCGGCCGGACAGTCCTTCGCCGGATCATCCGTTTTATCGCATTCAGGCGGAGCGCTGGCTGGAGTGCCTGCTCCTCAGCAACGTCGAATTTCTTTTTCCCGAACTGGCCATTGGATGCGTTTATCCACAGATTCCCGTCTATCTGGGAAAAGTACAGGGCCGGGTCGATATCCTCGGAGCGGATCGACAGGGCAACCTGATCGTCATGGAGCTCAAGGTGAGCGACGATCCCGAGATGCCCCTGCAATCCCTGGATTACTATGGAAGGGTGATTGCGCACAATCTTGCCGGCGATTTTGAAAAGAGGGGATACTTCTCAGGGATTCGCCTGAGCCGGGCCCGACCCAAGATATATCTTGTCGCTCCCGTGTTTTCATTTCACGATTCACTGGAACGAGTCCTGCGATGCCTTGACCCAAGCCTGGAAGTCTCGAAAATTTCAATTAACGAGGACTGGCGGTGTGGCGTGAGAATTCTGCGTCGCTTCCGTCGCGCGTGCGGCGAATTTACCTAACTCTGAATCGTGGAATGGTTGCGGCCGCCGGCAAGAGGCGCGCCGAAACTTTTCAGCCTCAGCGCTCTTCGAGAGGCAGAAGGAGGAAAAGAGATATGCTACTTCTTCTCTTCTTTTTCGGATTCCTCTTCCCCGGACTTCATGGCGGACTTGAAATTACGAATGCCTTCGCCTAGTCCTTTGCCCAACTGGGGGATCTTGTTCGCGCCAAAAATGACTATGACGATCGCAAGAATGATAAGTAGTTCCTGCACTCCTAGACGCATAATGCCTCCTTACAGCCGCCTCAAGAGTACCTGAGCGGTGGTGTCAAGTCAATCAACCCGATTTTGGCGACCTGTCGAAGGCAAATTTGAGATTCGAGATTCGAGATTCGAGATTCGAGATTCAATACTCTCAATCTCGAATCTCGAATCTCGAATCAGGCTCAGCCGATCACATTTGGTTGTGGCCTACTGGCCGCGCTAGGAAATCTGTGGCTGCTTTTGAGGCGGCGCAGGGTCGTGACTCTTTCGCTCGTGCGCTGAAGAGGGCTGAACAGTTACAAATCAAGCATCACTGCAGGATCCGTTCATTTCCTTGTCGCTGCGTGAAGTGTTCGCGATCGAAGTGCTCGAGCAGTGGAATGGCGTGCTTGCGGGTGAGACCGAACAGTTCCTTGAACTCTGAGATCCCGAACCGGGCTCCGGAGGCGTAACGATCCCGGATTTTCTGCTCCATCTCGTCCAGAGTCGTCCGCAGATAGACGAGATCCTCGGCGATCCTGACCAGGTACTTTTCCTTCAGCATCCAAAAGCATATTTTCCGCACATCGGCTGGATCCGCCGGCGCCGTCGCGGATATCTCTGCCAGAGAAGGAGGTAGGTAGCCCGCCTGCCGCAGGAAACTCTCGACCCATGAGCGTATGCGCAGGTCGGCGGGGGTAAGCTGCACCTCTCGTCGGTATGCGGAAACCATGTCTTCCTGGATCGACATCTGTTTTGCGCCGGACAGCGTCTCGAGGCAGAAACGAAAGACCTCCGGCGGGAAGCCGTCATAAACTCTCTTGCGCAATTCCTCACGGGAGATACCGCGGAGCAACGGATTCTGTTCGTGGAATCGTGCCACCACCGAGAGGGTTTGTTTCTTCAACGTCTCGACGACGGCGGGGAGAATCAGAATCGGCAGCGGGCCGGGCACGAGAACGAGAGTGCCGGCTTGCGCAGCGGTGTGGCAATCGTTTTTTAACTCGGTTTCTGAAAGTCCCAGCGCGGCATTCATCTCCTGGAGTCCCATGGCCTGATGCGGGTGCATGGCGACCAGGGCGGGGAGCTTGAGCGCCATATCTTCCGCATCCAAATCTCGCAGTAAGGCCGGCGCCTGCGGATCGGTAGTTTTGCGCTTTAAGGCATGCGGGTTCAGGATGCGGCCGCCGCCGATTGTGGCTGCGGGTGAAAACTGCCGTACTATGAAGGCGTCTCCGTGCAGGCAGAAAACCGGGGCATCGAGTCTGAGTTGCGCCCACGCCCGGGCTCCCGGCTCCAGCGTGGATTGCCCGAACAGGGCCACGCGCGCGAGCACTTCCGCGGTGCCATGGTGAAACCGGACTTTGGTGAAGTTCTTCAGCGGATGGGCTGTCGGGAGCATTTCGAGCCTCACGTCCATGACTTGAGAAGCTCGGAAGATTCCGGGTACGGTCAACGTCATGCCACGATTCACCTGCGCCAGATCGACTCCCTGCAGATTGACGGCGGTGCGTTGACCGGCTACGGCACGGTCTGTCGCACATCCGTGGACCTGGATACCGCGTACCCTGGCGATTCCTCCGCCCGGTATCAGCTCCACTTCTTCGTCACGACTCAGACTGCCCGATGTCATCGTGCCGGTGATGACTGTGCCGAAGCCGCGCATGCTGAAGGCGCGGTCGACCGGGAGGCGCAACAGCCGGCCCGCGGGGCGGTCCGGCACGCGGGACGCTAGGCTGCGTAACACCTGTTTGAGCCGATCCAGGCCTTCTCCGGTTTTCGCGCTGACGGGAATGACCTCGGCTCCTTCCAGGAATGAACCGCGCACGGCATCCAAAATTTCCTCTCTGACCAGCTCGACGAGTTCCGGCTCCACGAGATCAATCTTTGTGATGAGGACGAATCCGGATGGGATTCCGAGCATGCGGCAGATGTCGAAATGCTCCCTTGTTTGGGGCATGATCGACTCGTCGGCAGCGACGACCAGCAGCACGCAATCGATGCCGCCGACCCCGGCGAGCATGTTTTTGACGAACTTTTCATGGCCCGGGACGTCTACGAATCCGATCTGGAGATCGTCAAGTTCGAGGTGGGCGAATCCGAGGTCAATGGTAATCCCGCGCAGCTGCTCCTCTTTCAACCGGTCAGGATCAGTGCCGGTAAGAGCTTTGACCAGCGCGCTTTTGCCGTGATCGATGTGACCGGCGGTTCCGACAATGATGTGCTTCATATAACTTGAGGCCGAGGCTGATTTGAGATTCGAGATTCGAGATTCGAAATTGAGAATCTCGAATCTGGAATCTCGAATTTGACTTGGCTCGGGCGCCAAAACTGCTTGACTGAAAAAATGGGCATAAGTAGGCTTATAAGTTCGCCGAGCTCGGAGCGGGCGCGCGTGCCGGTGCCTTCAAGAACAACGATTTTAATGCACAAGGGCCCGGTTAACCAGTCCAATCCGACCGTCTTAGCAGGGGTGTCATGTTAGATAATCTGTCAAATAGGCTGCAAAAAATCCTCCGGGACCTTCGCGGTCAGGGACGTGTCTCCGAGCGCCATCTCGAAGAGACGACCCGGGAAATACGGAATGCCCTGCTGGACGCGGATGTCCACTTCAAGATCGCCAGAGATTTCGTCCAAAGGGTGAAGGAAAGGGCTCTCGGACAGGAAGTGATGGAGTCGTTGACTCCCGGGCAGCAGGTCGTCAAGGTTGTGCGTGATGAGCTGATCGAGCTCCTCGGCGGCATTCAGGCGGAGCTGCAGTTCTCCAAACAGCCCCCTACCGTCTACCTCATGGTGGGACTGCAAGGCTCCGGAAAGACCACGACCACGGCCAAGCTTGGTTTCTGGCTGTCGCACAACAATCACACGCCCCTGCAGCTCTCCGTGGACGTGTATCGGCCCGCGGCGATCGAGCAGCTCCGCGTGCTTTGTGACGACAACAAGCTGGGTTATTTCGACATTCCCGGCAACCTGGACCCGATCGCCCGTGCGGAGCAGGGGTTGCGCCACGCGCGGAACGCGGGTTACGATGTCGTCCTTCTCGATACGGCCGGCCGGCTCCACATCGATGACGAGATGATGGTGGAGCTGGAACGCATCAAAAAGATCACGCAACCGACTGAAATCCTTCTTGTGGCGGATGCCATGACCGGCCAGGATGCAGTCAAAAGTGCGAAAGAATTTCACGACCGCATAGGCCTTACCGGGGTGCTGTTGACCAAGATGGATGGCGACGCGCGCGGCGGTGCTGCGCTGTCGATCAAGAGCGTCACGGGACAGCCAATCAAATTCGTGGGTACGGGGGAAAAAGTGGACGCGTTGGAGCCCTTTTACCCGGACCGTCTCGCAGGGCGCATCCTGGGTATGGGCGACGTGTTGTCGCTGATCGAGAAAGCCGAAAAGGTTGTTGACCACCAGGAAGCAGCAGAGATGGCTGAGAAGCTGCAGAAGGAGGAGTTCTCTCTCGAGGACTTCCGCGATCAGCTGCGGCAGGTACGTAAGCTCGGATCACTGGAGCAGATCCTTGGAATGCTGCCCAACATAGGGCCCATGCGCGGCCTCAACCAAATGAAGGTGGACGAAAGGGAGCTCGTGCATATCGAAGCCATCATCAATTCGATGACGGCGAAGGAGCGGCAGTACCATCATATCCTTAACGGTAGCCGCAAGAAGCGGATCGCGCGCGGGAGCGGGCGCCCGGTGCAGGAAATCAATCAGCTCTTGAAGCAATACGTGGAAGCCCGCAAAATGATGAAAAGCCTCAGCAGAGGCGTATTGCCCCGCATGTTCAAGGGGATGCGCTTCCCGGGCTAGGCAGAGGTTCCAAGCAGGCCGGGAACCCGGTGATACAGATTGCATCGAATCGGGTCCTATGTCAGAATTGAAGTCGTTTAATGTCACTTGGATGCATTGGAGGAATTTTGTTAAGAATACGATTAACTCGAATGGGTGCGAAGAAGAAACCGTTTTACCGGGTCGTAGTTACTGAGCAGCGGCAGGCGCGGGATGGGAGTTTTGTAGAGATTCTTGGACATTACAATCCGCTTACGAATCCGCCCGCGATCGTATTGGACATGGAGCGGGTTCGCCATTGGATGGCATGCGGGGCTCAGCCTTCTGAGACCGTGCGTTCCTTGATCAAGACGGCGCCCCCGCAACTGCCTGCCAGTTAAGGCAATTGCGCGTTCAGTAACCGGTACCGGGAAAGCTCACGATCACAAAACGTGGGAATTGCGATTTCGTAGTGGAGGCGGCCATGAAGGAACTGGTAGAAATGATTGCGAAAGCGCTCGTGGACAATCCGGAACAGGTGGTGGTCACGGAGGTTGAAGGGGAGCAGACCACGGTACTGGAGCTGCGCGTGGCTCCTAGCGATCTCGGCAAGGTAATCGGGAAACAGGGTCGCACGGCGCGTTGCATTCGAACCCTTCTCGGAGCGGCAGGAATGAAGCTCCGCAAGCGGTTCGTTCTGGAAATTCTGGAGTAGTGGATCCCACCGCTCGCCTTTCCCACATAGCTATTGCACGAATTGTCAGGACTCGCGGAATTCGAGGCGAAGTTCTGGCTGAACTGCATACGGATTTCCCCTCACGCTTCAGCCTGTTGAAGCGAGTCTGGCTGGAATTTCCCGACGGGAACCTGCGCTGTTTCGATGTTGAGCATTGCTGGGCGCACAAAGGCAGACAGGTCCTGAAATTCGCCAGGATAGATTCCATTGCAGAGGCCGAGACCCTGGTCGGGACCTGGGTGGTAATTGAAGCCGATCAGGCTGTCCCCATTCCGCATGGAACTTATTGGGATTATGACCTCGTTGGGTGCACCGTGCGGGACAAGGAAGGCAGGAGCCTGGGTCTGGTCCGCGAGGTAATGCACATTGCCGGGAACGAGCAATTGGTTGTGCAGGGAGAGCGCGGAGAATTCTTAGTCCCTGTCGTAGCCGCTATTTGCAAGGAGATTTCGATCCCGCGCAAGGAGATTGTGGTGGATTTGCCGGAAGGATTGTTGGATCTGAACGAATGAGATTTGATATTATCACCGTTTTCCCGGAGCTGTTCCAAGGCGTCCTGGAGTCTGGCATCGTGCGGCGCGCCTGCCAATCCCGCATCCTTGACGTTCGGGTGGTAAATCTGCGCGACTTTGCACGCGACAAGCATCGGAGCGTGGATGATCGACCCTACGGGGGTGGAGAAGGCATGGTGTTCATGCCGGGACCCTTGTTTGAAGCCGTCGAGTTTTGTAGGGGTACGGCTGGAGAAGCCGGGGCGCAGGTAGTACTGCTTTCGCCCCAAGGCAGGCTCTGGTCACAGGAAATTGCCCTGGAGTTTGCGACAATTCCGCATGCAATTCTTATCTGCGGCCGATACGAAGGGGTAGACCAGAGGGTTGTGGACAGCCTCGTGGATAGGGAAATCTCGATCGGGGATTTCATCCTGACCGGCGGCGAGATTCCTGCCATGGTGATTCTCGATTCGGTGTCTCGATTGTTGCCCGGCGCGTTGGGAAACGCGGAATCGGCCCGCAATGAGAGCTTTAGCACCGGACTGCTGGATTACCCACAGTACACGCGTCCGGCCGAGTTCCGCGGCATGTCCGTGCCCGAGGTCCTGCTATCTGGCGATCACGCCAGAATCGACCGATGGCGCAAGGAGCGTGCCTTGCAGAAAACTCGGGAGTGCCGGCCGGAGATGGTCAAGAAATAATTCCCAAGGAGAGTATTATGAACTTGCTGCAAGCGGTCGATAATTCACAATTACGGACAGATATTCCCAATCTTCGATCTGGCGACACGGTGCGCGTGCACGTCAAGATCAAGGAAGGGGACAAATACCGTATCCAGCTCTTTGAGGGCGTGGTGCTGGCCGTCAAGCGGCACGGGATATCGTCCACCTTTACGGTCCGGAAAGTAACGTCTGGCTATGGAGTCGAGCGCATCTTCCCGCTTCACTCTCCCATCATCGAAAAGGTGGAAGTGGTGAAGCAGGGGAAAGTGCGGCGCGCGCGCTTGTATTACTTGCGCGGACGGCGTGGCAAAGCCGCCCGGTTGAAGGAAACAGGAAGAGGGGAACGCCCTGTACATGGGGTTCCGTCCGGGGAGTAAAACTCAGTCTCCATGTGGAGCCACGACTACTTCGAGGAGATCCTGCGGCGTAATGGCTTCCGCTTTATCGCGGGAGTCGACGAAGTGGGCCGCGGGGCCCTCGCAGGGCCGGTAATGGCGGCCGCAGTCGTGCTCGATGGAGCCGGGGACTACAGCCCGATCCGCGATTCCAAGATTCTAAGTGTAAAGACACGGCGGCTCCTGGCTGGACGAATAGAAGTTGAGGCGCTGGGCGTCGGCTTCGGATCTGTTTCCGAAGTCGAAATCGACCAGATAAACATTCTTCAGGCCAGTTTTGGAGCCATGCGTCAGGCAATTGCCAACTTGCCCATCCCCCCCGATGTGGTACTCGTCGACGGCTTTTTTCTTCACGGTTTGGAAATGCCCTGCATCGGCATCATCGGCGGCGATTCACGCTCTTACTCGATTGCCGCGGCATCGATCGTGGCTAAGGTGAAGCGCGATGCCCTGATGATTTCCCTGGCGTCGGAATATCCCCAGTACGGCTTCGACCGCAACATGGGGTATGGAACTGAGTTCCACCGGCACGCAATCGCCAGCCAAGGACCATCTCCCCGCCATCGACGAACTTTCCGTGGCGTCAACGCCTGGGGAGGGAATGATGTCCAGTGACAACAAGAGCAGAATCCTGCGCGAAGGGGAACGGTACGTTCAGCAGGGTAAGATCACCCAGGCAATCCACGAATATGAAAAGATTGTCAAAGACGACCCTGAGGATGTTCTCACCCTCAACACCATTGGCGACCTGCACTTGCGCGAGGGAAACGTAAGTGAGGCCAACCGCCTCTTCTCCCAAGTCGCGGAAAGCTATGCCCGCAACAACTTTCTGCTGAAGGCGATCGCTGTCTATAAGAAAATCCTGAATACCGACCCCGAGAATCTGCAGATCAACTCGTCGGTCGCGGCTCTCTACGTGCGCCAGGGAATGAACGTGGATGCGCGCAATCAATACATTCTCCTCGCCGATCTGTGCGCGCAGCAAGGAAAACCCCGCGAGGCCCTCGAAGCCTATGAGAAAGTCGCAGAAATCGATCCAGCGAATTCGCCCGTACAGCTGAAACTGGCGGAATCCTATCTTGCGCAGGACAGCAAGGGGAAGGCGTACGAGTCTTTAGCCCAAGCCGCGCGCGCTCAAATGAAGAGCGGTGATATGCCGGCTGCGATGACTTCGTTCCGGCGTGCGCTCGCCCTCAACCTGGCCAGCTCCGAGGCGCTGAGAGGATTCCTGGAATCCGCGCTCCAAGCCGGAGATCTCAAGGCGGCTCTGGATCAGGTCAAGGAGTCTATCGATTCCGCAACCCGCGACCCTGCCCTATTAGAAGTTCTGGGATGCGCCTATCAGGCTGCCGGCGACCTTGATCGCGCGGAACGGTACTTTCGAGTGCTGTTCAACGCCGACGATTCCCGGTTTGCCTGCTTCTTTTCCTTGAGCGCAGCATTCCTGGAATCGGGCAACCCGGATCAAGCTTTGGCCTGCCTCGAACCCGTGATTCCTGTTGTCATCAGTTGCAGAGCTACGGACTCGCTCGCGGATGCTTACCACCGTATTCTGGATGCCAATCCTGAGCATCTGCCCACACTTCATAAGCTCTCAGAGATATTCTTTGCTGCCAACGACGACCGCCAGTACATATCGGTGCTCGAGAAGATCGTGGATTACCACATTAGCTCCGGCAACCCGAGTGAGGCGCTGGAACCTCTCGGCAAGATTCTCCAGGCCGCCCCGGACAATGAAATCTATCTGTCCAAACACCGGAAAGTATTTGAGCAAGCGTTCCCCGGCACCCCTTATCGACTGCCGCGCACCCTGCAGGAGTCCAATCGCACCTCGGCTCGAAGCCTCAATAATGCAGCCGCGGCGGCCGTCATCGAATCGGCAGGCGATGCAGGATCGGATTCCACCATCGTGGAAATCGACTTGCTCCTTAATTATGGGATGAAGGAAAAAGCCCTCGAGCTGCTGCGCGGCCTCGAAATGAGAAGACCAAAGGACCGGGACGTCAGGTCCCGTTTGGCCTCTTTGTTTCGCGAAAGTGGCGAGAACAGGCTGGCTGCGGAACAGTACATTTTGCTGTCGGCCCTGAAGCGTGAAGCCGGAGAAGAGGAAGCGGCTAAGAAACTCCTGGGGGAAGCAACCGACCTGGCGCCCGATCTGGCAAATTCGAAATTGGATGTCGTTGCATTCGCACGCGAGCACGGAATGGACCTCGAGATCGAGCCGGCGAACCCACCGGGCGGGCCATCCTCAACTCCGTTTGAGGTAGACCTGTCGGGCGACCTTTCCGAGATCTTCTTCAAGGATGCACAAGGTCTGCCGGAAGCGCAGGAGAGCATCCCGGACGCCGAGGCGGAAACCGCCGTCGATGAATACGCGCAGGATATCACGCAACCTTCTGGTCCGGAATCGATTGAAGAGCAACTGCAGGAAGTCGACTTTTATATCCGTCTCGGATTTCACGACGAGGCCCGTGCCAAACTTGGTGAAATCACAGCCATTTGTCCCGATCACCCGGATCTGCCTGCACGTTGCAGCCAGCTGGGGATCGAATGGGCCGCAACCCGCAGGCCCGCGGTCTCTGCGGCTTCCACACCGGCCTCACCAGAAGCAGCATCTGCATTTCTTGAGCCGGAACCCGTGCTGCTGAAGGTGCCTTTGTCCGATGATGCGGATGCCGCCGCCTTCTCCAACGCCGCCCATCTCCCGGAGGGTCAGAACCTGGAGGCTGCGGGCAGCAGCTTACACACTGTTCCCCGGGCGGACGCCGCTTGCGGAGATCCTGCGGGACAAGCCGCACAGGAAGTGACAAAAGAGACAGCTGTTTTCGCCGCGCCGGAACCGGCGCGCGCCACACATGCCTGGGGTGGGAGGGATGCCGACGCGCCCTCAAACTCCATGTTTGTCGATATCATCGAGGAAGTGAACTCTCTCACCAACCTGGAGATTACGCGGGAGGATTTCGAAACCCACTTCAACCTCGGCATTGCGTTCCGCGAAATGGGGCTGACCGAGGATGGCATAAAGGAGTTTCAAGTCGCCATCAAGGCGCTGGATCCGCAGGAGTCGCCAAGAGAGTTCATTCAGTGCTGTGGGATGCTGAGCACCTGCTTTTTAGAGAGAGACATGCCCAGATCAGCCATTCGCTGGTGCCGGACGGGTCTGAACATCAAAGAGATTTCCTCACACGAAACGATGGCTCTCCGGTATGATATAGCGATTGCCCATACGGCTGCCGGCGATGTTGACCAGGCGCTGGAGTCGTTGGGAACGATATTTGGCCTCGATCCGAGCTATCGGGATGTGGCTCAAAGGATCGACAACCTCAAGAGCGGTTTGGATAGGCATGCCCTCTAGAACCTCTTTTCGGTTCGCGGATTCGGGAATGGAAAATTTTGGCGAACCGCATTCACGTTCGAGAATGGTCAGAATCGTGAATGTTCTCCAAACCATGCTCTATTGTGTTCAAATCGTGTACTGGCTTGCTGTAGGCGCGCTGCTCATGCTTCTGCCCTGGCAGTATTTTTGGGACAACAACTACTTCATCTACCACTTCCCGTTTATGCGATCCTGGATGGTAAACCCGTATGTGAAATGGGCCATTCTGGGCCTCGGCATCGCAAATCTGATCATAGGATGTCAGGAAATTGCATTCTTCCGGAGGAATCACCGGGATTCTCTCATTCACTAGGCGGCCGGTCTTTTACTACATAACCGATCGCCACCAGCTGCCCGCTCAGTCTATCGACGCGCTCCTCGATAGGATCAGGCGCGCCCTGTCCCTCGGTGTCGATTTCGTC
Source organism: Acidobacteriota bacterium (assembly GCA_050011535.1). Lineage (GTDB taxonomy): Bacteria > Acidobacteriota > UBA6911 > UBA6911 > UBA6911 > JAFNAG01. The sequence continues at coordinate 18,239 of JBEKIX010000029.1, forward strand.
CAGTTGCGCGAAAAGGACCTCCCGGATGCTGAGCTGCTTGCTTTGACAAGAGCGACAGTGCGTTTTGCGGGAGGTACGAAGTGCAGAATCATCGTCAATGGCAGAATCGACATTGCCTTGGCCGGCCGTGCGCACGGTGTGCATCTTCCCTCATCGGGCATCACGAGCGCCGATCTCAAACCCCATCTGCCAAGGAACTTCATAATGGGAGTATCGGCTCATTCCCGGCCTCAGGCTCAGCGCGCCGCTGCCGGTGGCGCTGACTACATCCTGCTGGGCCCGATCTTTCCGACTCCGTCAAAGCTCAAGTACGGAAAACCACTGGGCTTGCGCCGCTTCGGACGAATTTGTGGCGCACTCACACTGCCGGTTTTAGGGCTCGGGGGCATTCGGCCCGATCGCATTGCCGAAGTCCTCGATGCTGGCGCGATAGGCATTGCCGGTATCAGCCTCTTCCAAGACGAACTGAACCTGGCCGCGCACAACAGTTGGCTGACCGGGCGTTGAGATTTGACGATGACGATTGCAGGACCGGGACAGCATTCGTAAATGATCCATTGCCCCCCGAAGCGGGTTTCGCGCTATACTTCATAAAGACCGACACCGATCCTTACACCTCAAAATGTCGCCTAATATTGGCGCTGTCGGCCGACTCTATATTGAGCGCGTTCAAATTGTTCCTGCAGGCGAAGGGCATGGATCCGACCTCAGAGTTAGTGCGCCGGTGCATCGAGGGCGAAGCTGTAGCCTTCGAGAGGCTGGTACGAGATTATATGAATACCGTACTAGGCCTGGCGTACAACTATGTCGGCAACTTCTCCACCGCAGAGGACATCGCACAGGAGACCTTTGTTCAGGCATATCAATCCCTTGCGACTCTTCGCGACGGCTCATGCTTCAAGGTCTGGCTGCTGAAGATCGCCAGAAATAAATGCATCGATGCTATCCGTCGCAACCCGCGCTGGGTCTCACTGGATCAGAACAAAGAGCTGCATCGGGAGATTAATTCTCAACCCGCCCCGGCACTGGAGGATCCTGAGTTCGAGTTTACCGAGGAAGACCTGCTGTCTGTCCTTGAATCGCTCAGGCGGGACTATCGCGAGATCTTTGTCATGAAGCACATCGACAATCTGTCTTACAAGGAGATTTCCCGGATTCTCGGCATGACGGTCTCGGCGGTGGGTGAAAAGCTCTATCGGGTGCGCTCACTGATTCGTGACAAGCTTGAAGACTCGAAACTCAGGAGCGATCGATCATGACCTGCTCAAGATACACTCCCATGCTTTCTCGATTTTTGGACCGCGAACTCACTGTCAGTGAGACGGCGGAGGTCGAAAGCCATCTCGTTCGATGTGTGGATTGCCGTGCGCTTCTGGAACACTGGCACCGTCAAGGTGAACGACTTCGCAGCCACCTGGCCCGGCATGCTCCCGGCGAAGAGTTCGTGCAGAGAGTAGTTCAAACGGCGACAAGTCAGAGGCGCGACGATGGAGTCGCGGCAGTCCAAAGCGTTCGACGCCGGAGTGCGTTTCGATGGTTTCCGCTCGCCGCTGCCATCCTTGCAGGCATTACAATCCTGAGCCTTGTTTTCCCGGGCAGGGGAGACATCGGGTATGCTCGCGTGATTGATCCTGGAGAAAGCCTGGAAGTGCTGACATCGGACTCCGTCTCTTGGGTGCGTACGGCCGCGGGAGAGATCCTTCGTCCGGGCGATTGGGTGCGAAGCTCTCGATCCGGCTCGGCGGAGGTCCTCTGGCGCGATTCCTATCGATTGACCCTGGAATCTGGAACGCTCGCCCAGATCCCCGAAAGCGCATTGCAACCCGCCGACCAGCTATTCCTTGCCAGGGGAGTCGTTCTTTCCGAGGTCCAAGGAAATGAGCGGGAGTTCCATGTAAACACTCCAGCGGGTACCGTCGATGCATCCGGCGGTCGTTTTGTAGTCCGTGTGGGCGATCTCATGTTGCCGACCCTCGAGATCGGCTCGGATCGTTCGGAGAGGCTGCGTGGCGAGGTCGTGCCTTTTACCTCTTTGAGCGTCATGGAGGGACACGTCAAGGTACAGGTCTCAAACACTACGCGGGAGGTCCAGTCAGGTCAAACCGCGGTTTTTGGCGAATCCCGATTTGTTTGTAGTTCGTCGGCATCGGAGCCTGTGGAGGCATCGCTAAGACTCCAACCCATTTCCGGCGGGAATGCCACGCTCTCGGCTTCGTTGGCGACTTCTGCCGCGGGCCTGCGCCTGGAATACCGTGCGGCTGATATCAGCCTGACCAGACTTCTGGAATCCGCGACCGGAGTCGAAGTGCGCGGCGGCGAAGACGTGGCGGTGGCCGGCAGCCTGTTTTTCGCGCCTGGAACAAGCCCTCAAGACATCGCATCAGCGGTCAGTACGGCGCTCGCAGTCCCCATTTCATTCCGGCAGGAAAAAGCTCACCTGGCCATTGCCTCCGCACCGCGCAATCACGCGCCGGCGTCCATCAACTACCACGGAAGATATAGCTTCGAGAAATCACCAAACGGCGCGATATCCTTTGATTTCCAGGCAATTCCGGCTTCCAGAGCCTTTTCGGTGTTGCGATCGGCAGCGAACGGCATGCCTGAACTCTCAGTTGAATCGGAGTGCTTTCCGATTAATCTTCACACTTCTTCTCTTGCGCCCGCTGATGCCTCCACATGGATCGTGCGAGCGCTGGGCATGGAAGTCGAAACGGGAGACTGTCAGATCGGTATTCTCGACGTAGGTTCCCCCGCGGCGATTTCGGGCGGGAACCAAATGGAAGCCGCCAATCTCGGCGACCGATTGGGAGTGCCGGAGGAAGTGATCGGCGGCCGCGCCCAAGCAGGAATAACTGCTGCCGCCTCCGGAGTCGTTCGTTTGAATGATGCCCCGCTTCCAGGAAAGAACCGCCTGACGGCTGCGTCAGCCTCGCAGACCTCGGATTCCATGATGAGTTTGACTCCGACAGACACGAGCTCAGCCATATCCGCGCCGGGTCTCTGTCCATCGGCTGGTCCCGCGGCTCATGCCGCTTCAACTGCGACGGGCAAAGCCTCGAGTCAAAAGCGCGAATACTTTGGTGCCGCCGTCTCAAAACCCGCGCCTTCCACGCATCTCATCTGGCCTCCTCTTGGTACTGAGGACAATCCCGGCGAAGAGGTGATGTATCTTATCAGCAACTCCATGGGCTTGCCCGCCAGGACGCTGTGGCAGGGTTACGATGCACAAGGGCAACTTGCCGCGCAGTACTCGCTGGTAGTGGAGAGATCATCATCTCTGGAACTCGTAGTCCATCGGGATCTTCCCACCGACCTCGGACAGGACGGACATTGGGAGACGACCAGCGACATTCCCGTGATCGGTTCGCGCGACAAAGTAACCAGTGCCGGTGTGGGGCTGGGATTGCCGGTGGAGTCCGAACGGGTGCCTTGGCAATGGTCCCTCCCCGCCTGGTGGTTAACCGAGTTTGGAGGCCGATTCTGGTTGGCGAATCCGGAGGGGGAACAGGATGTGGTCGTATTCACGCTGGTGCAGGGAGGGAGGATCTTGTCCGCCGAACAGGTGACGATCCCTGCGCACGGGGCCCTGATCTGGCCTGATCCGTTCTCCACAATCGATTTCACGCCTGCCGCGGCCGGCTTGGGAGTTACCCTCGAGATTCACACATTGCTGGGACGTGTAGCCGCCGGCCTGTCAAGATAACGTCGCTTCTGCAATGGGCCGGGCAGGCACGCAGGCGAACACCAGGGTCATTCGGAAGCGGCAAATTTGCGCTCCAGAGCCTTCGCAGCGCCTTCGTGTGCCCCGTTCGTAATCTCGATGGCGTTGCCGATCAATTTCCATGCCTCTTCGCGTTTCTGGTCTTCGCTGAGCTTTTTGAGAACCTGTAGCTGCGGCAGGGAAGCCTCCGTTACCGTCTTCAGATTCTTCAAGGCAGCCTGGGATTTCTTCTGATCTCCCATGCGATTCTGCACCGCATCGTCCACGTTCAGCATGACGCTGTGCAGGATTCGATAGTATCCGTCGAGCATGTCCTCTACGCTGAAAAACTCAAGCGGATCTCCAGGCGCCGATTCTTTGCCGGACATGCGGTCCATCGCGGTTTTCAGCCTCAAGGAAGCGGCTTGGAGGTAGATCTTGACTCGGGCATCGACCTCCTGAGCATCCTGAATTTTTTCGATTTCGTCGGGTGTCAGGAACTCTTTCTTCTGCCCCGCGCGCACCCCCGATGCGAGTACGAGACCCAGCACGGCCCAGCAGATCCTTTTGATAAATGGTGTCATCATCCCGTTCCCCAAACTAGGCGGATCATCTTTGAAAGAGAATGTCGACAAACTTTTGATGAACCAACTCTGCTTGCGCAATCCAGGAATCAAAATCGTCCTGCTGCGTATAGGGCGCCTTCAGCCGGACATCGTTCACGTAGAATATCGACTTGCGAACCTGGATCTCGTAGTCGATCAAAGCTCCTGATTTTTTCTTCCGGTTGACCTTGGCCTCGATGTCTTGCAAGGAGGCCGTCAGCCGATCCTTCCAACAGCGCAGCATCGCCGGGATAAAGTCAAAGTCCTGTTTGGAAATCGTCGCTTCGACTGCTCGATGGAACCGTTCGGAAATCTGGCGATAGATTTTGATGCGTCCCTCGATATTTGGAGTTGCCGACAGCTGCCGGTTTTCAACGGGAGTAAGACAACTGTCAGCAGGCGCGATGGCGGATGGGAGGCCGCCTTGAAGCCAAAGCCCGAGTGCGAGCACAGGCAAAACTGATAGAAGCGTCATAAGCACTCACATGATGCGCGGGACCTCACAGCCTAACAGGTCGAGGCCCTTGGTCAACTGGCTTCGCACGAGATCGAGCACGAACAACAGATTCATCTTCCTGTCCTGATCGGTTTCCGACAGGATATGATACTTATGATAAAAGAGGTTGAACCTTTGCGCGAGGTGAAACAAGTATTTGCACAGTTGTGACAACTCGAGCGACTGCTCCACCTGGCGGACGACCTCCGGCAAGCGGGCTGCCTGATACGTAAGCTCCCAGATTTCGTCGTTGCAGCTGAGGAACACGGAGAGATTGGCGGGATCGAAGGCCGAGCGAGCTTCACTCCAGTCCACGTCCTCCAGTTTGCGAAAGATGTTGTTGGCCCGCACGATTGCGTACTGAACATAGGGGCCGGTTTCACCCTCGAAACTCAGGGCTTCCTTAAAATCAAATGCTATGACCGTGTTGCGAGCGAACCGCAACAGGAAATATCGCAGGGCGCCTACTGCGATAATGCGCGCGATACTCTCGGCTTCCTCTTTCGCGATTGCGTGACGCGCTTGAACTTCAACCAGCGCTTTTGCCACGAGGGTGTCCAGCAGGTCGTCCGCCTTGACTCCCAGCCCTTTGCGGCCGGCCACCTCAACATAGGGGCGTTTTCTTTCCTCTTCAGACAACTGGTAACCGAGTTCGTCGCAGCAAGCAGGAGTCAGCGCAACCATTTCGTAGGAAAAGTGGATTGAGTTTGCGGCCTGCTCCTCGTAGCCGAGTGCTTTGAGTCCCTGCAGGACGACGTTCTGAAGATAAGATTGGCGCGCGTCGATCACATTGTAGACGCGCCGACCACCGCCAAAATGAGGCGGATTGGCGCCGGAGGTTTCCTCCGTCGTCGTCATCCACAGGGAACCGCCGTCGAAGTCCTGAAACGGGCAGTAGTGAAAATCGAGACCAAGCAGCCCGAATTTCCAGAGCTGATAGGCGATATCCTTGCCGACGTAAGTCACGGTGCCATCCGAGCGGACGATGATCTTCTCATCCTCTTCCAGCTGCTCGCGCGATCCTCCAGCCTCGGCTCCGTCGCCCGTTTTCATCACCCAGCAGCCGTGGTTCCTGCCCTCTTCAACAAAGTATATGGCGCCCCGTTCGCGGAGAAGCTGGAACGCTTTTTCCCAGAAATGGAGATGAATGATCTCGCTCTCGCGGGGCAGGAGATCATAATGGACATTAATGCGTCCCATCGTTTTCAGATGCGCGCGCACGATCCTCATGGCCACATGCTCCGCAAGTTCTGCGGTCGGGTTGTTCCCGGCCTCGATCGCTTGCAGCGTAATGCTGCGCCACTTCTGGTGCTCTTCCGATTCCTGATAAAACCGGGAGACGCGCGCGTACACATCCCAACAGTAGTAATCGAACTTGCCCTCTACGGCCACGACTTCAGCCAGCGTCTTTCCCAGCATTCTCTCCAATCCTACGACGACGTCGGCAACCTGGACCCCCGTGTTGTCGAGGTAGTTCTGCACCTCGACGGGGCGTCCCAGGAACCGCAGGCAGCGCACGAAGGAGTCGCCGATTGCCGCGTTGCGCAAGTGGCCGATGTGGGCGGCTTTGTTCGGATTGATGTTGGTATGCTCCACGATGATCTTTCCCGCGGAGCCATCCTGGTCCGGCGCCAGGCCAAAGCGCCGGCCGTCGATGCTTTTGGAAAGTTCGAGCGCGAGCTTCGGGCGATCCAGATAGAAGTTCAGATACCCTGCGCCTGCCACGGCGACTTTCCAAACACCTGGGATTGCCTCCGCCGCAAGAGCGAGTTCTTGCGCGATGTCCTTTGGGGAGCGGCGCACCTTGCGGGCCAGATCGAATGCCACCGGCAGCGCGAGTTCTCCCATTTCGATGCGCGGCGGAGTCGTCAGATTCAGCGCGTCGTAGGCAATCTGGTACTTTTCCAGAATGATGCTTTTCAGCGTTTCTTCGATACCATGTGCAAGCGTGGATATCATGAGACTAGCCGTTTCTTCCAGGCCTCAATTTATTGGGCGGAAAAACCATACCCTACTCACCAACGCAAATCAATGAGCGCACGGAGTTACGCAAGGTGGACCTCTCCCAGCTAGGTAAGTATTGATTTCCGGACTCGGGTGATCCGCGCACGTTACTGATTTTCGGCAGATGCTTAGGCGAGACGCCTGCTCCTCAAGGATGCAGAAAAAGTGGGTGTCCACATTTTCCAAGTTCAAATGAACCGGCCGGCAATCACGCGCGTAAGGGCGTTCACATGATGTCTGCCGCCGCGCGCTAGCGCGCTGCTGGTAGAGTGAAAGTACAGCTCGGAGCGCTCAGCTTGGTCGGCGTCACGGTCAACGGCTGCAGGTGATTCTTGCTCAGTAGCGCGTTGAAGGCCACCACGTCTTGCGACAGCATCGTCTTCCACGCGGTGACGGTGGTGCTGTAGTTCTTGCAGTCGCTTTCCCAGGTATCGATCTGGGCCTTGGTGGGCGCCATGTCGAGGCCGACCTGCATCATGCTCACCATGGTGTTGAAGCTGCCGTTGAGCGCAATGAACGACGTGACTGCGCCGGGAGCGGGCGCGCCGCCTCCCCCGCGGCCGCCGAAGCCTCCTCCTCCTCCTCCTCCGCCGCGGCCACCACGTCCGGTGACAGCGCCACCGAAAGTGCCCAACTTGGTATCGAGCGCCTTGGCCTCGGCCGCGACATCGGCTGGCAGCTGGCCTTGGATGAGCGCGGAGACCTGCGCGCGCGTGGCCGCCACTTCCTCGTTGCCGTTATAGCTGTCCTTTATACCCTGGTAGGCGAGCTGCGTCAGCTTGTTCTGTGCCTGCAGCGCGGCCATCACCGCCGGGCCCTCGCCGACCCGCGGATCGTTGCGCACCGCCACCGTCTGCGTATAGACCTTGCCGTCCACGGTCAGCTTGAGAGTGTAGGTGCCGGGCGGAGCCTGCGGGCCATGGGGACCGGGTGTCACCGAGCCCTCCACCATGTTCATCTGGTTTTCGAGGTCGTGGCTGAAGGACGGGGGATCGTCGTAGTGCAGATCCCAGTTGATGCGATTTGTGCCCACCGAGGTCGGCAAGGCGCGGTCGGCGGGCGAGGCCAGCCAGTAATCGGGGTAGGCCGCGCCTTCGATGGGTGGAGGCGGAGTGCTGGACATCTTGCGGACCAGTTGGCCCGAGGCGTCGAAGACCTGGAGCGTCATTTCGCCGGTCGGCGGCTGGCTGAGGTGGTAGTAGATGATGGCGCCGTATGGCGGATTAGGCGCATGCGGCAGCTCGACCGACATGGGCTGATCCCAGTTGGCGTTGATGCGCGCGCGAATGGCGTCGCCTGGCTTGAACAGGTAGGCCGGCGCGGCGGCGATCGTCTGGGCCCTAGCGGCGAGTTCGCGTAGCGGGCTCATGTCGTCGAGAACCCAGAAGCCGCGGCCGTACGTCGCAATCACCAAATCGTTCATATGGTCGTCGGTGTGGAAGACCAGATCGCGGATGGAGGTGCTGGGCAGATTCTGGCGCAGTGACTGCCAGTGGTCGCCGTCGTCGAAGGACATGTAGACGGTGGTCTCCGTGCCGCAGAAGAGCAGGCCTTTCTGTTTCGGATCCTCGCGGATCACGTTTACCCAGCTCCCGGTGCGCTGGTCGCTGGGCAATCCGTTGACGATCTTGTTCCACGTCTTGCCGCCATCATGTGTGCGCCACATCAAGGGCGCGTTGGTATCGGCGCCACCGGGTGCGGCGCCGGCGCCGCGTCCTCCGCCGGCCCGGCCGGCGACGTACGCCGTTGCGACGTCATGGTGCCCGCCGTCAATCGTGTTGAAGGTCACGTTGGCCGGGGCATCGGAGATGTTGCTCTCGTTGTTCCAGTGCAGGCCGCCGTCCACCGTGTGGTAGATCTGTCCGTTGCTGCTGACCGTCCAGAACACGCCCTGCTTGAAGGTGGAGATGGCGAAATCGCTGATCGAAGCGCCGCCGCCACGCCCGCCGCCGGCCGGAGCCGCTGGCGTCGCGCCCTCCGCCCCTGCTCCGCGTGCGGGCGCCGCGCCCCGTGCTACTCCGCCTGTCGCCGGAGTAGCCGCACCGCGACCGCGTCCTCCGCCTCCGGCCGTGGCCGGCGCCGGGGTGCCGCAGGCCACCTGCGGCTCGCCTTTGGGCGTGGTGAGGTCGGGACTGAAGGCTTTCCAGGTCTGGGCCCCGTCGCGCGTCACGAGCAGACATTGATAGCCCACGTACATCGCGTGCGGATCGAAGGCCGTGTCGAACCTCTTCCAGAAATCGCGGCTGGCGCGGTACCTGGCGCCGTCCGCGCCGAAATTCGGCGCCACGTTTTCCCACTGCCCGGTGGCCATGTTGATCTTGACCAGGCCGCCGCCGCCGCCACCCGCGCCGTACCCGACGCCATAGATGATGTCGGGGTGGAGGGGATCGGCCGTGAGCGTGCCGAACTCCGAAGACGGCAGCGGGGACCAGTCGGTCATGTTGATCTGACCGAAGTCACCGCGGCTGCGGGTCATCACCGCACCTGTATCCTGCTGCGCCGCCAGCACCCAGTACGGGTACCGCGTGTCGGTGGAGACGTGATAGACCTGCGCGACGGGCTGGGTGTACCAGGTACTCCAGGTCTTGCCGCCATCGATCGTGACGTTCGCGCCCTGATCCGCGCCCGCCAGAATGCGCTTGCCGTTTGTGGGATCAATCCACATGACGTGATAGTCCTCGCCGCCAGGCGCGCCCTTGAAGGCGATGAACGTCTGGCCCCCATCGGTGGAGCGATACATCGCCGTGCTCACCGTGTACAGGATGTCGGGGTCCTGCGGATCCACCCAGACGCCGCTGCCGTAGTTGCCCTGGCCGTTGCTGATGCGGGTGTCGTTGCCGGCCATGTGCTTCCACGTGGCGCCGCCATCGTCGGAGCGGAATAGCCCGGAGCCCCCCTCCAGGTTGCCTCCGACGACGTAGAGGCGCTGGCCGTTGGTGTGCATGGCAACGGCGACGCTGATGCGGCCCGTGTAGGGAGGCAGCGAGGTGATCTGGGTCCAGGTCTTGCCTTCGTCAGTGGACTTGAACAACTTCGAGGGCACGGCTGGGGCGGCGGCGGCGCCCGCGCGACCGCCGGCGCCCCCGGTGCCCTGCGTGGTGGCGAGCATCACGTTGGGCATGTCAAAGGCATATTCCAGATCGCGCGTACCGTTCACACCCTCGGGTTTGAGAACGTTCTGCCAGGTCTGGCCCCCATCGGTGGTTCGATAGACACCGCCGCCGTGGTACGTGGGGTCTCCCGTGGTGGACGTGAGCACCAGGTTGGGATCCTTGGGGTCGACGACCATCTTGTTGATCCTGGTGGTGTCTTCGAGGCCGATGTGCTCCCAGGTCTTGCCGGCGTCGGTGGATTTATACATGCCGTCGCCATCGCTGCCGCCGACCGAGTCGCCGCTGCCGGCGTAGATGATGTTGGGATCGGAGGGGGCGACCTGAATCGCGCCAATGCCGTCGACTTCGGTGACCTGGTCGAAGATCGGATACC
>JBEKIX010000030.1:0-29658 GCA_050011535.1 Acidobacteriota bacterium
GCCTGCTTCAAGGTGTGGAATTTCGAGCCGTAAAGCAATTTGCCGAAGATCTTGGGAACCTGCGCCTTGACGATCCCGGGCCCGTTGTCTTCCACTGCGATCCGGAAGCGGTCCTCTGCGAGCTGCTGGATTTCGATCTTGAGGGTCGGAAGGATGCCCGCTTCCTCGCACGCATCGAGCGAGTTGTCGACGGCTTCTTTGATGGTAGTGAGCAGCGCTTTTTGCGGGTTGTCAAATCCCAGAAGGTGACGGTTCTTAGTAAAAAACTCCGACACCGAGATCTCTCGCTGACGCGCCGCCATGCTCTCCGCTGTCTCCCGGCGCTGCGGACCTCGGGATGGAGCAGGCGCCGCGGCGTGCTCAGATTCAGGCACGGGGCCGTTCTCAGCGGCTGCGGTGGCCGGAGAATCGTCAGCGTAAGCTTCGGACGGCACTTCCAGTTTGGCCTCCTGCATTTCAACGAGACTCAGTTGAATCGGTACCCTGTCGCCACGCTGGTGCCTGCCGGTTCCTCGTCCGCTTAAAACGGCCGGTTTGGCTTTTCCCTTTGCGGAAATATGCCTACCTCTCCTTTCGACGGGAAGCACGGAACGCTAGATCATGAACGAAGGGGGTCGTATCTTCAATATTCAATTTTTCGCTAAATTTTGAATATTGAAGATACAACCCCTTCACGGCGAGCAAAAATGTTTTGCGACAGCAGGGAACCCTGGCCCGTCTTAGAAAATGGAGTTGTGTCGAGAGTTCGCGCGATGGAGAAGGTGATCTTGGCAGAAACACCAGTGACACGGGCAGCTGCTGTCGACTTCGAAGCGCTGGTCAATGCCCACGCGCGCTTTGTGTTCAAAATCGCCTTCGCGATCGTGCGCAATGCCGAGGATGCGGAGGATGTCGTCCAGGAGACCTTCTTCCGGGCCTTCCGGTCCGGGGACGTCAACAAGGTGGAACGGATGCGCGCCTGGCTTGCGCGCATCGCGTGGCGTCTGGCAGTGGACCGAATGCGCAGGCGATCCACGAACCGGCGCGATGAACGCTCCGAGGACTTGCTCCCGTTGCTGGCGACGAAAGGCGTGGGTGCCGAAGAAGCGTTGCTCAACGCGGAGAGGCAGGCGTTGTTGGATCGCCTTCTGCGGGCTCTGCCCCGTGATCTCCGGGAGACCCTGCAACTGTCTACGGTGGAAGGGATGACTTCCGTTGAAGTCGCCGAGTTGCTTGGCATTGAGGAATCGTCTGTCCGAACCCGGCTGTCCCGGGCGAGGAAGCAACTCAAGGAAAAACTCACAGCGCTGATGGATGGATATTATGGTGCGTGAACCATGGGACCGGAAAATCGACGAATGGCTTGATACAGCCCTATCGGAGTATGGCAGGGCCGAACCGAGGGCCGGCATGGAGGCGCGGATCGTGGAAAGGTTGAGGAGTCGTCCGATCCGGCGTAGCTGGTGGCGCGTCTGGCGGCCTACGGTCTGGATCCCTGCCGCGGTTGCCCTCGTGCTGATCGTAATGACGATGCTCTTCAGTGAGCGCCCAAAACTGCCCATGCCGGACTTCGCGGCGGGTTACGATCAGGACCTGCTGGTTGGAGTGAGCCGAATGATCAACCAGAACGTCCCGGCTGCATTGGAGCCTGCCGCCCTGATCACCAAGGAAATCACCAAAGATGAGAAACAGCATTGAGCCGCCGAAAGCTAGGAGAGCGCGTCGCCATTTTCTGGAGGCAAGTATGAAGCACATTACGGCCGCAATTCTGTTATCGCTGCTTTTTTCGGCAGCGGCAATGGCGGGATCCCCCATGCCGCCGGCGCAACCCGATCTGGGAAAGTGGTGGAAGAACTCAAGGGTAGTCCACCACCTGCAGCTTAATGACAACCAGATCAGGCAAATTGAACAGGCGTTTTTGGGTCATCGTTCGGAACTCAACAGCCTACGCCTCGAACTGGAGCGTCGGGAAGCAGCCCTGCAGACGATCATCGCTGCTAATCAACTTGACGACAAAAAGGCCGCGGCGCAAATCGAGCAGGTGGTGGCCGCGCGCGGAATGCTTGAAAAGGAAAACGCCTTGATGATGCTCGAGTTCAGGCGCGCGGTCTCTGTCGATCAGTGGAACAAACTTCAAGGGTTGCAGCAGGGAGAGACGAATGCGGCGGCACCTGCCACGCCTGCAAACCAACCGGGCCCGAAAACTGAAAGCGGCCCGTCGAGCGCCGGGGAGCCGATTTATTCGATCGGCGGCCCGGTGAGTGGTCCCGTACCCATCCAGTCGCCTTTGCCTGCTTATACGCAGGAAGCGGGAAAGAAACACATTGAAGGGAGCGTTCTCCTGGAAGTTGTCATAGGCAAAGATGGCGTCGCTCGCAACGTAAAGGTGCTGCGCGGGCTTGGATATGGCCTGGACGAGTCAGCTGTCGATGCCGTCACCAAGCACTGGGTTTTTAAACCGGGGATGATTAATGGGCAACCCGTGAGCGTTTCCGCGAACATCGAAGTATCATTCCGGCTATACTGACGCTGAAAACATGATCTGTGCTACTAACCGGCGAGTGTTTAGCGGCCGAGGCGAAGGTAAATTCGAGATTCGAGATTCGAAATTCCCAATCTCGAATTTCGAATCTCGAATCTCGAAATGGATGGTTCCCAGCGCGTAGGAGGATTCATGAGCGCGTTCATGCGGTGCTTCAAACGTCTGGCCTCACCCTCCGTTTTCCTGCTTATTTTGGTTCAGGGATCGCCTTCCTTCTATTCCCAAGTAAAAACGTCGCCACAAGCCCAGAAGCAGCAACCTGACAATACGATACGTGTCAAGGTGGGATTGGTTCAGACCGACGTCATGGTCTTCGACCGCCAGGGACATTTTGTTCCCGATCTGAAAATGGATCAGTTCGAGTTGAAGGTCGATGGCAAGGTGCAGCCTATATCGTTCATGGAGCTTGTCTCCGCGGGAAGCGACCATGACCGGGAAATCTGGGCCAAGGCCGAAGGCAAATCAATGTCTGAGGCCACCCAGCCTTCACCTAAAATGTCTGAAGCTGCCCAGCCCGGATCCAAAATGGCGAATCCGGGACGCACATTATTCATTTTTCTCGACGACTGGCATATGGAGGCGGACAGTACCGTGCGCTCCAGGAATGCAATAGCCAGTCTCCTGAACACCTCGATGGGGCCGAATGACCGGGTTGGCGTTTTTGCCGCATCCGGGCAGCTTGCAGCCACGCAGTTTTTAACCAACGACAAAGCGGCCCTGTTAGCCTCTTTGGAGAAATACAATTTTAAGAATCCCGGAGTGCAGGATATGGGTCGTCCGCCGATGACCGAAGCGGCGGCGCAATCCATAGAACAAAACGACTACAATGTACTCGCCTACTTTGTCGGGGGGATAATCGGAACAGCTGTAGAATACGCGCCGCCTTATGGATGGAGATGTACCGTACCTTGTCGTGACTTGGGTCCTGGCGACTTCAATCGGGCGGAGAGAGATACGCGCCAACGGGCCAGGGATCTTGCGGATATATCGAATGCGATCAGCGAGCGGACTTTGTCGGCATTGCGCGGTCTGCTACAGTTCGCTGAATCTCTACCCGGGCGGAAATTGGTGTTTTTCATATCGGATGGCTTCGTGCTGCAATATCAGCGCAACGACATAGTGGCGCGACTGACGGACCTCACCACTGCCGCGGCTCGTGCGGGGATTATGATTTATAGCCTGGATTCCCGTGGGCTCGTGAGCGGTACTCCGGACGCAAAAACGCGTCCAGCCCCTGATGCGACTGGCCAGCGAATGCGTATGGCCGCGAATGAAGTAAGCGCTCCCTGGGACGCGCTTAATGCTCTTGCCTCGGATACCGGTGGACGCTTTTTGAAGAACACCAATGCGCTTGACACAGCACTGATTACGACCCTATCGGAGATATCACGCTACTACCTTTTGGCTTGGCCCTTCGATCCGGAGGCGGTAAAGCCAGGCAAATACAGCACCATTCGCGTGGCCGTCAAAGGCCGCTCCGACCTGACCGCGCGCGTGCGCCAGGGTTCGCTCGACCTCTCTCAACTGGTTGCCCAGAGAAAAATCGAGGCAGCGAATGAAAGCGCATCCCAGAACGGCTTCAGTCTGTCGCCGCGACCCTCTTCTTTGGAAATGGAGATTTATTCCAAGGCGAGGACGGTGGTCGACATGACTCGCGACGAACTGTTTGAGGCTTACCCTTCCGAATTCCGAAATCTGGAATTCGAAGAGAGCCAGGCCGAGCTCGAAACTGTCCTGGAAAAAGTAGGGGAAAAGGTCGCTGTCTTTTTTCACGATTTTCCTAACACCGTTTCCAGTGAGCAAGTCCGGCGCGAGAGGTTGCAATACGATGGCAGCGTGCAAGATGCCGTCACACAGAAATTTAACTATTCCGTTTCTCTCGATAAGATGGGCAGGCTGGATGAGGGCAGAACTGACAAGAACGGCCGCGAAATAGCGCCCGAGAGAATGTCCGATTATTCCTTTCTCACTTCGGGATTTGTGAGTTTGCCGATCTACTTTCAGCCCAGCCATCAATTCGGTTCGTGCTTTCGCTGCTTGGGTAGGGAGCGCACCGAACCGCGCGCCTATGTGATTGCGTTTGCCCAGAGGCCGGGAGTTGCGGACATCGTCGGAGTATTCGGGCCTACGGTCATGCAACAACGAGCGCAACTTCTGTACCAGGGGTTCGCGTGGGTGGATCCGCAGTCGTACCAGATCGTGCGCATGAAAACCGATCTGCTGGCGCCCAGAACTGACGTGATGTTGGGCAGAGTGACGTCAGAAATATGGTTCAGCGAGATGCACTTCGAGACCATTCCGGAAGCATTCTGGCTGCCTCAGGAAGTTGAGGTGACCATGGAATACAACCGCAATCTATATCGCAATCGTCATCACTATTCGGACTACCGGGTGTTGGTCGTGGCGGCTCATGATAAGATTACGCCTCCAGTAATCAAGAAATGACCGGCTGGGGCGCCTATGATTTCTGCTGTTCATGCCGTGTCGCTGTCTTGATTTTAGGTGTCTCCCAATGAGCGTCGCTGCGGTACAGCAAGTCCTCCAGCGAATGCTGCAACTGCCGCTGAAAATCCTCCAGTTCCGCTTCCGTTGCATTCTCTTTGACGTAAATGGGCGCCCCCATCAGCACCAGGACGCGCGAAAACGGTTTCGGGATCTGGAAATGATCCCAGCTGTTTAAAACCCACTTTTTTTCGGCTGACAGATTAAAGGGGAAGACGGCATCTCCGGTCTTGGAAGCTATCCAAACGGCACCCGGTTTGGCGACGTAGCGCGGCCCCGTGGGACCATCGATCGAGAATGCGACATCGTGCTTATTCCGCAACTCGCGAATCATTTCCACGAGCGCGCCTGTGCTCCCGCGGGTGCTCGATCCGCGCGCCACGCCGTAACCGAATCGTTGGATCACGCGCGCGATGTACTCCCCATCCTGATTCTGGCTGGTCATGACCACGATGCCGAGGTTGCGGAAGAAATAGGTCCCCATGAAGATTCTTCCGTGCCAGAAGGTATAAATGGTGTTCTTGTTGGCGGCCTGGATGGAACGGAGGTTTTCCCATCCCTCGACTTGCCAGCGCAGCGTGCCTCCGATGAGACGGATGGCCCAGTAGCCCAGGAGAGAGATCAGCCAGATCTTTGCACTCTCGATGTATCGCGGATTCGTAGCCGTTTCACGCACCTTGGAATGGCTTGTGTTGGCCACTGTCATGGCCTTACACGCCCTTAACGCGTTTCTCCGCAGCCGCGAGCCAACCGCGGCGCAGTTTCTCTTCGGGAATACTTGATGTGTAGGGCTTGATGTCAAGCACCGGGGTTCCATTCAGCATGTCCACTCCGCGCACGTGGAGGAATCTTCCCTCACGGCGCATCAGTTCGACGGCGGTCAAGGCAATTGGGTTCGGTCTCTGCGGCGACCGTGTCGAGAAGACCCCGTGAGGTTTGTTGTCGTTAGGCGGAGTGAAGACCAGGTCGAACCTGTCGGATTTGTGGAACACCCAGATGATGATGAGATGCGAAAATCCCTCTATGTCTTGTAAGCCGGCTTCAAATTCGGGAAAGAGCTCCAACGTGCCTTCGGCCGTATGTTTTGCGCCCATACCCTTGGGGATCTGGGTAGTCTCCTGAAACGGGCTGTGAATCCGCCCGATCGGCCGCATTTTGAACTCTTCCATTGTGTTCCTCCGACCTCGGTTGCGCCGCGATGCTCACAAATGTTTAGTTGATGGGGATGATCATGATCTCTTCGGGATAGACCGTCAGGTTTTCGCAACCCGACTCGGTTATTAAGTAAGTGTTCTCGATGCCGACGCCGCCTCGGTCCGGGAAAAATATCTTTGGCTCGACCGCAATCGTCACTCCCGGCTCGAGGGGAACGTCAAATCCCGCGGCAAGCACGGGCAACTCGTCCAGCTCCAACCCGACGCCATGACCGATGAAACGGACCTGGCTGTCACCGATGCCCATAAAGCCCGCGGTGTAAGGGCTTTCCCTTACGCGATCGAGGACATGTTGATAGATCTGGGAACACAGCGATCCGGGTTTCAGCATCGCCTCGATTTCCTTTATCAGGCTAACCGTGAAACGATGGGCGTCTGCCAGGTCCGGCTGGAGTCTTCCCAGTGCGTAAGTCCTGGTTTCGTCTGCGATGTAGCCGCCGTAACCGGCGACTATGTCTGCGATCAGCGTCTCGCCGGGAGCCAGGATGTGCTCGCCGCCGCCGATCGGCACAGCGGGGTAGAGACCTGTGAAACCGACCGGGCCCGGGATCGAGGTGGGGTAAGCCGCGCTTGCGCCGCCCGAGAGAGTGCCGTAACCCATCTGGCTGTTGAACCCGCGCATCCGTATGAGGCCCTGATGCCCCTGGCTGCGGAGGAAGCCCTCGAGCTGCGCCATGACAGCCAGTTCGCTCACCCCGGGATGGATCCACTCGGGCAGCCGCTCATATCCCAGGCGCAGCATACGCGCGGCATGCCGTATCTGTCCAACTTCATAGGCGGACTTGACCATGCGGATCCGGCGTATGGCATCGGAGGCATCGATAAACTCTATTCGGGGAAATATTTCCGACAACTTCAAATAATAGCTTGTCGGGAGGACGTCCGTCTCGATGCCAACTCTGCGGAGGCCGTTCAACCCGGCTTCCGTCAGCCACCCGGGAAGTTTCTTGAAACCCGGAAAAGGAAGGATTCGATCCCATGTGGATTCGATCTGAGCTCGCGTGAGGCTTTTCTGCACCAGGTAGATTGGTTCGCCGGCCGCCGGTAGATAAAGCAGTCCGGACTGTACCGTGCCGGCAAAATAGTAAAGATCCACGTTTTGAAAAACGAAGACCGCGTCGACCGAGGCCGTTTGCATCCAGTGCTGCAGGCCGGCCAGCCTTGCCGCCGCTTCTGACTTGGGCATTAAATCCATGCCACAATCCTACCCGCAAGCCCCGCACGCTTGCAAACACCTTTCAATTGGGGACTGTCCCCAATTGAAATCAGGGGATGGTTGCAAACCGGTTGCGAATCGTTTAGTTTTCATACATAAGTCTGGCCGAGGGCAAGATGTTGTCAACCCTCAGGTGCCTTGGTTCGTACAGACATATACCGGGGTTCGGATCTGGATCTCTCGGAGTCTGGTCGCGATGATAGCCCCTCAACCCGATGAAGATCTGGTCACGAGAATCCTGGGTGGAGAGGAGGATGCCTTCTCCCAGCTGTACGACCGTCATCGCCAAAGGGTTTATTCCACCGTGTATAGAATCATCCAAGACGCGGGCGAGGCTCAGGATGCAACCCAGGAAGTCTTTGTCAAGCTCTACCGATCCCTGTCCGATTGGAATCCCAGCAGAGCAAAGTTCTCCACGTGGCTCTACCGGCTGGCGGCCAATCACGCCATCGATTGCTGGCGCGTCCGCCGCCGCCGACTCGAGTTGCCGCCGAGCAGCGCATCCGAATGGGAAGTCCTGGGAGAGCGTCCTATCGGCAATGGCTCTGCTTCGCCGTTGGGGATGTTGGAGGGCAAGGAGGTTGTGGAGCGGATCCGTCGCTGCGTCGAGGATCTGCCGGACCTTCAGAAAAAGGTCTTTCTGCTCCGCTACTTCCAAGACCTGAAGCTCGAGGAAATTGCAGATATGGAAGACTGCAGTCTCGGGACCGTCAAGACGTCTCTGTTTCGCGCCACGCGTACGATGCGACGCGCCCTGCGCAGAACCGGAGGACCGCGATGAGACAGCCGGTGTCAAGGCATTACACTGAAGAAGAACTGCTCATGCATTTTCTTCACGAGGAGACGCCCAACACGGCGGGAGAGATCTCGTCCCACCTGCTGGAATGCGGTGAGTGTGACGCAATCTTGAAGGATTACACCGACGTGGTGCGCCGCATCCAGGCGTGGAGTATCCCCGATCTCGCGGATGATGCCTGGCGTGCCCAGAAGGCGGCCGTCCTGGCTCAGTTTCGCCAGGAGCAGGGGATCGGGAAAAGCAGAGGACTCATCTCGGTGGTTTTGAAGAGTCTCCAGTCAACCTGGAGTTACGCGCTGGAACACCCACTCCCAACCCTGGGCTACGTGGCCATCGCCATTACTTTTGCCATGGAGCAGACCATCAGTACCTTTCGCCTGGATCGGATTCTCCCCGGAGCGAGCGAGGTCTTCGAGATTCTGAAGCAGATTCTGTAGGAGCTATCACAACCATGGGCCGCGGCGAAAAGTTGAGCTTTGTCGATTTTATGTTGGACATCCGCTACGTGGTGACGTCGCCGGCTCGCCGCTTTGCGGTAATTCAGGAGCGCGGCTCCGTGTGGGGCTCGATGCTTCTGCTGATCGTTCCCAGCTATTTCGCTTTTTACTATTTCGGCGGAGTGCTGTTTAAGCGGGATCCTTTCCCCGGCTATTCCTTCATTCCCCCGCTAGCCCTCGCAGTCGTAGTTGTCTATCTGAAGCTCTATCTGATTCACTGGGTCGCCAGACGATTTCTGGGCAAGGGCGGCAGCGAGCCGGACCGTGGTATTTTCCCCCAATTGAAAACCGTCTTTGGCTACACCGAAGTCCCCTCCCTCCTTGCTGCTTTGCTCGCGGTTGCGCTCTTTATCACGATGCCCGAGGGCATAGGGTACGCCATGCGCGGCTTCCGGGCCGTCAGCGTGAGCATTATGGTGGGGCTGGGCATCGCACTCTTCATATGGAACCTGATCCTCGTCGTGCTGGCCCTGCGCACCGTATACCCCATGCGGGATCTGAAACTCGTGGCCTCTTTCATCCTGGGCTCGATTCTGATGGCAGTGCCGGCATTATGTACCATGTGGATCGCTGCCCCTGCTTCGGTCGAATTCATTTATGTGCAGCCGATTCTTTCCAGCAGAATTCTGCACATGCTCGCGCTCGATCCGACGACCAGCATATCCGCCAATACCAAGATTGCGATTCATGTCGACCGGTTGGTTTATCGTCTCAGCTCCCCCGATCATTTCGACCTCGTTGCATACATACGCAAGCACCCGCAACCCCCCAAGGGCGGCCAGGAGACCGTAGTGGTTGGCTCTGGGTCATTTTTCTCGTGGGAAGAGCGAGACTGTCTCCTGGGGCGCGTGGTCGGCTGCCCTGGGGATTCCGTCGAGCTGATCAAAGGGAATCTGTATATCAACAAACAGCCCTGGGATGAACACTACCTCTTGCCAGGCTACCGATCGGATGCCGACCTGCCCCTGATCACGCTTGGGCCATCCCAGTATTGCGTCTTACCAGAAAACCGCGGTCTCATCGGCGCGATGCGGGATGAACTTGTGGTGGATCGAACTCAAATCCTCGGGCGCGAGATCATCACCCGGTGGCCTTTCGGGTGGTGGAGCTTCCAGCCGAACATTTTTCTCCAGCCCCAACCCTCAAAATGATCCCCCGATCGCTAAGTTCACGATTTCATAAATGGTAACTGTTTCCCATTTTCCTGAGATCCGGATAGCATGATTGAAAGGCAAGACAAACCTCGAAGACTCAAAGACTCTAAGAATCTCCAAGAGGCACCGGCTTCTGCGGCCCTGAAAGGGCCGGCGCGCCGCGCCGCCACGCATTGACGGAGCCTGGAGTCAAGCGCGACTCAATCAGCACTTTTTGTGATTTTCGGCATCTCCTCGTTTAGAATAGGTCTACCTTGATGCGTCGGCGCAATCGGACTTTGAAGGAGGGGACGTCGTGAATCGATTTTCTTATCTGCCGCTGTCTCTGATTCTCTTACTGCAAATTTCCGGGGCCGCTTCCCAACGGCAGGATGCCGCTAGAAAGCTCCCGGGCGAATTGCCCACGGGCGCGTATCTTTTGCCCAACGGCTGGTCTCTCACGCCCGCGGGAGAGCAGATCCGTGTCGGCGATCTGCCGCTGTCGATGATGATGCACCCGGACGGAAAGCATCTGCTCGTGTCCAATAACGGCTATAGCACGCAATCGGTGGATGTCATCGATCTGGCGGCGAAGAAGGTCGTCAGCAGCGCGACGGTGGACATGACCTGGCTTGGACTTGGCGCGAGCCAGGATGGGAACACAATCTATGCCGGCGGCGGCAGAAACAATGCCATCCTGCGCTTCTTATACTCCGGCGGGCAGGTTGCAGCCATGAGCCCGATTCCTATCGGCAGCCGCAACGCAGACATTTATCCCGGCGGGCTTTGCGTCGCGGGCGGGCATCTCTACGTTGCCAACAATCTGAGCAACGATCTCTACGCCGTGGATCTGCAGACGGGGGCGGTGTCTGGAAAGGTCCAAGTCGGCGACCACCCCTATACTTGCAGCGCATCGCCCGACGGCGGCAGCATATGGGTAAGCCTCTGGGGAGCGGCGCAAGTAGCCGTCGTCGACTCCGCATCCATGAGTGTCGCCGCGCGCATCCAGACCGACGACCATCCCAACGCGATGACGTTTTCCACGGATGGCCATCGGCTGTTCGTGGCAAACGCAAACAGCAATACCATCTCCGTGATCGATGTTCGGACGCGCAAAGTCACGGAAAGAATCTCGGTCGCGCTTTACCCGAACAGTCCCGGAGGCAGCACTACCAACGCACTGGTGGCAAGCCCGGACGGAACCCGCTTGTTTGCCGCGAACGCCGACAATAATGATGTTGCGGTAATCGACATCAAGGGAAGTGAGAGTCGCGTGTTGGGTTTTATTCCGGTGGGCTGGTATCCGACCGCTTTGGCGATGAGCTCGGATGGCAAGACCCTGTACGTGGCCAACGGCAAAGGAAGCCGATCCTTCCCTAATCCCCAGGGACCGCAGCCGAACAAAAAACGCACCCCGGACACGCAGTACATCGCGAGCCTGATGCAGGGCTCTGTGTCTGTGATCCCGGTGCCTGATCCGGAAAAATTGCGCGGCTATACCCAGCAAGTCTACGCGAACTCACCGTACTCCGAAAAAACACGCCTGTCGGTGCCGTCCCCGGGCGTGAGCGCAATTCCTGCGCGCGTGGGCGCGAAGTCGCCGATTGAGCATGTCATCTATATCATCAAGGAAAACCGGACCTACGACCAGGTGCTTGGCGATGTCCCCGAGGGGAACGGCGATCGCAATCTGACGCTGTTTGGCGAGGATGTGACGCCAAACGTGCATGCTTTCGCGCGGGAATTCGTACTGCTTGATAATTTTTACGCCGACGCCGAGGTCAGCGCAGACGGCCACAACTGGTCCATGGGTGCCTATGCGACCGATTATGTCGAAAAGACGTGGCCGTCGCAGTACTCCTCTCGGCGCCGGACTTATGATTATGAAGGCGGCACCCCCATTGCCGCTCCCAGCGCCGGCTATATCTGGGATGCCTGCAAACGTGCAGGCATTTCGTATCGGAGCTACGGCGAATGGGTGGTGAACGGTGCCCGCCCCGGCGACCCATCTGTTGCCCAGCCGGGCGCGCTCGAAGGCCACATCGATCCACAGTATCGTGGCTTCGACCTGGCGTACAGCGATCTCGAACGCACCAAGCGATTCCTGGCGGAGATGAAGCGCTTCGAGCAGGAAGGGAACATGCCCCGCTTCCAGGTCGTGCGCCTGCCTAATGACCACACGAACGGTACGCGTCCGGGATCTCTGACCCCGCGCTCGTATACCGCGCAAAACGATCGTGCGCTGGGGCTGATGATCGAAGGCATTTCCCATTCCAAGTTTTGGCCGTCCACGGCCGTCTTCGTGATTGAAGATGACGCTCAGAACGGCCCGGATCACGTCGATGCCCATCGCACGGTCGCGCTCGTCATCAGTCCCTATGTGAGGCGCAAGTCGGTCGACAGCACCATGTATTCCACGAGCAGCATGGTGCGCACGATGGAGCTCATTCTCGGATTGCCTCCCATGAGCCAATACGACGCGGCCGCAACGCCCATGTTCCGTTCCTTCGTAACCAAGGCCGATCTGACTCCCTACACGGCCCGCGACGCGCGGGTGTCGCTCACGGAAACGAATGCCGCAACAGCTCCGGGCGCCAGGCGCTCCATGGAAATGGATTTTTCCGACGCGGACGAAGCGCCGGACATCGAGCTGAACGAGATCATCTGGAAGTCCATCAGGGGAGCCGATTCCGTGATGCCAGCGCCTGTACGCTCTGTTTTCTGCCGCCCGTTGCGATAGGACCGGAAAAGAAAACGCCCCTCAGGAGCCAAGGAGCCAAGGGGCCAAGGGGCCAAGGGGTCGAGGATTCAAGGAGTCTTCTTTCGGTTGAGGTGTATCGTCTCACCAAGAACTATCCGGGCCAAGAAGTGTACGGCCTTAATGCCGAAACGCGCAAGACATCGTACTCATCCGAAGCCTCGAGGCCAAGATCAACACCAAGCCATGAGTAACCTCCCTTTGCCCCTTGACCCCTTTGGCCCTTTGCCCCTAAAGTTTGCGAGTGGAACGAGCTAAGTCGATCAAGGAGGATCTACCGATGCCTGGAGTTTACAAGATTAGTGAAGTGGTAGGCACGTCGCCGGTCAGTTTTGCGGAGGCTACAAAGAATGCGGTTGCGGAAGCCTCCAAAACCGTACGGCATTTGGGCTGGTTTGAGGTGACCGATATGCGCGGCCGCATCAAGGATGGCAAGGTCGAGGAATTTCAGGTCACCGTCAAGCTCGGATTCAAGCTGGATTCCTAGCCGATTCCCCGAAGGGCAATTGTTTAACCTTTGAAGTTGCTTTGGTCATTACTCCGAGGACACCAAGTCCTCGTTGCCGCAGTTAAGCCACTTCAGGCTTTAGCCGGTACTGGCTTACCTTTTGGCCTGAACGCGCAGCCTCAAGCCTTTTCGCACCCGGAACTGGACCTTGCAGACCTGACACTCTGCACATCAGTCTAAAGTCGAGCGCGTCCTGAGTTTGATGTTCTGACTATAAGCTCCAGCGATTGCACCCAGAATCACTCCCACCAGTAAGAAAATGAAGGACCGTTCGGCTGCAGGCCTGAGAGTGGAATAAAAATCAAGTTGGCTTCCCCGGGTGATTACTAATGAAAAGGGTAGATGACCTAGGAGAGGTACGGAGGGACGCAGCAAGAAACCAATCAGCCCACCAAGGGCGGCACCTAGTGCAATAGGTAAATCGTGGTAATGCCTAAGGCCAAGAACGGCAAATCCTTCAGGCCAGGCGGAGTGAAGCATCTTCGTTGCCGTATAGACGACCACAATGACCACGAGCCATACGATATATTCAATCGGCATCTTCGTTACAATTTTCCAAGCAAGGAAGACGCCGGGGATGCCTCCCAGGGTCAGCCCAAGGGCGGCGCGCAGGCTGAAACGCTTGCTGCGAATAAACTGCAGACTGCCTATCGGCATCAGGAACGCGCAACTTCCCATCATGATGGGGTACGCGGCCAGTGGCTGCATCCCGAGCATATAAACCAGCGCCATGCATGGAGCATACAGGCCGATTCCTATGGTCATCAGTGCCCCTAACAGGAAATTGCCCAAGATCCCTAACCAGAGCAGATATCCGTCCAGTCCCAGGCTCGTGCCGCTGCCTAGCGCGGCAATGAGGTTCAGCTGTCTCAAGGCCATCAATCCCGCTACAGCCAGAAGAGCAAGGCCCATAGAGATCTGAATGGTGCGGCGGGGCCAGCGCGAGACGATTCCGGCTCCAAGCCATGCGCCCAGCACCGCCGCCACAATCATTAGCAAGAGCGTGGTGAGATCCACCTTGACAATCGCGATGTACAGGCACGCCTCGGTGATGGTGGGCAGCGCATGACCGGCATTCAGCGTGCCGGGCACAAGCTCGTCGGGTATCATGCGCGCGAGCTTGAACAACGAGGTCGTCGTCGCAAAGGATCCGATGCCCAAGGTGTCGAGGAAGTCCGTGAGGAATCCGACGAAGAGCTGGAAGAGGGACGGCGCAACCTTTTCCAATGCAGGGCCGTGGGCGTCGCGGGCTGCCCGGCGCTGTTTGCGTATGATCAGGTACGCGGCAATTATGTAGATCGTTGAAATCGTTAGCAATGCGGCAAGAAAGATTGTTTTGAACATATGTCCTGGTAGGCACCCCCGAATCAGCGATTTCAGGTTGACATCGAACCGCGTTCCGGCCGAGGCTTGATTTATAGGATATTAAATCTCCCCCGACAAGAGGAAACTAGAGCTTGGAGATTTCCTGTCCGTGCCGGAATGGCGCGATGGTAATCGGTTTTGCACCCGCCAATTGCCGTTTCCTACTCAAAAACCGATCATGATTACGCGCGCGTTCACGATCACGAACAAACACTTGTTTTGAAGCAGAAGTTCGTCCAAACTCGATGGCTCGTTGGGAGGTTCTCAATACTCATTCATTTGCGACTGACTCGATCCCATGGAACGCCTCAAGGCTAAAAGGGCTGGGCGCGCTTGAGAAGACGCTTAGGGTCACGTCGACGATTGAGGGCCTCAGACCTGCGTTGATTAGGGACATTCCCGACCTCGTCGAAGCGGCGGAATCAATTGCTCCTCTGCCGACCAGGGTGCCTAACGCTTTCGATCTGATCGACGCAGATTCGGTCAAGTACCTGCAATCCTCAACGCTGAATGCCATCCTGAAGATAAAGCAGGAAACCGGGCAGGCGATATGCGAAGCCATGGTGAGAGGCTTCAATGAGGGTATCAGCACTCGCGAGCTTGCATATGAGGTCAGATCAATGGTGGGCTTAACGGATTTTCAGTGGCTCACGGTCGAAAATTACACGCGTTACATTATCGGCCTGGCTGGTCGCTTCAAGAGCATGGACGATCTGGGCGACATCGCGTTGTATCGGCTGCGACGCGGCGGTCTGAAAAGCAGTGGAGCGCTCGACCGTACAGAGCTGACCAACAATCGTGCCGACAAGCTCGTGGAGAACTACACGAAGCGGCTGACCAGCGAGCGCGCTGAGACGATCGCCCGAACCTGGGTGATCAAAGCTGCGAATGAGGGACAGAATATTCTTTGGCGTCAAGCAGCACAGAAGGGCGTGATCGATCCGAAAGCACATGGGGCGTGAAGTGGATCGTCTCCGAGACGACAGGTTGTGCCCTCGCTGCAAAGCAATGGAGGGGGGCCAAGCGCGAGATCAACGGAATATATTCGAACGGGGCAGCGTGTCCTATGCCGCACCCCAGATGTCGATGCTGGGATGCTCTTGTCAAAAGCATCACAACAAGTTTTGTATCCTGAGTTTCTATGTTCGTTCAGCTGTTTACAGAATGGCGGCAACGATCGATGCGTTGACCTAGTTATGATGACAATCTGCTCGGGTTTTCGCGCATCGAAATCAGTTGAAATTGCAGCGAGATTGGAATATAGGAATTCCATCATCGAATCGAAGCGATCCTTAGCTGCATGAACTGCGGGCATTGAATAGCCTCGGCGGAATCAAGGCTCGGCATGTACTACTGCACGTCTTGTGGAAAATTAAATGTCGATGGCGCTAGATACTGCTACTCTTGCGGCTCATCCATCAAGGTCCCTGATCAAGCAAAGTCCGTTCCCTCTCCAGAAGGCCAAGAAGAGCCCCGTGAAGATACCCGAATTTCGCCATTGGTCGCGGAGAATTTAGAACATGGCATAGCTGATCGATTTACAGCAGTCACGCCGGAAAGCGTGCCAACTGCCAGAACCGAGTCAGAGATTCCACCGCACCGCAAAGACGATTTATTGGCTATAGATACCCCAACTCAGGCCCAATCATCGTCGGTTTTGGAAAGTTCCCCAGCTGATTCAGATGCAGGTGCCGAAGCAGCCGTTTCGCCGTCTATGGCCAGTGAGTTTAGGCAGGAATACCGATCACTCCCGACGCTGAAACTGGTGGCAATTGCCAACTCCGATACGTCAGAGTATCGGGCGGCAGCCATCGAAGCGGCTAGGGCAGAATTGACCCATAGAGGAGAGAACTGGCAGGATGAAGAAACGGTGATGCAGGCAGAGAATCCTGTCAGCGAAGTGGATGCTGGTAAGTTCCGAGAGATGACCAGCATGACGAAACTGCTGAAGATTTTGTTGGGTGTCAGTGCAGCGATGGCGATTGTCAGGCTGTTCTCAGCTTGCCTTCAGTTCCTGCTTTTGGCAGGCGGCACTTTTTCTCAGGCTGAAGGGCATGCCAACGACTCGCGCCAAGCGGTTATCGCCCTATTTGGGGGAACTCTCTACTTGGTCACCGCCGTTGTATTTGGCCGCTGGATTTACCGCGCCAATCAGAATGTGAGGGCGCTCGGCGCACAGGACATGAGGTTTACACCAGGTTGGGCCGTTGGCTACTTTTTCGTGCCGATAATCACCCTCTGGAGGCCCTACCAAGCGATGAAGGATTTGTGGAGAGCCAGCAAAAGTCCGGGAGCCTGGCAGAGCGCTAAACCCGGTTCAATTTTGGGACTTTGGTGGACACTTTGGATAATCTCTAATTTTCTCGGACTAACGTCATTTCGAGCCTTGATGGGCGCGCACGACATCGTGAGTTTCCTGTCTGCCACGATAATTCAGATGGTTTCGGACGTTGTGGACATCCCGCTTTGCATCGTTGCTCTCACACTCGTCTCACAGATTCACCAGTCACAGAATGCGGCAAGCACAGCTTCGTCGCTGCAGGACACAGCCACCGCGCCGGGCAGTTGACCGGGAGATCCAGGGGCGCAATACTTATTTCAGCGTTACAAAGAGTTATGCCTGCTGCTATTGTGATTGGCAGCGGGTGGAGATGAGTATTGTGTCTCCAGATTTTCCGGCGAACGGATAGGCCTCGATTAAGCAAAAAGTCGTTACGAATTTCTCCTCAATCAATCTGTGGAGTAGCTTTTCCAGAAATCACATGAGCGATCACACACCCGATCATACGTCATCTCATGGATGGCCGCAGCCGTCCACGTTTCGATCTCGGGTTTGGAGGTCGCCGAAGGCATGTTGTCGGCCTAACGCTCCGGCTAACCTGCAGCGCGCGATCGTCTCGTGTTCATACTCCGCGCGCCAGTTGAGCGCCGTCAGCTTTAGCCGGTTGTCAGGCCGGTTTTTCGCTTATGGCATCAACGCCTTCACAGCGCTCGAGGAGCGTCTCCGCCATCTTCGCAAGCTCGACGATCCCTGGCCAGCGACCTGCGAGAATGTCCTGCGAATGAGCCAGGTCGTCACGAAGCTTCTCAAGGTCCTTAAGCAGGGACTCCGCCTTCGAGCACGACTCAAAACCGAGCCGAACACGAAGACCTTCCGACTTGGCTATGATTGTCCTCTTATCCGCGAACTGGAGGCAATCGGCCAAGTCGGTGCCTTCGTTGCGACAGCGACGATCTGAGAGAATCTTTTCGGCCGAATCAATGCGGGGGGCTGAGAGCATACTCCTCCACGTGCCACCTGGGTACATGTCCCTGATCAACCTCAAGAGTTGCATCTCAAGGAGAGAAATCAGCCCGAATAAGCACATCCGCATTGGTGCTTTCTGAAGGTCACCTCGAGTAATGATTCCCCAGACGTGATCCTTGGTACAAACGAAGACCTGGGGCGTGTCAACAAGACACCTCAGTACCTCGACGATGGGTGCCACGTCACTAAAGACGACCGCCTTCTTGAACACCAACAGATGGTCGCTGAGGACCCCACAAAGTAACGCGGACCTCTCGGCGTAACCGACTATCCGACCACTATGTCTGACCCCCACCACGTCGAAGTCTTCCATTTCCATAAAGGCGCGGACGATCTCCACTGCCTGGCTATCATCAAAGGAGGCAAGTGGCTCAGCAAGGTCACGCGCAGCCAAGCTGTGCTCGAATATCTCCCGAAGATCCAGGAGTGAGGACTTAAGGTGCTTCATGTGCGAAACCCTCCGTCGACATGCAGGTTCTGCTCAGCCTAGGGTTTGCGGTCAGCGGCGGCCGGCAGAGCCGAGGTGCCAGCAGAAGTATCGCCGCCGCCACAACGGTGTCCGGCCGTCCGCTGGACCGCGATGTTGGACGCTGGATCAATCTTACGATCAACATATTCCGAGGTCACGCGAGGCCGCCTCTTCAAAGCGTGTTTGCTTCTCCTCGAAGTTCGTGTTTGGAACCGTCTCTATCGAGATCGAAACTCGAATCGCCTCATCAAAAAAGGAGCGCGATGCTTCCTTGGAAAAGTAAGCCAAGACTAGTCCACGATATTCTTCCAAGGCTTGAGAGGTCTCGGGCCTTATTTCTACGGCGCCCGTAGAAGCCGGCAATGCTTCTTTGGCAAATCCTGCTGATATACGACATCTTAACCCAAACGGGCACTCGGATCGTATCCAGATAATCGTTGAAGCTGGTCTTGTCAATCGGATAATAATTACAACTTTCTACACTCCACCATCCCGGGCTGCCCATCTCCTATCGCAAATCGGTCCATTGGGTGCAGACGGCCTCCTTACGCTCTGAATTCTAGACTGCCACGGATCCCCTGTGGTTGGCGACAATGATTTTGGGGGAGAATCCGAGCTTGGTTTTGGAACACCGGCGAATCTGGAGGCTGGAGATCTTGAACTTCCCTGGGCCTGCTGCATCAGCTGCTCTTCGCTCCCGATGGTTCTTTCAGGTATTTGGCCATAGCTCTTGTCGGCTAGCTCGGGAACCCAAGACGCTTGATTGCAGAGATCATGGATGAAATCGCAAACTGCCCCAAAAAACTAGCGCACGAGATGGGGGCACAGACCAGCAATTCAGGAGTTGCGCAGCATGGGCCTGGTATTGTCTTCAGGCGGCGATCGTCCGGATGCGTGGCTCGATCCGGGGCCATTCCGTGCGGCGAAGCACCCGGAGTTCGTAGTCGGATTGCAGATCTAGCCAGATTTCCGGGGAGACGCCGAAGTACTTGCCGAGCCGGAGCGCGGTGTCCGCCGTGATTGCCCTTTTCCCGCGGACAATCGCACTGATGCGATTGGGCGGCACGTCAATATCCCGGGCAAGCTGGTTGATACTGATGTTCAAAGGCTTCATGAATTCCTCGAGAAGGATCTCCCCGGGTGGAATCGCTTCCAGATGCTTCCTGCTCATTTTCTATTCCTCTAATGGTAGTCAACGACTTGAACATCGAATGCGCTTCCATCTTCCCAACGGAAGCAGATCCGCCATCTCTCGTTGATCCTAATACTGTACTGACCCTGCCGGTCTCCTTTCAGAGCTTCCAGATGATTGCCGGGAGGGACCCGCAAGTCCTGGAGGAGGCGCGCCCGATGAAGGTAGAGAAGTTTTCGCCGTGCGGGCCGCTCCATAGCTTGAAAGCGCACCACCGGCTGATCGTGAAACAGAGCCTCAGTCGCCTTGTCTCGGAAGGACTTGATCACAATATCAGTATAGTACGCGATACATCATACTTCAAGAGTATTACTCGATGAGGATCGGGCAATGGGGACGCCGTCTGTTTTTGGCCCAGTTCAAGGCAATCACTGACCTATCTTTTCTGGGAATTTCGTTCCTGCGGGCAAGCGGAAACACGCGCGCGTTCACGATTACGAACAAACACTTGTTTTGATGCAGAAGTTCGTCCAAACTCGATGGCTCGTTGAGAGGTTCTGAATTCTCATTCGATTGCGGCTGACTCGATTCCATGGAACGCCTCAAGGCTAAAATTTTTACCATTTGGTGCTGGACCGCTTGCGCGCTCAGCACGGTGTTCTGGGCCACCCTCTCGATTCTGGGCAGCCTGTTTTCGAGCAGCGGCAAGCTTCAGCATTTCTGTATGCGATGCTGGTCGCGCGACAACCTCTGGCTCAGTCGGGTAAGAGTCGAGATCGCCGGACTGGAAAATCTGGATCCCCGGCGCGCGCAACTACTGGTTGCCAACCACAGCGGGCTTCATGACATCCTGTCGCTCGCGGCCTATCTTCCGCTCCAATTCCGCTGGATCGCCAAGAAGTCTCTGTTTCGAACTCCGTTCATGGGTTGGCACATGCGCCGCTCGGGGTATATTCCCATCGACAGGGACAACCCGCGCGACGCGGTCAGGAGTATCCATGCGGCTGCGGAGATCATTCACGGCGGCACCAGCGCGGTCATTTTCCCTGAAGGTTCGCGCAGTGTCACCGGAGATCTCGGCAAACTCTTCAGCGGCGCCTTCACGCTCGCGCTCGAGACGGGGGTTCCTCTCGTGCCGGTCACGATTGAAGGGAGCTACCGGGTGGTCTTGCCGACGACACTGAATGTCAATCCAGGGGTGATCCTACGCATCCGGATCGACCCGCCGCTCGACGCGGCAAGTTATGGACGCTCCGGAAAGCATCGTCTCATGGAAGATGTGTTCCAGATCATGAGCCGGCGTCTGGAGGAACTCCGAGCGCTCCGGCGCCCCGGGGAAGAGCTCGAAGATCCAGTGAGCCGATGGATCCATGGGATCAAATCATGAGTACCTCTACTAAAGGACTTGGGCGCCCGAGGGCTTTCCCGACGCGCGCTTTCATCGTGATCGTGGGTGTACTGTGCCTTGGCCTGGCGATTAGCGCGGCATGGGACTTTATCAGGCTTTCCGACCTGCGGGTCGAATATCTGCGCAACACCGCGGAAGACGTTGCCGCGGGGATCGATGCCCAGCTGCGTGGTCCGTCCCGGCGCTCCGAATCCACGGCATGGCAAAGCCTCTTCGCCGAAACGATCGACTCCCGAGGTCAAACGGTAGCCTTTGTGGTCCTCCTCGACAGGGCCGGCCGGGTGCTGGCGAGCGAAGGGGAGCGCTTCGCGCCTGCATTTACCGGTTCTGTCGGTTTTGTGAGCACACAGGGAACCAGACTCTATATCCATGAAGCCGAGCTTCCCGTTTCTGGCCCCGGCATGCGTCGAGGTCTGGAACCAAGGCGCGATCCCGGATCAGGCGTCGACATGGAGCTTCGCCCCATGCCTGCCCGGCTGAGGATCGGAGTCTACACATCCTCGGCGGATTTCATCCGCTGGCAAGCCATTATTCACCTGGCCATGAACGGTGTCATCATCGTGACATTGCTTGCCTTGGCGCGCTACTTTCTGCGAACGCTCAACCGGTTTCTGCCGGGTGGACAGAATGGCGGTTAGATAAACCTTAACGTCCAAGTCCACGTCCAGGTCTAAGTTCAAGTCCACGTGGGGGAGAGTGGAAGTTAGAGAGGATGAGTGGAAATGACCCGCGCAAATCCTGTATAGTAACGGGCCGTGTAATTGAGATCTTGGCTAACGTCTTCATATCAGATGGATGGATCATGGCTTCAAGAGATTCTAGGAAAGAAAAAAAATTTACTGATCAGGAAATCCTAAACGATGCGGACAGCTTCGTTCATCGGCATATCGGCCCCAGCGAAAATGACAGCCGGGCGATGTTAAAAGTCCTCGGCCTCTCCAGCCTGGGTGAATTAGTTGATAAGACAATCCCGGCCCAAATCCGGTTGAATAAGCCGTTGCGCCTCGAGGAGGCACAGAGCGAGCATGCCGTCCTCAATCGGCTTCACGAGATCACATCCCGGAACAAGGTGTTCCGATCCTACATCGGAATGGGCTATTACGACTGCATTACGCCGCCGGTCATCCAGCGCAACATTCTTGAAAATCCGGGATGGTACACGCAGTACACCCCGTATCAGCCGGAAATCTCCCAGGGGCGCCTCGAGGCACTGCTCAATTTCCAAACGATGATCGCGGACATGACCGGCCTGCCCTTCGCCAACGCGTCTCTTCTGGATGAGGCGACCGCCGCGGCCGAAGCCATGAACATGTGCTATGCCTTGAGCAAGAAACAGGTCGACCGCTTCTTTGTTTCGGAGAAGTGCCATTCGCAGACGATCGCGGTCGTCAAGACGAGAGCCGACGCCAAGAGGATCGAAATACTGGTCGGCGATCATGAGGATTTCGATTTTTCCGAGCCTGTCTGCGGCGTTTTAATTCAGTATCCGGCTACGGACGGCGCCATTGTTGATTACACCTCTTTTGTTGAGAAAGCCCATCGGGCCGGCGCCCTGGTTGCGGTGGCCGCAGATCTGCTCAGCCTCGCGCTGCTGCGGCCGCCGGGGGAATTCGGCGCGGATATCGCCATCGGCACGACCCAACGATTCGGGGTGCCGCTCGGGTTTGGCGGGCCGCACGCGGCCTACATGGCAGCACGCGATGAATACAAGCGCCACATGCCTGGACGCATCGTAGGCGTATCCAAAGACCCGCATGGTAATGCGGCATTGCGGCTCGCGCTGCAGACCCGCGAGCAGCACATCAGGCGCGAAAAGGCGACCAGCAACATTTGCACGGCACAGGTGTTGCTCGCCGTGATGGCCGGCATGTACGCCGTTCATCACGGCCCGTGCGGACTCCGTAAGATCGCCCAGCGCATTCATGCTCTCACCGCGGCTCTGGCCCGGGGACTCGAAAAACTCGGATATGCTGTCGGGCCGCCGCTGTATTTTGACACTTTGCGTGTGGAACTGGGTGAGCGGCCTCTCGCCGGGATTCTCGACAGGGCGCGTGCCCGGCACATCAACCTGCGCGTTTTGGGCGACTCGGCCGTGGGAATCAGCCTGGATGAGACGGTCTCAGCTGTGGACATCCAGGATTTGCTCGCGATTTTCGGAGCGGCCCAGGAAACGCCGCAGATCGCATTGCCGCAAGACGCCGCCGAGACCTGCTATCCGGCGCCCCACGCGCGCACGAGCAGTTATCTTACACAGCCCGTATTCAACCGCTTTCATTCCGAGACGGAACTTTTGCGTTACATGCGCCGCCTCGAGGCCCGCGACCTTTCCCTCACGGCTTCCATGATTCCGCTCGGCTCCTGCACGATGAAGCTCAATGGCACGGCAGAAATGTTCCCGCTGAGCTGGCCGGAGATCAGCCAGATGCATCCATTCGCCCCACAAGATCAGACCGAGGGCTATCGGGAGCTTTTCCGGCAGCTGGAACATTCTCTGGCTGAAATCACGGGCTTCGCCGGCGTTTCGCTGCAGCCGAACGCCGGGGCTCAAGGTGAATTCACCGGTCTTCTGGTAATTCGCAAATACCTCGAAAGCCTCGGAGAAAGCGTGCGAGACATTTGCCTGATCCCTCACTCCGCTCACGGGACCAACCCCGCAAGCGCCGTCATGGCCGGGTTCAAGGTTGTGATCGTCGAATGCGATGAACTGGGAAACGTGGACGTGACAGATCTCAAGGCCAAGGCAGAAGCCCACGCCGCGAACCTGGGTGCATTGATGGTCACCTACCCGTCAACGCACGGGGTGTTCGAAGAAGCAATCAAGGAGATCTGCGCCATTGTGCACGCGCACGGAGGCCAGGTCTACATGGATGGCGCCAACATGAACGCCCAGGTCGGCCTGTGCTGCCCGGCTGATATTGGCGCCGACGTTTGCCACATCAATCTCCACAAGACGTTCGCGATCCCTCACGGCGGAGGAGGTCCGGGAATGGGTCCGATCGCGGTTGCACCGCACCTCGTGCCTTTTCTCCCGACGCATCCTGTCGCGGCGGTAGGGGGCAAGAACGGCATCGGCCCGGTTTCCGCGGCGCCATGGGGAAGCCCGAGCGTATTGCCGATTTCGTGGGTGTACATCGCGCTCATGGGCGCCAAGGGACTCACCGAAGCCACACGATACGCAATTCTGAACGCCAACTACATCGCGAACCGGCTCGACCCTTACTATCCCGTGCTCTACAAGGGCAAGTACGGGATGGTGGCTCACGAATGCATCCTTGACCTGAGGCCGCTGAAAAAGAGCGCCGGCATAGAAGTGGACGATGTAGCCAAGCGTCTTATGGATTACGGGTTCCATGCTCCCACCGTCTCCTTCCCGGTCGCCGGCACGATGATGGTGGAGCCCACGGAAAGTGAATCGAAAGAGGAGTTGGACCGGTTCTGCGAGGCCATGATCGCAATCCGCAAGGAGGTCGAGGCGATCGAACAGGGAAGAATGGACGCGACGGACAACCCGTTGAAAAACGCCCCGCACACCGCCAGAGCACTCCTGGTTGAGGAATGGAAACATCCCTATTCGCGCATGGAAGCTGCTTTCCCCGAGGCCGCGACTCGCGAAAATAAATTCTGGCCCGCGGTCGGCCGCGTGGATAACGTTTATGGGGACCGAAACCTTATCTGCGCCATCGCGCCAATGAAGACGAGGTGCATGGGATTGTAAACCGCCGTGGGGTCCTTATGGGGGCCTGGATGGCGAGAGCTAAGAAGCAAAGAGGCATTCCGATTTTTCCCGCATCGAATTGCCGGATGGCCACGCGCAGTGTGGCAAAAAATCGAAATGCCCCTTGTATGCTCAGCTTAGCTCCTAGGAGCCCGAGAGTTCCTGAACGTATTCCTCGTACTCTTCCGCGCTGAGCATTTCCTTAAGCTCTTCGGTATTGGAAATCCGAATCTTGATCATCCAGGCTTTCTGATGAGGCGACTCATTGACAAGCTCCGGACTGTCCTCCAGCTTGGAATTCACCTCGATGACTTCACCGCTGACAGGGCTGAATACTTCCGAGACCGCCTTCACCGATTCGACGGAACCGAATGGCTCAGCTGCCTCGAAAGTATCTCCCACTTCCGGGAGATCCACGTAGACTACGTCCCCGAGTTCATGCTGGGCGTAGTCGGTAATCCCTACAATTCCCACATCTCCCTGAACGTGAATCCACTCATGATCTTTTGTGTACAGGTTTTCCTCGGGGTACATACGTCAAACCTCCGCTCTGGCTGATATCACAGGCCCGAAACCGAACCTAAGCAAAGATCTCGCGATTAGCGGGAAAGTGCATGCGGAATCTAACATTGTTGCCGGGGAGTGTCAAGCTCAATGTACGTTCGCAAGTAACTGCTAATAAAAGAGTTGCAGCGTTAATTCCCCGTCTGCTGAAGTAAGGAAGCCACCTGCCATTCAGACAGTGGCAAATCCCGCGAGGAGCGGCAACGCAGCAGATGCCCGCCCGCCGCCACGCCCCTCCGGGCTGCGGCCCGCAGGCTCGCTGGCTGCGTTGCTCGCTCCTTACATACCACCCCGGGTATGCTCGTCGCTCGCGCCTTGCCAGCGAGCCTGGGGGCCAGCAGCAAAGTGGGCCTGTTATTCCGTGACAGACCCTCAGACTTCGACCTGGACTTGGACGTTCTTGTGCTTGACAGGTTTTCGCAAGCACCGATTCTTTGGAACGAGGGCGCGGTGGCGGAGTATAATGTCTGGGTTTGGCAGTGAAGATCTCTTACATCGCAATCGTGTGCTGCCTCTTGGGGGCGGCCAACAATCTTAAATCCCAGGATCAGAACCACCCCTTAGTCCGCAGTGTGCAAGTCTCGGGCAACGAGCGCATTCCTACCGACACGATTCTCCACTATGTTTCTTCTGTTCCTGGAAAAGCTTGTGACGCAGGTCGGGCCGGCCATGACCTGCGGAAGCTCTTCGACCTGGGAGTATTTCAGAATCTCGATATTCAGACGCGCGATGCTGGGCCCACGCAGATTGACGTTATCTATCTTGTGCACGAGCTGCCTTTCGTATCGGAGTTTGCCATCGAAGGAGTAGGACCTGCGGAAGACGCCCAGCTTCACCGCCTGCTGGAAACGGAGAAGCTGATTCCGCAGGAGACGATGCCCTACCAGCCTTCCACGGCGGTCAAGGCCGCGAACGTGGTGCGTGACTACTTCCGAGCTCGAAAGTATCCCTTTGCGGACGTGCGCGTGCTGACCGAGGATGGCAAGGGCAACACGACGCGAGTGCGTTTGAGCGTGAACGAGGGGCCTCACCTGGCAATCGGGGAGGTGCGCTTCAGCGGGAACACATCGATTCCATCCGCAGAGTTGCTCGACCAGTTTCAGCAATCCCGTCCGACTCCTCTTTACGCGCCATGGATGAGCCAGGGCGCGTATCTACGCGAGAGCCTTACCGCGGATCTGGAGAGTCTGCGCCGCTACTATCAGTCGCGCGGTTTTGCGGCGGTCAGCATCGGTGAACCGCAGATCTTTGCGAGTAACTTTACGGGACACTGGTGGATTCCATTTCCCGGCCTTAGAGGCGCAGGGCAAAAGCTGTCTCTTGTGATCCCGATTGTCGAAGGGCCCCGCTTCAGCCTCGAGTCGGTCAAGCTGGAAGGGAATGCCGAGGCAGCGTCGTCCGATGTTGCGAAAATATTCGCGTCGATCAAGGTGCCTGCCGACTACGACTCTTCGAAGCTCGAGACCGCGCGACAGAAGATGGTCGAGGCTCTTGGGCATGCGGGCTACGCGCTGGCGCTGGCGCAGCTGGAGCAAGCCGTCAACGACAAGGACCGGACGGTGCGCGCTCTCTACCGAATCACCGCCGGCGATCCGGTAGCCATCGGACGGATCGAGTTTAAGGGGAACAGGCGTATTCGCGACAAATTCCTTCGACGTGAAGTGGTGCCGCGTGAGGGAGAGGTCTTTGATTCAGCGAAAATCGACAAAACGATCAAACATCTGAATCGCAGCGGGATGGTCAAGGAACTCGAGCGCTCCGACGTGGCTCTCGAGATGAACGAAAAGACCGAAGCTCTCGATATTACGTTCAAGGTGAAGGAGAAGGACAGGCAGGGAATTTATGGCACCGGGGGAACGGGAGGCATTGCCGGCGGATACCTGGGGACGATCTATAGCGCCTTCGACCTGTTGGGATTGGGAGAAAGCCTCACCATGCAAATGGACGGCGGCGCGGCGCAATCCAACATGTTGCTTGACATCGTAGGCAGCCGCTTTCTGGGTTTCCCGTTCACTCTCGGCCTGTCAATTTTCCATCGCCTGACCAATTTCAATGTCGCCAGCATCTTGCCCGATGCTACGGACTTGGTGCATCTCCTCCGGCAGAAATCCACCGGCACGCGACTATCGGGTGCGTATCCGGTGACTACAAAAATGCAGGTGGGGCTGAGCGGCCAGTTTGAGAGGCTTACCACAGCCGACGATGTGGTGGGAGACAGCTCAGGGACCGTGACCACCATCCAGAGGAGAACCGATCTTTCGCCTTCCTTCGTGTTTAACTCAACGCAAGGTGAAGGAACGGGGATGCGCGGATTTCGATTTACAACCACGGATTCCTGGTCCGGCGAGCTGTTTTTGCGCACGATTGACACGACCGCGCAGTCGTTTCGTCTGTCAGAATATGTGGCCGATCCGATCACGCGCGGAAGAAATTCCTTTGCCTTCCGAATGCAAGGAGCTGTCACGCGACCGCAAAACAATGTGCCGCTGACGCTGGATCGACGCTTCTTCCCTGGGGATGAGATCGTGCGCGGATTCAATCGCGGGAACATGTCGCCATGGGCTTTTGAAAATGGGTCCCAGGCAGCCCCCACCCCGGTCGGGGCCGATACCGTCCTTTCCGTCTCCGTGGAATATCGGATTCCGATTCAGGGACCGCTGAGCGCCGCTGCATTTGCAGATTTTGGCTGGAGCGGTCTCTCACGCAAGAGCTCCAGCCTCGACCAGGGCTTCAGCCTGATCGAGGAAACCAACCGCTTGCTGAGAGTCTCCGTCGGTGCCGAGTTCCGTTTGCAGTTGCCGGTGGTCCACCTGCCTGGCCGCCTGATCTTTTCCTACAATCCCCTCCGCCTCGACACGCTGATTCAAAGCGGCGGATCTCCGTTGCGCCTGGCCGACCCTCGCGGCACCATCCACTTCGCCCTCGGCGACATCTTTTAAGCAGCGCCGAGGCCTACCAATCTTTTTTACAAGGGGCTTTGTCATTTGAAGCAGGCAGCTGGCCGAGCCCCAGAGGGGCGGAAAGATAGTAGCCGGGGCAAGCGCGAAGCGCGCGGCCCCCGGTCGGGAGGAGTTCCTCAAGAGCCCTGGCAGGGGCGAAAGGCCTTTATCCGAATGTATTATCTGCCGCCCCTTCGGGGCTAGTGCTGGCTGCATTCCTCAACCCCGGGCAAGCGCAGCACAGCCCGGGGCTACTGTCTCGCTGCCCCTTCGGTGCAGAGCAGAACTCTCGCCATCCTTCGGTGAAGAGCTGAACACGTTTCCCGACAACAACTAACTAAGTGCAATTGGGGACTGTTCCTGATTGAATTCTCCACCTCACTTTCGGATCGGCGGGACGGGCTGGATGCGGTTGGGCCACTCCTTTTTGGCTATCTGCGTGTACAGACCAGGAATCTCTGTTTGGACCATGTGATTCAAGTCGCTTACACTTTTGTTCGCGTCCTCGAACAGCCAATCGACCTGGCGTTGCTGATCTGCGGTCGGCAGGCTTGAGTAGCTCTCAATAGGTCGCAGCAAACCGCTTCCGGTGGAGATTTCGCGGCTGATCTCAAGAGGAAGTTGGGCTATGCGTGCCGCGAGATCATCCACCCGCTTGGCGGCGTCCGCTTCTGCCGTTGTCAGATCCTTCCTTATTGAATCGAGCTGCCCGCTCAATGCCTGGGCAGCGTGGAGCGCGGTCGACAGCGTCTTTTGCATCCCATAGATGCTCATCAGCACGGCCTGGCGCGCGCGCCGGTCGGCATCGGAAAAACTTGCCAGGGGGTCGCCTTCCACGGCGACCTCGCCACCCAATTCCGGGGTCACACTGGGGACTTTCAGTGCGACATGATATTTGCCCGGCAGCACAAGTGGACCCGTGGCTGCGCCTCCGCGTCCGCCCCCTCCGCCACCGGCTCCGCCACCACGTCCGCCTGCAGGCGGCATTTCTCCTTCTCCGGCCGCCTGCCCCATGTGCAAGTCCCAGATCACGCGGTTCAAGCCGCGGGCTGATGGTCCGCGAAGTGTACGAATCGTGCCGCCGGAAGCATCGCGAATGTCGATCTGCACCTGATCTGTTGCGGCGTCGTGCAAATAGTATGTGATGACGGCGTTGAATTCCGGATTGGGCGCGAAGAATTCTCCTGCGCCGAACCAGGATTGCGGGCTGTAGATGTTCCACTCGCGGGCACGGGGAATTGGCAGGAGAAGCGCGTTGCCACGCACGGCCTCAGGCGTCAGCGCTTCCAGCGGCCCGACATCATCCAGAATCCAGATGCCACGCCCATGGGTGCCGACGATCAGCGCGTTATCGCGTGGTTGAAAGATCGCATCGTCGGCGGGAACAGTAGGCATATTGGTGGCGAGCGACGTCCAGGTGGCGCCGCCGTCGTTGGAGAAGTGCACGCCGCGTTCGTGGGCAAGCACGAGCAGGCGCGGATTTTTGGGGTGTTCGCGAATGCGATGGATGGACGTCTCCGGCAAGCCTGCTGAGAGCGAACGCCACGTCTGCCCGTAATCCTCGCTTACATAAATGTAGGGGCGATAGTCGTCGTCGTAATGGCCGTCGAAGGT
>JBEKIX010000031.1:0-27785 GCA_050011535.1 Acidobacteriota bacterium
AGACCGGTCGCGGATTGGATGGCCGTCACCGTCGCTCCCGAAATCCGGCCGCCGCTGGGATCGGTCACAGTACCTCCCAGGGAAGACCGATCAACCTGCGCGGTTGCGACCCAAGACAGCACTGCCACAATCAAGAGAGGAAAAAGGCACATTCTAACCAGGATTTTCATTTTGGATTCCTTAGCACGATCATTCCGTTGACATTGGACAACCGGACTTGGTTTGTGCGCCGCGGCTTTTGAAGGGGCTGCGGTGACAGCCCATGGCACCCGGTGATTTCTCTTTCCGCTATTTCTGTTTTGTGTGGCGATGTTAGAGTTTCTTGCGAACTACTACCAGCACTCATATTTGGCGCTGCTCTGCATTGCATTGGGATTCCACACCTGGGAATACGCCTCTTATGGGACCTGCTGGAGGAAAGGCCACGGCAGAGCATGTTAAGACATATTCTGCTGTGGCCGATTGCAATCAGTCGCGCAGTTGATCTACTGGCACGCTTCTGGCCTACTTCCTGTCATACACCTGCTTACGGGCTGTCGGGCCATTCTGGCCCTGCCTTACCGTGGTAAGCGTCAACGTCTTGCCGTCAGCGGACAAAGTGTAAGCCTGATCCACGGGCCGATCGCCACTCTGGGAGCTCTGAGTCCCAGTGATATGGACCGAGTTGCCACTCAATACGGCCTTGTACTTGAGGCTCGCCTGAGGCGTAGCCACGTGCTCGGTGACATTCGAGATAACCACGCTTACCTGCGCCCAGGTGGGAGACGTGGTGGTGCCGACAAGCTTGTAATTGTCCTTCTTGCCGGCAGGCAAATCTTCCAGCCTGCCCGTTGCCGTGCCCACAGATTTGCCGCTGGCATCCAAAAGCGTGGCCGTGAGGATCACGTCGTGCTGGAACTTGTCATGATTGGTGCCGCTGCCGTCAACTTCGATATTGTTGCCGCTGGTGACATGCGCCTTTGCCGCACCGTCCAGGCTGATCATGCTCTTGGCGTAGTCGAGTGTTTCCAAGTTCGAAGCAGATGCCTGCGCAGGGGTCGCGGTGTGATCAGCGCCGTCCATGGTGTAGGACGTCACCACGGTGTCCTCGTCCGCCGTACGGCTGATCGTTAACAGATTGCCAGCCTGCTTGATGGTGAGGGTGCTGATACTGCCGGCACTGCCGGCCGCGGCGGCCGGCTGATCGCTCTTTGAGGCATTGAATGCCCACGTGCCGCTGAAATC
The DNA here is from genome assembly GCA_050011535.1 of Acidobacteriota bacterium. Lineage (GTDB taxonomy): Bacteria > Acidobacteriota > UBA6911 > UBA6911 > UBA6911 > JAFNAG01. The sequence goes on from JBEKIX010000031.1 coordinate 1,225, forward strand.
AACTCCGGCCACCGCGACCGCGGCCAGAAACAACCCAATTGCAAGTAGCAGATACGCTTTCTTCATGGTTTCTCCTTTTATGAACGTTTGTTCCCAGAATACCTCTTATGGGATCTCCTGGAGGGGAGGTCCACCCCGTTACCAGCATCACCGGGATGAACTGACAGCCGAGCACACGCCGGGGCCAGCCTCATTATGCAAATCTCTGCCTTCTTTCCGGCCGGAACCTCTCCGCGCCCTCACGGCTCTTTCTCAACAGGGCCTCCACACAGCAACGTGGATTGCCTCAAAGCCACGCCGAGATTCTGCTGACGATGCGATATCGATTAGAACCTGACTGGAGAGGGGAGTAATTGCGCCGATTCACTTCTCAGTCCGCCAAGTCGGGCTGATCGTAAGACTTCCAGGGAATTACTACCAGAATTCGTATTTGCTGGAAGCGTGACGCGAAAGACGGACGTCGGGACCGGCTATTGGAACGCCGAAACCACGTATTCCAGGGTTGAATGAATGGCAGCCATAAGGCTCGGGCTGCTCACAGATAAGAGGACCGTAAAAAGCAAGCCGGAAACACAAGCGCCCGCTGCAAGGTTCAGCCACCGCAAGGAGATCTTCTCCGGCGCACCGGTGCTTGCAGTCAATCGCGTGAGCCTGAGGACACGGGACGAAATGCCGCCAAGATCTTCCGCGATCAATGAAGCTCCGGCGAACATGGCCGGGGAGGCTCCCGTCGGAGCCAGGCGGGCGATCTTCACGAGCGCCGACGCCAGATCCAATGCTTCAACCAATCCGCTCCGCGCCGCATGATCATCCGCTGCCCATTCAGCCGCTTCCATCCATGCACGATCCAGGGATCTACCCAGAGGGAGGAGCCCGAGCACGTCCCGGCATACAAGGAAAAGCCCGCGCTTGAAATTGTCTCTTGCTGCCAGATGTCCGCGCTCGTGAGCCACCGCCGCCAAGAGTTCTTCCGGCGATAGTGCTTCGAGCACCTGCTCTGCAATGAACAGTCTTGGACGCATGGCGCCGACGATTGCGACCACGGGAAATCTATGCCGGAAGCGAAACGCCGGTACCGAAAGATTCTCCACGGAGATCGTTTCCGCGTGTCGAAGCCAGTTTCTCGTGAGACGGCGCGTTGCCCGGCATCTCGCTATGCAGCGCCAGGAGGCAAAGCCTATGCCGTAGAGCGACGCAGCAGCCAGCAGGCCAAGTTTGGCGGTGACAACCTCCGTCGTATGGCGGGGCTCATTGGTCAGATAGGACGGAACAAAGAGGGCGCCGACACAAAAGACCGCGGCAAGTCCCGGCATGACTCGCAAGAAAAACAGGCATTGCGCGCGCGCCAGGCTGGACCACGACTCCACTGCCCGCGAGATTCTGCGCCACAGGCCCGCGGCAAGCAACGTCGCCATGCTGTTGATGGCCAAGAGTCCCACCAGCGACAGGCAAATGCCCAGCAGCTCGTACATGGCTCCCTCTATGGCTTGCGCCGCTGCTCGCGTTTCTTTTCCCGGACGAGGCGGTCGAGCGCATCCAGAAATGCTCGATCGTGTTCGCTCAAAGCATCCACGATACAGGCCAAAACAGGCTCCACGCCGCCCCCGGCCCGATCGAGCAGGCCTGAAATCAGATCCTGTGCAATGCCTTGCTCGAACTCGGCGTGCGAGACGCGCGGAGAGTAGAGAAACGCGCGCCCCAATTTACGCCGGTCCAGGACGCCCTTCCTGTACAGGCGATGAAGCGTGGTCATGAGGGTCGTATAGGCAATGCGGGCTTCAAATGTGCTATAAACGTCGCGCACGCTGACTTCTCCCCTTTGCCAGGCGACGTCCATGACCTCGCGTTCGAGCTTGCCAAACCCATTCTCCACAATCTCGTGCGGCCGCTTAAATCCGCGCAGCGTAAATATCGGCAACTTCATATCTTGATCCTGAACCAGTCGACGGCAGTTGTTTCGTCACACGCACTTGTTGAATATCAGATCGCCTTGCTTGCAGTCAATCCCGAATTCAGCGGCGCTTTGGCTTCACTCTCCCATGGCTTCTCACACACCAGTTCATGAATAGTAGTAGCCGCCCGTTCCACATCCGATCGCGTGATGCCGCGGTAGGTGACAAAACGCAGCATGGTTTCCATTCCCGGCAGTCCCCTGACGCCGCGGGCATCAAGGTAACGGGCGAAGGTGGCGGCGTCAATGCCGAGACCTTTGACATCAACGTTGACGATGTCTGTCTGAACCGATTCCAGGTTGATCGCCAGTCCTGGAACCAGCGCAAGGCTGTGGGCGAGCATGCGCGCATTTTCATGGTCCTCAGCCAGCCGGCCGATCATGGTGCGCAACGCTACCAGACCGGGAGCGGCGATGATGCCGGCCTGGCGCATGGCGCCTCCGAACGCACGCCGGACTTTGCGCGCCTTGTCGATAAAAGACCGGCTGCCCGCAAGCAGCGATCCGACCGGCGCCGAGAGCCCTTTGGAAAGGCACATGCTCACTGAGTCCACCGAGCGCGTCAGGACTCGGGCATCGGCGTGCAGCGCCACGGCAGCGTTGAAAATCCGGGCCCCGTCCAGGTGAACCGGTAGGTGGTGCGCATGCGCGATCTCACAGCAGAGATCCATATGTTGAGGGGATATGACCGTGCCGCCCGCCGTGTTGTGCGTATTCTCCAGGCAGACCAGGCCGCGGGCGGGAAATCCGGTTCCTGCGCGCTGAGTCGCGACCCGCAGAGGTTCCGGCTGCATGGCTCCCAGCCGTCCCGGCACCGGAAGAACCAGAAGCCCGCAGGCCGCGGCAATGCCGCCGAACTCCAGCCCGTAAAGATGGGCGCTTTGTTCGACTACGGCGGCGCCGCCAGGTTCGGTGTGAGTCCGCATCGCGATCAGGTTGGACATCGTGCCGCTGACGGTCAGCATCGCCGCCTCTTGCCCGAGCATCTCCGCCGTTAGCGCTTCCAATTCGCGCACCGTGGGGTCGCCGTCGCGTGAATCATCGCCGAGCTTGGCATCCTGGATGCTGCGAAGCATCTCGTCAGTGGGAAGGCTGAGTGTGTCGCTGCGCAAATCTATGACTGAATCGCCCACTGCGTACCTCCATGAAATCGAACAACCGGCCCCAAGATAGAGGTTTTTCTTGCCGATTCATAGTAAAAATCGATTTCTCTCTGGTGTGCGGATGACTAAGGGTTTGCGCAGAAATAAGTCCACATTTTTGCACGAGCCCTAAGCGGGCACTATCAGCGGCTGGCGCGCTGCAGGTTTAGCACTTCAATGATTCTCGAAATATCTTCTACCGCTTCCCTTACGGAGATGTTCAACCCTTCCGCAATCTCTGTGGCAGGCCGCCCCTTGGCCATCATGCACAGAACCTCGCGTTCCTGAGCCGAGATTCCATCCGTGACGTCCAGCCTTACGGTTCCATCCAGGAATGGAAGCAGCAGGTCCTTGACCACTTCCGGTGAAGCATACGGCTTGCCTCCGAGAACCACCTCGATCGCCTGGATCAGCTCCGTAGCGGCGGATCGCTTCAGCACATAGCCGCAGCCGCCTGCAATGAATGCCTCGGCCGCATACATCGGGTCCGCGTGCATGGTGAGAAAAATGATTTTGCATCCAGGAAGATGAACCTTGAGCTGGCGCGCCGTGTCGAGGCCGTTCATCACCGGCATGGAAATGTCGAGGAGTACCAGGTCGGGTTTGAGAAGCTGGGCAGCCTGAAGCAGGGATTGGCCATCTTCGAATGTGCCCACCACCTCACCGTGGCCGTGCAAGAGCCTCTGCAGACCCTCAAGCATCAGGCGATGGTCATCTGCAAGCATTATGCGGGGCTGCGTCATGAGGCGGCCCTCCGGAGGCGCGCGCCTGCGCCGGGATATCCAGGCCACCCTCTGGCTTCATGGAATGAGGCCGGCTCAACGGAGCCTCCAGGACGCATCAGAACCCGGCCTTCTGCAGCATGCACGCGGAACTGTTCCATATGATGGAACTCCGTTCTTCAACGCAAGCCACCAAAGAGGCGTGAGAAACGGCCCAGCTGCTAGCACCGCCTGGGGGGATTCAGCGCCAGGGCGACAGGTGCCTCTATCACTGTCGTATTTAGTATTACTTGGAGGCAAGCCTTACTCAAGAGTGAAATGAGGCTGCGATTCATACAGTAGCGATCATACGTTAGCGTTTATGGGCGTGAGCCCCGGGCTGTAGCTGCGCAACGTGCACCTCTACTGCTTCGAGTACATCACCTTGCCCCCTATAATGGTGTATTTCACGACAGTCGAGGGAATCTCATCTTCCGGTATGGTCAGAATGTCTTTGGAGAGCACGGTAATATCAGCAAGTTTGCCCGGAGTCAGGGATCCTTTCACGTTTTCTTCAAAACCTGAGTAAGCCGCGTTCCAGGTATACGACTTGAGAGCCTCTTCCCGGCTCATGCGTTGGTCGGGATAGAACACCGTCCCGTCTTTGAGCTTGCGCGACACCGCCGCATAAAAATTGGCGATCGGGTTCACGTCTTCCACGGGAGTATCGGTTCCATTGCTGACGATCGCGCCCGATTTCATCAGTTTTTGCCAAACGTAGGCGCCTTCCTCCGCTCGCTGGGCTCCCAGGCGCGCCAGCACGTACGGCGCGTCGGATGTGCAGTGGATCGCCTGCATGGCGGCGATCACTCCCAGGGCGCCGAAGCGTGGTATATCGGCCGCGTTCAGATGCTGCGCGTGCTCGATGCGCCAGCGCAGATCTTTCTTGTCGGGATGAGCCTTGAAGGCCGCCTCATAGATATTCAGCACCTCGCGGTTGGCGCGGTCGCCGATGGCATGCGTGCAGAGCTGGAAACCGTTATCGATCGCCAGGCGGGCCGTTTCCGTGATGGCTTCAACTGAATCCACGTTGATGCCGGTGCTCGTGGGCAGGTCCGTGTACGGCTCGAGCATCCAGGCCGTCCGTGAGCCGAGTGCTCCGTCCATGAATCGTTTGATCGCACGGACGGTGAGATGCTTGTTTCCGTAATCGATGATTCTGTATCTTGCGAGGTTCGACTCGAGGCTCTTGTTTCCTTCCGAAATCATCACCCACAGTCGCAAGTCCAGTTTGCCCTCGTCGGCCAGCTTTTTGAAAAGATCAATGTTCTTAAAAGACTCGCTGGCATCATAAAAAGAGGTGATCCCTTTCGACAGGCAATCCTGGGTAGCCAGTTCCGCCACCTTGCGCGCGTTCGCGTCGACTTCCTCGGGAGTGCGCTGTCTGCGCGCTTCCGCCAGCGTCCTGTCAACCAATCCTTGCGCATTTTCGCGGAATACGCCGACGAGATTGCCTTTCGCGTCGTGCATGATTTCGCCGCCCGCAGGATTTGGAGTGGTTCGAGTGATCCCTGCCAAAGCCATTGCCTTTGCGTTGGCATACGTCGCATGCCCGCTGGCGTGGGTCAGGAGCACGGGGTTATCCGGCGAGATCTTGCTCAGCGGATCATGTATCGGGAATCCTTCCACGTTCGGCGAAGGCTTTTTGTCCCACTTCTCCTGATGCCATCCGCGCCCCAGAATAAACTCGCCCGGTTTGGCCTTCTTCGCCGCATCCGCCACCATGGCCACGATTTCATCCCAGTTCGCGCTGTGCGTCAGATCCAGCTCCATCTTGGTTTCGCCCAGACTCATGAAATGGCCGTGGCTGTCGATCAAACCCGGCACGGCCAGCATCCCCGCGAGATCGATCACTTTCGTCGAGGGTCCAATGTATGGCTGAATTTCCTCTTCGGTTCCGACGGCGCTGATCACACCATCCCTCACCGCAATGGCCCGTGCTTCTGGTTTGGCGGGGTCCACCGTTGCTATTTTCCCGTTGTGCAAAACCATGTCGGCAGGGGCAACCCTGGGACCGCATGAGGTCAGCATTGCTGCGACGGCAAAGCCGGCAAGCACGAAAAGACTGCTCTTCCAGGATGTTCTTCTCATGGCGCTTCCTCCGAATGAATGACGATCGTGGCGCGTATCTTACCGCAAGACTTGTTTGCACCCTTAAAGAAAGTGTTTTGTGCAGAGATCTTGATCATGAGTTGCCCGTTCCGCGCATGCCTCATCAGTAACCGATCAGCATTTTTCTGAGATTCGGATCGCATGATCGAGAGACAAAACAAACCTCGAAGACTCAAAGACTCGAAGAAGCTCCAAGAAATCTTGTCGAGTCGGAAGACATCGGCTTCTGCGCTATTCGTGGCGCAGGAAGACGGCACTCAGAGGTGGCAGGGTGAGCAGGAGGCTCTGGGGCCGACCGTGCGCGCTCGTGGCTGTAGTCGACACGCCCCCGAGGTTGCCGATGCCGCTCCCACCGTAAATCGCGGCATCGCTGTTTAACACCTCTTTCCAGAATCCTGGCAGGAGAGCGCCGAGGCGATACCCGTGCCGCGGCACCGGAGTGAAATTGCACACGACCATGATGGGTCGTTGGTCGGGGTTCGCGGCTTTGCGCGCGAAGGAGAGAACGCTTCTCTCGGCGTCATGGCAATCGATCCATTCGAACCCCGCAGGTCGGGTATCCATCTGATAGAGGGCAGGTTCGCTTCGATACACATGGTTGAGGTCGGTCAGCCATTTCTGCACGCCCCGATGGGGCATGTATTCGAGCAAATACCAGTCCAGGCCGCAGTCGTGCGCCCATTCCGCGCGCTGTGCGAATTCTCCACCCATAAACAGAAGCTTCTTCCCCGGCTGGCCAAACATGTAACCCAGCAGGAGCCGCAGGTTCGCGAATTTGCGCCAGTCGTCGCCGGGCATCCTGCCGAGCAGCGATCTCTTGCCGTGTACTACCTCGTCGTGGGACAGAGGCAGGATGAAGTTTTCCGTGAAGGAGTACAGGCCGCGAAAGGTAAGCTGATCGTGGTGATAGCGGCGGAAAAGCGCGTCGTGTGAAATGTAGTCCAGGGAATCGTGCATCCAACCCATGTCCCATTTGAATCCGAATCCCAGGCCTCCCACATAGGTCGGCCGGGAAACCATGGGCCAGGCGGTCGATTCTTCGGCAATCGTCATGACATCCGGATAATTCCCGTAGATCTGTTCATTCATCGCGCGCAGAAAGTGCATCGCCGCCAGATTTTCGCGGCCGCCGTACTTGTTCGGTATCCACTCGCCCGGCTTGCGGGAATAATCGAGGTACAGCATCGAGGCAACAGCATCCACGCGCAGTCCATCGGCATGGTATTTGTCGAGCCAGAAGAGTGCGCTGCTGATCAGAAAACTGCGCACTTCGTTGCGACCGTAGTTGAATATAAGTGTGTTCCAATCCTTTTGCACTCCCTGGCGCGCGTCGGAGTGCTCGAAAAGATGAGTCCCGTCGAAATATCCGAGACTGTGTTCGTCCATCGGAAAATGCGACGGAACCCAATCCAGGATGACTCCGATGCCGTTCTGGTGCATGAAGTCAACGAACCACATGAAATCCTGCGGCTCGCCATATCTTTTCGTCGGAGCAAAGTAGGACGTGGTCTGATATCCCCAAGAGCCGTAAAACGGATGCTCCATCACCGGCAGCAACTCGATATGAGTGAAACCCATCTCCTTCACGTACCTGGCGAGTTCGAGGGCGAGCTCCCTGTATGGAAGGGGCTGCTGGCCATCGTCGGCCCGGCGTCGCCAGGAACCCAGGTGAACCTCATAGATCGAGATCGGGCGGTCGACACACCGCCCCGCGCCGCGCGTCCGCATCCATTCAGAATCGTTCCATTCGTAAAGTAAATCCCAAACGACGGCGGCGGTGCCGGGCGGCAATTCCGTGGCATTGGCAAAAGGATCGGTTTTGTCCACGCTATAACGATTGTATCGCGACTCGATATGGTACTTGTAAAGCATCCCCTTGGCCACGCCGGGTATGAAGGCTTCCCAGATCCCTGATTGCCCGCAGGGCATCATGGGACTTGCCTGTCGGTCCCACCCATTGAATTCTCCCACGACGGAAACAGATTGCGCATTCGGCGCCCACACGGCGAACGAAGCGCCCTGGACGCCGTCCGCGCCGATCAAATGGGAACCCAGTTTTTCATAGAGCCGATAGTGCGTTCCTTCGTTGAACATGTGAAGATCATCGGAGGTCAAACGGCTGTGCTGAGCGGTCATCGATGTTTCCTCGTCTGGAGTATTATGTTGCCGCCTGCGGCGGACGCAAGCTTCCTCCCGGAGACGGCGCTCCGGACAAATCTATCAGATTCGGAACGTTCGACGGAGTCCTATGTTGTCGCAATCAGGAATTCGTGTCCTGGTCTTTTGAAGGGAGAATTATCTCGATGCTCGTGCCGGTCTCAGAATCACCGGTGATGCTCAGTTTGCCTCCGCAGGCGGAAACCAGCGGCTCCAATGGCACAGTGTCCACTTCTGCATGCGCCCCGTTCCCGCTGGCTGTCACGGAAAGCAGAACGCCGGATCGCGGCTCCGAAACTTCATCATAACCACGTACAGCAGTTTCCAGGGTGATCGTTCCGCCCAACGGTAAGGTGTCGCGCGCGGACTGCAGAACTGCTTCAAGGAGCCGCTCGGTACGCGGCCGCGTGGCCTGAACATGCGGCAGGGTCGGGGAGAGAATGGTCAGCAAATCGACGCGCTCTCCGGCCATGCTGCGCAGATTTCCCAGGATTTCGGAGACGCACAGGTTGAGATCGATGAATTCTCGTGAAGCACCTTGTGCCAGCAGCCGGACTGCCAGATCACCGGCCCGGCGCGCAGCCTCCATCAGAAGCCGGGCACGTTCCCGCCGCGGATCGTCAGGATCCAGGAATTCCATGAGCAACGCGCCGCAGTCAATCACGGGGGCCGTGAGATCCGCGAACGCGGTCATCGCGGCAGCGACCAGCTCATGGAGGGGCTCCAATTGCCGCTCGCCCGACGCGACTCGCAGAACCTCTTCAAGAGCGCGGCGCGTGGCGCTCTGCCTCTCTGTCTCCAGCCTGCGCTCTTCGAGGAGTTGTGCCTGATAGGCATCCGATGCCTCCAGCGCCTTTACCAGGATGCCGAGCGTTTCTCTCAACTCGCACTGCCGCTGCGCCAGTTCCCTGCGCTCTGACTCCAACGCCGCGCTCTCCGTGCGCCGCAGTTCGTCAAGCTCCGCAATGCGCGCTTGCATTGCCTGGCACTTCTCGGCCGCGGCGGCCACCCTGGATTCTGCAGCCTCAAGCTGGCTCATCCGTTCCTGTTGCTCCGCATTCCGGTTCGCGCGTTCCACCTGGAGTTGCGCCGAAACTTCGCCGTGCCGCTCCTGGAGCGCGTGCAACTCTTCTTCAATCCACTCGAGATGCTGCTCCATGTGTTGGTGGGCGGTTTCCCACCCTGCTTTCTCTAACCTGTACTGTTCCTCTATGCGCAAAGCTCGTGCTTCGGAATCCGCCAGAGCGGGATCGAGGGCAGCAGCTCTAGCCGTCAATTCCTCGCAGCGGAGTTGAAGTTCCTGGAGCGTCTTCTCATGTTCACCCCGCTCGCCGCGGCATTTCTCCTCCAATTCCGCGCAGCGTCTCTCCGCCGCTTGCAGCATCTCTTCGAGGGAAGCGCAACGGCTGGCTGTCCCGGCACTGCTGGCCTCCAATTCGACACATTTGGTCTCCAACTCGATGCGCGCGGCATTCCACTCGGCAAGCTCGTTGCGGTGCTGCTCTTCGAGCGCGGCAATGCGCGTTTCGATCTCATGGAGGACCTCAGCGAGCGAGGCACGCCGCCCCTCCACCTCACGCAGCTGCGTTTCCAACTCCTGGCGCGCTGTTTCCCACTCCGCCCGTTCCTTGCGACTCTGTTCCGCCACCTGGCTCTGGCTGAGTTCAGCGGCGCGCAGCGCCTCTTCCAACGCGAGCCGCTGCCATTCCATTTCCTGGCGTACCGCTTGCCATTCCTCTTTCTCTATCCGATGCCGTTCTTCGGCTGCCGCGGATTTTGCCTCCGAGGCTCGTGTCGCGTCCAGAAGAAGCACGCGCTCTTCTTCGTACTTCGCGCGTTCCTCAAGCCACTGCGCATTCAGCGTGTCCTGTTCTTTTTCGATCCGTGCGCGGTCTGCCTCTGCTGCGCGGCCAGGATCGGGGGCCGCATCCCTATTCTCTCCCGACTGCCGGCGCGCGATCACGCGCTGCAGGATCAAGGGCAAGACGTCGACGAAATGGGGTCGTTTGACTATGTAGTCATCCGCGCCGGCCCGCAGCATCTCGAGAGGCGGGGTTCCATCCGCGGCTCCAGTCATTACTATGACCGCCAGAGGCATTTTTTGCTCGCGGATGCAAGCGATCAGATTCTCTCCGCCGGGAAGCAATGGGTCGAGCAGCACGGCATCGTACTTGCCCGCTGCGGAGATGCGCGTCAGCGCATCTGCATTTCTGGGCGAAACATCAATATGGATGTGGGGAGCGATTTTGCTCAGTTCATGCTCAACGAAGTCAGCATCGCTGAGGTGTCCCGCAATATACAAGACATTCATGGTCGTGGCCTAAGCAAGAATCAGAAGCGATCTCAACCGGTCCATAATACCGCATTTGTCTGCAATTCGAACGCGCTATGGCGAAATTGGTGACTGTCCCCAATTTCGCCAAAGACAACACAGCCGCCAGTCTGAAAGATCGGCAAATCCAACAAATAGATTAGTTTTCGGCAAACGAGAGCTGTCGCAATAGGATGGATCGGCCTGCCGATGCCCCAATTCAGGCAGTCCCGCCTGTTTACAGGCATAAGTAATGACATACGATCGCTTCCCCAATGGACCTCGACCTGGACTTGGAGGTCGACTTGGACTGCCGTGCCCGTCCGAAAGCGTTCGCAAGCTTGAGGCTACAATGCGTTGAGTACAAAAACGTCCAAGCTTAAGTCCGGGTCCAGGTTCAGGTCCAAGTCCACAACGCGATTGGCCATTCAGTTGCATTACCTTTGTTCATGATAGCGTCGAACATGACTGAACCATCCCAATCCCGACGGACGATTCCAATCGTTTCATGGGATCGTCGAATTTATGGAATGCCTCGACACCGTTATCGCGAGATTTCAGGCTGGACGTTTCTCATCATGGTTATGTTCTCTCCATTCTCATCGGGGACTCCTGGAATGCGGGCGGAAAAAGCGCCTCCGAGTCCTGCGTCCAAAGTTGTGATCGAACCTCCACTGCGGCTGCAGGAACTGCTGCAGGAGCTGATTCAGTCCAACCCCGAACTTCAGGCGGCGCGCAAACGCTACGAAGCCGCGCTCACACGTCCGGCACAGGAAAGCGCGTTACCCGATCCGCGGATCAGCGCCAGCTGGATCAGCAATGGACCTCCATACCCTGGCGCTGGGCTGGGAGTGGAGCCGACCAGTAACGTGGGGATTCAAGTGGCGCAGGAAATCCCGTTTCCCGGAAAGCGGGCTCTCAAGGGCGGCATGGCCCAAAAGCAGGCGGATAGCCAGGCACAATCGATTCGCGGCCTGGAACTCGATTTGATCGCACAGCTCAAAGAAGACTTTTACGATCTTTGCTTCACTTATGAGTCTCTGGATTTCATCCGCGAAAAACAGGCATTGCTCCGACAGTTGGCGCAGGCAGCGGAAATTCGATATTCCACCGGCGAGGGAATTCAGCAGGATATCATCCGCGCGAGCACCGAAATCTTGATCCTTGAGAACCGGACTGTCGCCTTGGAGCAGAAGAAGCTGACTCTCAATGCTCAAATCCTCGCACTCGTGAACCGTCCGCCGGACGCGGACTTGAGCCGGCCTGAGCCCATTTCCGACCTGCCGGCGCTGGAACCGTTTGATTCCGTGCAATCCCGTGCGCTGGAATCATCTCCTATGCTCGGGGCACAACGCGCGCTGATTGACAATCAACAGCTCAACGTACAGTCCGCCCAGAAGGCTTATTACCCGGATTTTGACGTCATGGGCGGCTACTACAACCAGGGCGTCTTGAAGCCGATGTGGGAGTTCAAAGTCCAAGTGAATATCCCGCTCTACTTCTGGAAAAAGCAACGCTCCGGATTGGAAGAGGCCGTGGCGACGCTGGCCGGAGCCCAACGAGAGTATCGGTCCCAGGAACAAACGCTCAATGCAAGCCTGCGCGCGCGCTATCTCGCAGCCCAGGCAGCCCGGAAGCTCATGGACCTTTATTCCGAGCAGATCGTGCCCTCTACTCAACTCGCGCTGGAGTCGTCGCTGGCCAGTTACCAGACAGGCAAGCTGGATTTTCTGAGTGTGCTCACCAACTTCAACACGATCCTGGATTACCAACTCGCCTATTACGAGCAGCGGGCGGAATACCTCAAAGCAGTGTCGAGGCTCGAGGAGTTGATGGGGGGTGCGGCAAGCGGCTCCGGTTCCACGTCGGGATCATCCGGCGAGGTGCGACGATGAAGAATTTTTTCCTCGGACTATTTTTGGCGACCGTACTTGTGAGTGTCGGATATTGGATCGTCTCCCGGCAAGATGCCGCGCAGCAGCCGCAGGCGCCCCAGAAAGCGGGGCAAAAGTATCATTGTCCCATGCATCCGAATTACATTTCCGACAAACCGGGAGATTGCCCCATTTGCGGCATGAGACTGGTCCCCATCGAGGCCGGCGTCGCTCCGTCAGCAACACCTGGGGGAACACCCGCGCCATCCGCGATTGCCGCCAATGCTGCCACGCAAAAGCGGACCATCCTCTATTACACGGATGCCATGAATCCAGGCAGCCGCTACGACAAGCCGGGCAAAGCGCCCGACGGTATGGACCTGGAGCCGGTCTACGCGGAAGAAAAGCCCGGAGAGACAGGCTCGACCGTTCGCGGTTACGCGCCCGTCCGGATCGCGGCGGACAGGCTGCAACTGATGGGCGTAACTCTTTCCAAGGCGAAAGTCATGGATCTGGAGGAGAGCATCCATACCGTGGGGATGGTAACTGCAGATGAAACCCGGACACACCACATTCACACAAAGTTTGAAGGGTACATCGAGAACCTCTATGTGAATTACATCGGCGAACATGTGGATGAGCATCAACCCCTATTTTCCATCTATTCACCGGAACTGGAGGCGACGCAGCGGGAGTACCTGATGGCACTCAAAGCGCGCGATCAGCTGGGAGTCTCCGGCATGCAGGCACAACTGCCGGGGATTGACCTCGTGGGCGCTGCTCGCCGGCGGCTGGCGCTCTGGGATATCAGCGCGGACCAACTCGCGTTAATCGAGAAAACCCGCGAGCCCATCCGAGCCTTGACCATGTATTCGCCGGTGAGCGGCAATATCAGCGCCAAGTCAGCCGTCCAGGGCAACCGCGTGACGCCTGCGGATACGCTTTACGACATCGTGGATCTGTCGACCGTATGGATCATGGCCGATCTTTATGAGGCCAATCTGCCGTTCGTCAAGGTCGGCGATGTCGCGAATATCACACTGTCCTATCACCCGGGCAGCGTCTGGCAAGGCCGTATCAGCAACATCAATCCGGCGCTGGATGAGAAAAGCCGCACGGTGAAAGCCCGCATCGCATTGGAAAATCCGTCGGGTTACCTGAAGCCGGACATGTACGTGGAGGCGGTTCTCCATGGCCGGCTGGGTCGCGGCGTCGTCGTTCCTGACAGCGCCGTCATGGCTACAGGAGAACGGGAGATCGTATTTGTAGCCAAGGGAGACGGCCTGTTCGAACCGCGTGAGGTCAAGACTGGAATCAAGGTGCGCGGCTTCTATGAAATCAAGAGCGGCATCGCGGACGGAGAAAGCGTCGTGACGGGCGCAAACTTCCTGCTCGATTCCGAGTCCAAGCTCAAAGCAGCCATCTCCGGCAGCGCAGAAGCGAAGAAATAATGATTGAGAAACTTATCGAGTTTTCGGCGCGCGAAAAGTTCGTTGTCCTGCTGATCACCGCGGCCGTGGTCGCTTTCGGCGTGTACTCGCTTTATCACCAACCCGTGGACGCAATACCGGATCTTTCGGACACGCAGGTCATCGTGTATTCAAAATGGGACCGCTCCCCCGACATCATAGAAGATCAGGTCACCTACCCTGTCACGACAGCCTTGCTGGGGGCCCCCAAGGTCAAGGCGATACGCGGCTATTCGGATTTTGGGTTTTCTTATGTTTACATCATCTTCGAGGACGGAACCGACATTTACTGGGCCAGGAGCCGTGTCCTCGAATACCTGAGCAAGGTAACTCCCTCCCTTCCCGCGGGTGTCAAGACCGAGATAGGGCCGGACGCCACCGGCGTGGGATGGGTGTTCCAGTATGCGCTGGTGGACACGAGCCATACGCACACTCTGGCCGATCTGCGTTCCTTCCAGGATTGGAACCTGCGCTATGCGTTGCAGTCGGTGCCCGGTGTCGCTGAGATCGCCACCGTCGGAGGATTTCAGAGTCAGTACCAGGTCGTTGTCGACCGGGACCAGCTGGCCGCCTACAACATCCCGATCGCCGCGGTAGCCGAGGCTGTGCGCAACGCCAATGTCGAAATCGGTGCGCGCTTGATCGAGTTTTCGGGCACCGAGTACATGGTGCGTGGCCACGGCTACATCAAGCGCCCGGAGGACATCGAACAGATTGTCCTCAAGACGAATGGCCGTGGCACCCCTGTCCTCTTGCAGGACGTTGCCCGCGTAGAACGCGGTCCGGAAATCCGGCGCGGGGTTGCCGACTTGGATGGAATGGGTGACGCGGTGGCCGGCATCGTCGTGATGCGCCAGGGTGAGAACGCAGACCGGGTCATCCACAGCGTCAAAGAAAAACTGGGTGAACTGGAGCCTTCGTTTCCCAAAGGAGTCAAAGCAGTCACCACCTACGATCGATCCGATCTGATCGAACGTTCCATAAAGAATCTCAAGGAAGAACTGGTCCTGGAGATCATGATCGTCAGCTTAGTGATCCTGATCTTCCTCTGGCACATCCCCTCGGCGATCATTCCGATCGTGACCATCCCGGTGTCTGTGCTGCTGGCCTTCATCCCGATGCGGCTCATCGGATTGAACTCCAATATCATGTCCCTTGCCGGCATCGCCATTTCCATCGGCGTGCTGGTGGACGGAGCCATCGTGGAGGTGGAAAACGCCTACAAGAAACTGGAACTCTGGATCGAGGGGGGCCGTCAGGGCGACTTTCATGCGGTCCGGCTCCAGGCTCTCAAGGAGGTCGGTCCTTCCGTTTTTTTCTCGCTGCTCGTGATCGCGGTGGCGTTCTTGCCGGTATTTACGCTGGTGGATCAGGAGGGCCGCCTCTTCCGGCCGCTCGCCTTCACCAAGAATTTCGTCATGGCAATTGCCGCAATCCTGGCGGTGACGCTCGACCCGGCGATGCGCATGCTTTTTGCGCGGATGGAGTTCTTCAAGTTCCGTCCGCGCTGGCTTGCCTGGCTGACCAGTCAGGCCGCGGTGGGAAAATACTATAAGGAGGAGAGGCATCCCATCAGCCGGCTGTTCTTCAAGATTTATGAGCCTCCGGCGCGGCTGGTCCTGGAATACCCCAAAACCACCATCATGGTTGCGGTCTTCATGGTTGCGAGCACCCTACCCGTGTACCTTCGACTGGGCAGCGAATTCATGCCGCCATTGAATGAGGGCACGATCCTCTACATGCCCACTACCTTGCCAGGCATCTCCATAGCTCAGGCTCAGGCAATCCTCCAGGTGCAGGATGAAATAATTCGCACATTTCCGGAGGTTGAGAGGGTCTTCGGCAAGGCCGGCCGCGCGGAAACCGCGACCGATCCCGCTCCCCTCTCCATGTTCGAAACCACGATAATGCTTAAGCCCGCCTCTGAATGGCGCTTCAAAAGGCAGTGGTACTCCGACAGGGCGCCCGATTGGCTGAAGAACCTGGTGTTGCGCCGCATCGTCCCGGAGCGCATCTCCTGGGATGACCTGATCAATGAGATGGATCAGAAGTTGCGCATACCGGGCGTGACCAACGCATGGACCATGCCCATCCGAGCCCGTATCGATATGCTGACCACGGGTGTGCGCACTCCTGTGGGAATCAAGGTTTTCGGCCCCGACCTGCAGGAAATCGAAAAAATCGGCAGCCGCCTCGAAGAACTGTTGAAGGACGTGCCCG
This sequence comes from Acidobacteriota bacterium, assembly GCA_050011535.1. Classification (GTDB taxonomy): domain Bacteria; phylum Acidobacteriota; class UBA6911; order UBA6911; family UBA6911; genus JAFNAG01. The sequence goes on from JBEKIX010000031.1 coordinate 17,222, forward strand.
GCACGCGGTCCGTGTTCGCAGAACGCGTGGCCGGCGGCTACTTCGTCGACTTCGATCTCCGGCGGGATCAGCTCGCCCGCTATGGATTGTCGGTCGCTGACGCCCAGGAAGTGGTGGCTTCCGCAATTGGCGGTGAAAACGTCACGACGACTATCGAAGGCCGCGCCCGTTACTCGGTGAATATCCGTTATCCACGAGAATTGCGCGACAACATCGAAAGGCTGCGTGAAGTTCTCGTGTCCGCGCCTTCTGGGGCGCAAATTCCTATTTCGCAGATTGCAGAGATCAGAAGAGCCACCGGCCCCTCGATGTTGCGCGATGAGAACGGTATGCTCGTTGGCTATGTGTTCGTCGATCTGGCCGCCAGTGATATCGGCGGTTACGTGGAGCGGGCTAAGGACCTGGTCAGACGAGAGCTGCAGCTGCCCGCCGGTTACTCCCTCTCCTGGAGCGGGCAGTACGAAAACATGCTCCGGGTGCGCGAAAGACTGAAGATCGTCATCCCGATCACTCTGGTGCTGATTTTCGCCCTGCTTTACATGAACACCAAATCGGCCGTGAAAGCATCCATCGTGATGCTTGCGGTTCCGTTCTCATTGATAGGCGCAGTCTGGCTCATGTTTTTCCTGGGGTACAATATGTCCATTGCCGCCTGGGTGGGAATGATCGCCCTCATGGGACTGGACGCGGAAACGGGGGTATTCATGCTGCTGTTCCTGGATTTATCCTACGAGCAGGCCAGACATTCGGGACGCTTGCGCAACGGGGGTGAGTTGATCGACGCCATAATTCATGGAGCCGTGAAACGGGTCCGCCCGAAGGCAATGACGGTGACCGCCGCCTTCATGGGCTTGATGCCTATGATGTGGTCTATCGGAGCGGGGGCGGACATGATGAAGAGGGTTGCCGCGCCCATGGTCGGAGGATTGGCCACATCCTTTCTTTTGGAACTCCTGGTCTATCCGAGTATCTATTATCTCTGGAAACATCCAGAGGTGAAACGCGCCGCCCATTAAGCAGTGCGGCATTGGGGGCTGGACCTTTTTGCATTTATGTCTGCGCCCCCAGAAATGCATGTAAGGAGCAGGTTGGGGAGCCGCACCCTGGAACCAAGCTGATATGTCATACCATTATCAGAATTCGAAACATTCGAAGGCACGAACCATCGCAGGAATCGCGGCAATACTGGTGATCGCTTTGGGCGGCTATCTGGTCTGGGCCGGCAAAATCGCCGGAGGAAAGGCTCTCTGTGAAGCCTGCGGACGGGAAATCCATCCCGCGAATGTGTTCACTGCCGTGGCACCAGATGGAAAACAGTACCGGACCTGCTGTCCGCGTTGCGGACTGCGCACCATTCTCAATCACGGCGGCAAGGCCCTGGATGCCGCCGATTATCCCACGGGGAAACGCATCCCCGCCCCCACAGCCTTCTATCTGGAGGGGTCCGACATTATGGAGTGCTGTTCCGGTTCCGGGTTTCGCGGCGCTGAAGGAACGTATCAGGACGTTCAATACGACCGGTGCATGCCGAGTCTGATCGCATTTTCAACCCGGAAAGATGCTGAACTCGTCCGCCAGCAGCATGGCGGCCGCATCCTCAGCTTTGAGAAAGCAAGGGAGAGCGTCGCAAAGCAGTTGTCGCAAGCGAAGTGAGTCTGTAAACTGAGGTGCACCATGCAGAAGCTGGCCCTTTTGGGGTGGATTGTAGGACTGCTGGCTGTTTGTTCCCCGCTGCCCGCGCAGGAAATCCGCTTCCCTGTGCGACATGACCATGTCATAGGAAGTTGCACAGGCGAACTGATTTTTAGGAACGATGGCGTCGAATATGCAACTCAGGATACAAAGCACGCCCGCGTTTGGAAATATGAGGACATCCAGCAAATGGGGCTGCTCGGCCCGAAAGTTATTTCGATTCTCACTTACGAAGACAGCAAGTGGAAGCTCGGCAAGGACCGCGCCTTCCACTTCAAGATCACTAAGGGAGAGATTGGTGCGCCGCTCTGGACCATGCTGCAAACAAAACTCTCCAGGCCGCTGGTGTCCGCGATTGTGCCTGCGGACATCGCGTCCAGATATAGTATTCCGGCAAAACATGAGCGTGGATTTGCCGGCAGCCAGGGTACCTTGGAGTTCTCCGATCAGTACATCATGTACAAGACCGGAACGAAGAAAGACTCGAGGATCTGGCGTTATGAGGACATTTCGTCAATTGGAACCACGGGTCCATATCAACTGCGCCTGACCTCGATGGACCGGACACAGGGCGAAACTGCTGCAGAGCGAAACTTCGTCTTCTCATTAAAGCAAAAACTGCAGTCGGCAATCTATGACTTTATCTGGTGGAAAATCAACGGACCCAAGATATCTGCGGCGCGACGCTGACCATCCTACCACCGTTTCATGAATAATCCAGGTTCGGGATGATCGGCGGACGCGAAAGCGCTCAGCTGGATGCCACGGGATTTTCCTTGGGGATGCTGTGTTTTTCCATGCGGTAAATAAAGGTCTTGCGGCTCAGGTCCAGAAGAGCCGCGGCACGGGTCTGGTTCCAGTTCGACTTCCTCAAGGCCCAGAGGATGAGCTCCTTTTCAATGGCTTCGAGGCTGACTCCATGAGGCGACAACTCGATCTGATCCATTTCGACCGGCGACCGTTCCCGCCGCAGCTGGGCGGGCAGATCTTCCAGCGTGATTTCGTTTCCTTGCTCAAGAACCACGAGACGCTCCACGACATTTTCCAGCTCGCGAATGTTTCCGGGCCAGCGGTAATGACAGAAGTATGGAATGAGTGCCTGAGGCAGAAGGAGCCCGGTCCGGCCGTGTTTCCGGCAACTTTGCAGGAAGAAATGCTGAGTGAGTTCGGGTATGTCCTCGGGTCGTTCTCTGAGCGGAGGAACCTCCAGCGGAATCACTGCCAGCCGGTAATACAGGTCTTCCCGGAAGGAGCTGTCTTCGACCATTCGCTCCAGATTGCGATGGGTCGCCGCCACAATGCGGACGTCGACCTGGAGCGTGACCGAAGCGCCGATTTTCTCGATCTCTCCCTGCTGAATGAGTCGCAGCAGCTTGACCTGAAGGGACGGCGGCAGATCCCCGATTTCGTCCAGAAACAACGTGCCGCCGTCCGCCATCTCGACCTTGCCTTTTCTATGAGCCGCCGCGCCGGTGAAGGCTCCTCTCAGGTGGCCGAATAACTCCGATTCGAGCAGATCCTGGGGGATGGCGGAGCAGTTGATGGTCACAAACGGCCTGTCTTTGCGCGGGCTGTTGAAGTGAATCGCCTTGGCCACCAGTTCCTTGCCGGTTCCGGTTTCGCCGTGGATCAATACAGTCGTGCTGGTTTGCGCCGCGCGCGCAGCAAGGTCCAACACGTAAAGCAGCGCGCCTGAGCGGCCGATGATGTTCTCGAATCCATACTTCTGGTCCAGGTTTGATCGAAGCGTCCGCACCTCCTCCAGCAAATGCTGGTGGTTCAGCGCCCGTTCGATGATGAGCTTTAATTCCTCGGGATTGACGGGTTTTGTGATGTAGTCGTAGGCGCCCGCTTTCATGGCGTCGACCGCCGTTTCCACGGTGCCGAAAGCGGTGACGATAATGACGCTGACTTCGGGGAAGTCCGTGCGGATCTTCCTGAGCAACTCAAGACCGGAAAGGCCAGGCATGCGGAGATCCGTAATCACAAGGTCGCGCGGAGACTGTTGCAGCGCCTGCAGGGCCTGCGCTCCGCCTGGTTCCGCGATCACGTCATATCCCGCCTGCTGCAGTTGAAACTGGACCACCCGCCGCAGGCTCTCGTCATCATCAACCACGACGATGCGTCCCTTGTTCTTCATGCGTTGTCCCGCGCCCCAGGGATAAGGATGGAAAAAGTCATGCCGCCATCCGGATTGTTACGCGCCTGCAAAGTCCCGCCGTGCTGGCTGACAATCTGGTGAGCTACGGCCAGGCCCAGGCCCGTGCCATTTTCCTTGGTTGTGAAAAAGGGATTGAACATTTTGTCGACGTTTTCCGGCGCGACCCCGTTTCCACGGTCGATCACTTCGATCCGCAGATCGGACTTTTCAGGGCGTGCCACCAGACGGACATCCCCGCCATTCGGCATCGCCTGGATCGCGTTGAGCAGCAAGTTTAAAATCACCTGTTTGATTTGCTCCCCATCGCAGTCCAGCGTCCCGCCCGGCGGCGACACCTCTTTTATCAGGTGTATCGTCTTGCTCTCGGCCGCATGGGCCACCAGGCTCATCACGGAGTCCAGCAGGATTTCCACACTTATCCTCTGCCTCTGTGGCCGGCGTGGCCGGGCGAAATCGAGCAGGTCGCCGAGCAGGCGATTCATCCGGCGGCATTCCTTCTTAATGATTCCCAGGAATTCACGCTCTTGTTCTTCGCCGACTTGGCCGCTCTCCAGAATTCCGGCAGCTCCTTCAATGCTGGCCAGCGGATTGCGGATTTCATGCGCTAGGCCAGCCGACAGGTTGCCGATGGCGGCCAGCCGATCCGCGCGCTTTAAGTGCTCAGAACTATCGCGCAACTCCTGATTGGCTTTCTCGAGTTGCCGGGCGGTCTCTTCCAACTCAGCCCGCTTCTTGCGCTGCTCGTCCGCAAGCAATCCGGTAGTCGCGCCGACCAGGAAAAACAGGACTATCTCCGCATACTGATTGATGACGTAGCCCGGATAATCATGCCAGGCCATCACGATATGAGGAATATAGCAAATAGCGGACAGCAGAGCGGCCAGCAGTCCCGCCACCAACCCAAAGGAAACCGCTGCATACACAATCGGCAGATAGTAAAGGCGCTGGAAAATGTTGTGCCAGAGGATCAATGAGGAAGGCGTAACATAGTGAGCAAGGCTCGTCCCGACGATTCCTGCTACAATCAAAATAATCTGGACACGCGTGTTCCGGGCCGGCAACGACGGCATGTTCGCTCTCCCGCTGCTATCTGTGTCGGACACACAAGGATAGTCCGGATACATGCGTGAATCAAACGCAGGCACAAGCGCTGCCGGGCCCCTGCGTCTGACGTTGCGGACCTTTGCGGGCCTAAGCGCGCCGGCCGCCGCCCGACGACCAGTATCTGTTCATGACATGCAACAGGACCAGGCCGCTGACAACGAATACACCAAACAGAACCAGCGCGTAATTCATCCGGCCATACAGAAAGTTGCCCACGGTGAAGAGCGCAGACCAAATGGTCACGCAGCCTGACACCCAGCCAAGCAGGCCGAGAGGGATGTTCTGGCCGGTCGCCCTCGCTTCTTCCACGGATACGCCGGCCTCTTCGCGAATCACCGTCCACCCGGGACCGAATGGCTTTACCTTTCTGTAGAACGCAATCAGCGTTTCTCGGTCGGTAGCCGGGCCGAGGAATGCAGTCGACACCCAGAGTACCGTGGTGAATGCGACCGTGATCAGCAGGCCCGCATGAGTACTGATCGACACTCCATTCTTATGCAACAACAGGAGGACAATCGAGACGGCAAACGAGCTCGCCATCGCCACTATTTCGCACCACGCGTTTACCCGCCACCAGAACCAGCGCACCAGGTAAAGCAGGCCGGTGCCGGCTCCGACCTGGAGGATGAGGTCGAAGGCGTCTTTGGCTGTGTCGAGAAGATAGACCGTGCCGGATGCGCAGAAGAACAGGAGAATGGTCACCAAGCGTCCCACGAGCACATAGTGCTTTTCGGTCTGGTCCTTGCGCACGAAACGCTGATAGAAGTCGTGGACCAGGTACGAAGCACCCCAATTAAGATGGGTTAAGATCGTAGATGAGTTCGCGGCGATCAGGCCTCCCACCATCAGGCCGATGAACCCGACCGGCAGGAATCTCAGCATCGCCGGATATGCAGTGTCATTTCCTATCAAGTTAGGGTTGAGATTCGGGAATGCCCGATGAATGTCGGACAATTGCGGGTAGATGATCAAAGAGCAGAGTGCTACCAGGATCCATGGCCAGGGGCGCAGCACATAGTGCGCTATGTTGAAAAACAGCACGGCACCCAGCGAATCCTTCTCTGATTTAGAGGCCAGCATCCGTTGCGCGATGTAGCTCCCGCCCCCTGGTTCCGCTCCGGGATACCACACGGCCCACCATTGAACGGCAATCGGCATGATGAACACCGCAAGCGCGATATCCCAATTGCTGGAGAAGTCCGGCAGGATATTCAGGTAGTGTATCCCGCCGGGTCCTTTCAGCGCTGAAAGCTTGGTCACCATGCCGCTGAGTCCGCCGACCTGCGGCAGATGAACGGCAAAATAGGCCGCGGCAATCACGGCAGTCATCTTGATGAAGAACTGGACCATGTCGATGACCAGCACGCCCCATAACCCGGAGTACGTGGCAAACACGACATTCAGAATGCCCACGCAGAGGAGCGTTTGCCAGCGATCCAGGCCGAACAAGACGCCCGCGATCTTGCAGGCCGCGAGATTTACGGTCGCCATAATCATGCAGTTGAAGAACAGGCCGAGATATACCGAGCGGAACCCGCGCACAAAGCTCGCGGCCTTCCCTGAATAGCGGATCTCGTAAAACTCGAGATCGGTCATGACACCGGAGCGCCGCCACAACTGAGCATAAAAAAAGACCGTTGAGACACCGGTCAGCACAAAAGCCCACCAGACCCAGTTTCCGGCGACTCCGTTGCGGCGCACGATGTCGGTCACGAGGTTCGGCGTGTCGCTGCTGAAGGTGGTGGCCACCATCGAAAGCCCTGCCAGCCACCAGGGTACGGAGCGGCCCGAAACGAAAAACTCGGATGTGCTCTTGCCCGCCCTTCTGCCAAAAAAGAGCGCCGGGATAAAACAAATACTTAGGCAAAAGGCCACGATGATCCAATCGATCAGGTGTAGTTGCATGCCCCGCGTCCTCAGAGAAATGTGGGTGCGACTCTAGCAGATGCCTCCAAAAAGAGGAAGATCTTAGAAGAGTTCGGAGCGCTTTTTCCGTTGCACCGGACCCGCCATCGGATCAATCATCTATGTCTTTATATTGGCCGGAGTACCAGCTGTTCGGCAAGGTTTGCGTCTTGGCTATCCTAACAACGACTCCTGAATAGAGGAGATATTACCGTGGCAGCAAGCGATCTCAAGAAAACGCCGTTGCATCCGTGGCACCGTTCGCATGGCGCAAAAATGGTTGATTTCGGCGGTTGGGACATGCCGGTGCAGTATGAGACCGGCATTCTCCAGGAACATCTGGCAACGCGCAAGTTCGGCGGGCTGTTCGACGTCAGCCACATGGGCAGGTTCCGGTTCAAGGGCGCAAACAAGATCGCGTTTCTGCAGCACGTGCTGTCGAACAACGCAGAAGCCCTCGATCCCTGGCAGGCGCAGTACACGCTGGTGCCGAATGAAAAGGGAGGCCTGGTCGACGACGCCTACCTGTATCGCTTTGGTGAGAACGACTATCTGCTCGTGGTGAACGCATCCAACGCAGAGAAAGACTGGCGGCATTTTCAGAAGCATGCCGGGAGCTTCCCCAGCCTCGTGATGGAGAACCATAGCGAAAAACTGGCGATGATCGCATTCCAGGGCCCACTCGCAGGCCGGATTTTGGAGGAACTCCTCGAAGACGGTACGCTCCCGAAGCCGTTCCGCAACTCTCTCTCGAAAATAACTATCGCGGGCACCGAAATGCTCATCGGACGCACCGGATACACAGCCGAGCCGATCTGTTATGAACTTTTTGTTCCCGCGGATCACAGTGAAAAAATCTGGTCAAAGCTCTACGAAACCGGGAAGGACCGGGGCGTGCTGCCTGTCGGGCTCGGCGCCAGGGACACGCTTCGCCTCGAGGGCGGACTGCCGCTTTACGGCCATGAGTTCGGCATCGATTCCGAGGGCAAGGAAATCCCGGCGTTTGCATTTCCGCTGACCAGCATTGCCGTGAGTTTCTCCGATCGAAAAGGCGACTACGTCGGGCGCAAAGCCCTGGAACGCCAGTTCCTGGAAGTCCAGAACCAATTGGAAGGTCGCTTTGATCATTCCGACGCGCTGCCGCGTCGGATCCGGCCCCTGGCGGTCATCGACAAAGGCGTCGCGCGCCAGGGCGACCAGATCTTCCTCGGAAGCCAAAGGGTGGGCTTCGTCACCAGCGGCACCGTTGCGGCTTACTGGCGATTCGAAGGCGAAAGCTCGACGATGAAGATCACCGAAAATCACGATAAACGGGCGGTGGCATTGGCGCTGGTAGAGGCTGCCCTGATGCCTGATCAGGAAGTTGAAGTGCAGGTTCGCGACCGGCGGCTGAAAGCACGAATCGTTCATTGGCATGGCAGATCGGAAGCTCCTCCTTATTTCCGGCCGATTCCGGCACTCTGGCACAAGCCGGAGCGCGAGCCGGCAGTCGGCGCGGGATATCAAAAGGCCAGGCTGCTCCTGGAAAAGGCGCTCGCAAACCACGAGTGGCGCCAGCACAACTGCATCAATCTGATCCCTTCCGAGATGACTCCTTCTCCGCTCGTGCGCCTGCTGCAGGTCTCCGACCCGATAGGGCGCTATGCCGAGCACAGGGAGCTTCCGGCGTTCCTGGATCAGGAAGTTTTCTACTACCAGGGCACCGACTTCATCGCGTGGGTGGAAGATCGACTGATGGCCGAGATGGGCCAGTTCCTGGGCTGCCCGGAGGTGGAGGCGCGCGCAGTCAGCGGCCAGATGGCCAACATGACGGTGTTCAGCGCCCTGGTGGACTATAGGAACCGCGTGGATCGCCGCCGGGAACCGGGGCGCATCCAACTCGCCATGAACAACCACATCACGTATGGCGGCCACCTGAGCGCCCAGCCCATGGGCGCCTTGCGCGACTATATCGCCAAGGATCCAGTCACCGAGCGCTTCGCCGTCGTGAACTTCCCTGTCTGCCAGGACAACCCTTATCGGATCGATGTGGCGGAAACCGCGAAGATTCTGGAGACGGTTCACCCGGAACTCATCATCTTCGGCAAGAGCATGGTCCTGCACCCGGAGCCGATCGCCGAAATCAGGCAAATCGTCGAACATTGGAAGGAGCGCCCGATCCTGATGTACGACATGGCCCACGTGCTCGGATTGATCGGGCCACACTTCCAGGAGCCCTTCAAGGACGGCGCCAATATCGTGACCGGATCCACGCACAAAACGTTCTTCGGAACGCAACGCGGCGTGATCGGAATGAACTTCCCCGAATCCGTTCCCGAGTATGAACTTTGGCATGCCGTGCGCCGGCGTGCCTTCCCCGGAATGACCAGCAACCACCATCTGGGCACCCTGCTTGGGCTACTGATGGCCGCGATCGAAATGAATGCGTTCAAGGCGGCTTACCAGCCGCAGGTCATCGCCAACGCGAAGGCATTCGCCGGCGCGCTGAGGGATCAAGGTCTCGACGTGCAGGGAGATCCTGGCGTAAGTTTCACCGAAACACACCAGGTGATCGTGAAGGTCGGCTATGCACATGGATGCGAAATCGCCAGAGAGCTTGAGCGGAACAACATTATTGTGAACTATCAAGCCATTCCCACGGACGAGAGTTTCACAGCCAGTTCGGCATTGAGGCTGGGTGTACCCGAGATGACCCGTTTTGGAATGAAAGAACACGATTTCCGCACGTTCGCCGTGCTGTTTGCGGATGCGGTGCGGGGACGAAACGTGGGCCCCGAAGTCGCAAAGTTCCGGCAGAGCTTCTTGAATATGCAGTATTGCTTCGGGGAGAAAGATCTGGAGGAGCAAAAGGCCAAGCTGCTCTCCACGTTTTAACGTGAGAAGGTTCATGGCCGTCTGAATCTGCATGTCGGCGGGCTCGACCCTTGTGAAGGCGTATGCTGCCGGGACGCGCAGGCGCCACGGCCGAAGCGTCCACTGTCGGAAGTGCGGGGTCCTCCAAAGGAGAAGCGTATGAGAGTGATTGGCGTTCCGGAAATGATGATCATCCTGATCGGTCTCGTCGTCGTGTTTTCAATCGTGATGATGCTCCCGTGGTTTTTTATCTACAAAAAGGCGGGGTTCCATCCGGCCATGGGCTGCCTCATGTTCTTTCCTCTAATCAACGTAATCATGACGTTCGTGCTTGCGTTCATCGAATGGCCGATCGAGCGCGAGCTGCGGAATCTGCGCGTGCCCCCGGTGCAGACTTAGCACAAGAGGAAGCATTTCGACCCTGGCGGACATGCCGCTACATTATCAAGGAGTTGAATGGCGCTTGTTTAAGCCGTGCGTTGGGAAGAAATGGGAATTGTTTTCTGTCGCCCCGCCGGGGCTGTTCGCGTGTCATTGATTGACCGGGAGCTGCGCTGCGCTTGCGCCCGGCTACTGTCCACTGCCCTTCCAGGGCAGGCGCCGAGTCGCTACTGGGCCTCTTCCTCCAGGGCAGGCGCCGAGTTGCAGCTGGGCATCACCCTAGCAGGGCAGGTGCTGAATCGGAGTTTGGCATCTCGCGAGGGAAAGATAGCGCCGGAGGCGCGGAAAAAATAGCCCCGGGCAAGCTCAGCCTCCGACGGCGTCGGATTGAATAACCTGTGACTGGTCACGGCCACGGGCGGTATCCTAGTCAAGAGCACGACCGCAGTTAAGGCCCTTCACGCATTC
>JBEKIX010000032.1:0-27597 GCA_050011535.1 Acidobacteriota bacterium
GCACGTCAAGCATCTTTGCCAACGCGGGAGCCGCATGGGGCGATCGAAGCGGAAGGCAAGAGATCAGGATATTAGCAGTAAAACCTGCCTGCCCGCGTGACCGGCAAAGACGGCCAGGAAGAGATTGCGGAGTCGGTTGGGTGTTCACAAGAGATGTAGTCCAGGCTCAAACAGAGAGTTTTGTGGAAACGGTTTTACAGAACCAAAACCACAAAGCTCTCGCTTCCCACGCCGTTGACTTCGACCCTCCGATTTATATTGACATCGTGTATTCATGTACATAACATCATTGCATGAAACGACTGAGCATGAACATACCCGAAAACCTCCACAAGAAACTAAAGCGCTACTGCGTCGACGTGGACAAGGACATGACCGACGTGGTGCTGAAACTTGTGGAGGAGTTTTTGACCAAGGAAGAGAAGAAACGCAAATAGCCGGCCCGGCCGCTGCGCAAACAGCAACCGAGCCGTAACCTTACCCATGAGGAACCCATGAGCAAAGCTAAGTCCAAACTACCACAAGCACCTGTCGCAAGCATCACAAGATTGGAAATTCAGAGCTTAAAAACCAACCTCTGCGTTGTCCAGGGCATTGCACTTCGCGCGCTGGACCAGCTGGAGATGATCGACGTGCGCGCATCAACCGAATTCGCTGAGTCAATGCGCATCATCCGGGGCTTGCAGCAGGAGAACAAAGGGGGTGAAGCGTGAAAATCACCCTGACACCCTCATTCGAATTGACGACCGAGCACGCCGCAAGTTCATATGGACAGCCCGTTTTGCTCAATCGCAACTCGGGTGAACCCTACGGGCCCGGGGACATCATCAAACCTTATCCGTCCTGGCCGTTCATGACGGCTCAGACGGCCGTACAGCGCATGACGTTTGGCAAGCACTTCACACCGGAGCAGCAGGAGTTTGTCCGGAAGTTCGCCGGTGTCCTTGGCGGCCCGGGGCTCCTATGACGGAGAACCAACTCCCCCACCACCACGATCATCACCGGCCGTCAAGAGGACTCGTTTTCGCGTTGGGCTTGGCGCTGGGTCTGCTCGTCGGCAGCGTAGGCGAGTCTGTTTTGGCTGACTCAATGAGGCCGTCGACGCCGGGATGGAACACCACCACGCTGATCTGTACAGGCAGGTCGGAAACCGGGTTTTTCGTCCGGAACTCTGGCCCAAAGGATTACCGCCTAACGGATCCGCGCCAGTTCGTGCTGATGCAGCTGGCGGATCTGGGGCTCGTGGCATCGGACGCGAAGGTGCAGTTACCCGTTTTCATTCCGCAGGGAGAAGTCGCGCAGATCCTCGTGGATCCGATGCCAGCCGGCGAGTTGGTGCTCTTCGACCTTGGGCACAGGCTGAAACTTCTGTTGAAGTGAACCATCAACCGGGGCTCTCGAAAGGGGGCCCCTCGAGGGCGATAGGGCGCTTTCGGGCGCCCTTTTTGTTTGTCCAATAAAGACCAGCTAAAAATGTCGGATGAAATGGCTGGTAATTTCAAGGCCATAAAATATCGCTTTTGGAATCAATTAGATAGCGTTTTGGATGGCGGAGAGGGCGGGATTCGAACCCGCGTAGAGGCTTTTGGCCCCTAACTCGATTTCGAGTCGAGCCCGTTACAACCACTTCGGTACCTCTCCGAGCGACTGAAGCCTACCAGAGATCTGCGGGTTTACAAAAAGGAAATTAAGCCAAAAATCGTAAGAGACAAGGAACGACACGTTGGAGTCACGGTAGCAGTTTAGCATGTTTTTGAGATTCGGATCGTATGATCGAAAGGCAAGACAAACCTCGAAGACTCAAAGACTCTAAGAATCTCGAAGAGGCCAAGGCAGAAACGGCGCCGGGACTATTTGCCGGCGCCGTTGGCCGATCCACGTGTGTTGATATTGCGATTCTATTTGGACGCGTCCGCCGGTTGAGTTTTCTGGACCTTTGGCGCCGGGTTCTTGACGTATTTGTCAAGCCACGCGGCCCAACGAGCCCACAGGTCGAGCAACGTTTCTTTGCATGCCGGGCCGTGATCTTCGAGAGGATAACGATACATGGCCACGGTTTTGCCGAGTCCGTTGAGCGCGTGGAACAGACGGACTGAGTTTTCCGGGTCCGTGCCGACATTCTGATCGTGCAGGCCATGGTACATCAGCAATGCGCCAGTTAGGTTGTTAGCGTAGAGAAAGGGCGACATCGCAAGGTAGACGTTGGGTGCCTCCCACAAATCACGACGCTCGTTCTGGAATCCCATCGGCGTCAGCGTGCGATTGTACGCTCCATCGCCCGCGATGCCGGCCTTGAAGAACGGCGTATTCACCATCGCGTTTACCGTCGTGAACGCGCCGTAGCTGTGTCCGCCGATGGCGAGGCGGGTGCGATCGGCGATTCCCTGGCGATCCAACTCGTCGATCATCGCCGCCAAGTCGTTGCGCAGGTCGTTCACGTAATTATTGTTTTGCTGACCCGCTGGGCCGACGATGGGGATATTGCCGGGTGTGTCGAGAACTACCGCATAGCCCAGCCTCACGAAAAACTCCATCGACCGATTGTTGAATACTTGGAACGCGTTCTTGTTAAATGTGCGATCCGGCCGGTCAATGGCATCTTGAGTGTCGAATTCGCTCGGATACAGCCAGAAAATCGCGGGCAGACGCGTGCCTTCTTTCCAGCTTTGCGGCAGCATGACACGTATCTTGAAGCGGATGCCGTCCGCTCGTTCTATCTGGATGCGCCGTTTGACGGCGTTGGTCAGATCGGGGAACAGATCCTTGTTTTCGGTGAGCTGTTTTCGGTTGGCTCCGTCTACGAGGAAATTCTGAGGGACCTGAGTAGGACTCTGCCGTTCCACTACGAGGCGGTTCGCATCAATATCGACGATGGATGCGACGGTTTCAAACACTTCGTTATTGTCGCTCTCATAAAGACGTGTTTTGTCGCCTGTCTTGATTGCGACCTTGTCAATGAAAGTCTTCGGGCCTACCTTCTCGGGGTCCTTGTCGTTGACAGTGCCCTGATAGAAGACGTTGTTGTGATCGGCCGAGAGCAGCACGGGACCGACGCCACCGCCGCCGCCACGCGCGCCACCGCCGCCACCGCCGCCACGCGCGCCGCCACCGCCACCGCCACGAACGCCGACGATATTGCCCGGATTGGGATCATCCGTGCGGAAATGCGTCAGAATATAGCGCTGTGCAGGATCGCTGAGGTAAACCGCATAGTCCGTGTTGTTCTGCCCGCTGGTCTCCCTGAAAAAGAGAATCTGCATGTCAGGCGAGAAGCGATGGCTTGACATGCGCGTATTGTTTTCAAAGACCATCTTGGTGCTCTTATCATCGAAAGGAGGCAGCCACTGCATCACGCGATCCTTGCGTGGCGGGCCCTGAGCTGTGGCACCCTGTGCGGCGCCGCCTCTCTGGCCGACGCCTGTTCCACCAGCGCCGCGCGCGCCGCCCCCAGCAGCTCCACGGGTACCGGCTTGAGTAGATCCCGGCGGCGCCGGTTCCTGCTCTAGGTAGGTAAATCCCTGGCCGTCGGACCTCCAGGCGAGTTCGCGTTTTCCTTGTTGCTCCGCGCCAGCGCCGCGGCCGCCGCCCGGTGCCTGCGGTGGAGCGGGAGTAGTATCATCAGGCGCAGCACCGAGATTGAGCGGCCGCTTGGTGATTTCGGCAAGAGCTTTTCCTGTCGTGTCCCACACCTCTTCAATGGAACCGAAGTTGCTCACCGGCACGATGTAAGAGAAGGGCTTGGTCATCCGGGTAACCCGCAGGTACTTGCCATCCGGCGATACGTCAATCGAACGCACCATGGTGGGCTGCCCGATTTTTGTCACCGCGCCGGTCTGGACATTGATCAGCGCTATCTGGCCTGTCGCGTGCCATTCCAGGAGTTCAAATTCACTGGGCAGGGTCATCAGGCTGGGGAAAGTGCGTAACCGCTCCTTCTCGGCATCACCGACCTTTACTTCCGGCCCAGTCGGTGCAGCCGGCTTTACCGGCCTAGGAGTTCGACCATCGGGAATGAGCACTGCCGCGATCTGCGCGCCGTCGTCGGTAAAATCAAAGCTCGTATTCAATGTTGCGAGGACGGGTGTCTTGGTAAGCTGGCGCGATTTCAAAGTCGCAACATCCGCAATCCAGATATGAGTCGCATCTTCGCCGTGGACGTAGAAGGCGATGTTCTTGCTGTCTGGTGACCAGGTAGCGTTGGTTACGCGGGCCCCTGCAGGTAGCTGGATCAGCCTCTTGCTGCCGTCTGCTGCGGAGACAATCTGGATACCGACGTTGTTGCTGATGGTCAGGGAACGCGCGCGATTCGCCTTGAAATCGATGAAGACACCACCCAACTCGTCGAAAGGCTTGGAAAACGTCTTCATGACGACCGGACCGTCACCGATCTGATTTAAAAACCATTTCTTGTCCGGGCTTATGTTGGACAAATTGACGTTTTGCCAGCGCGGTGCCATGACCGCCTCAGCCAATTCCGGCGGCGGTGTTACATATCCTTCCTTGGAAAGGATCTCATCCGCCCAGGTAGGAACAGGCTTGGGCGCATTGGACTGGCCACCCCCTTGCGCTGCCAACATGATTGGCAAAAGGGCAATGAGAAGAATGAGTGTGGTGCGCAGACACTGTGTCGAAATGCCGCGTTTCGACATGGTAATGCCTCTAAACATGGTGCCTCCATCGGAGTGAAAATCAGGTAAGTATTCGTATCGTGTTTTCTAGATATGGTAATCTGGGAACGTTACGGGCTGGTACTATAGGTCATTCTCTCAGGTGGGACAAGCGGAAAGAAATCCTATGAAATTCGTTAGTAACGGGCCCGGAAAAGATGACCCGCACTTCAATACGTTCTGGTTCGCTCGATTGTCAGGCATTGTTATGATCCTCCCCGCATCCATGGCAGCGGGGTGGTTGCTGGGCTATTATGTCGTCGATCGCTACATAACCTCGTTCCCTTGGGGAACTATTGCGTTGACTTTGATCGGGGCAGGCGCCGGTTTCTTCGAAATCGTGAGGATCTTGGTTTCGCCGGGTGGCAAGAGGGACCGCTCCATCGATGGAAAAGATTGAACGACGCCTCGTCTGGATATCTCTGGGATTCGCGGCCGGCGGCAGCATGGCCGCATGGGTCTGCTTCGGAGCCCGCGAGGGACTGTCTTTCGCAGGAGGTGCCGCGGTAGGCGGCGGGGAGCTGCTGTGGCTTCGATCCTCCGTAGGCAAGCTATTTGCCCGCGGTTCCCGAAGTTCGAATCTCCGCGTTCTGGCGGGCTATTTTTTGCGCCTATTGTTGATTCCGTTCAGCCTGTATGTTATGATCCGTTTTCTTTTTGTAGACGTTATCGCTGCCGTGACCGGGATGATGGTACTGATCGGCAGCGTTTTGGTAGAAGGCGTCCTCGAAGCATTCGGCAGCAATCCCAAATAGCATGCACGAGCAGAGTCCCGTCGCAAACTTCATCAATCAATACCTACTTGATCCAATTGCGCGCGCCCTTGGCTTCCATCTTGAAGCCGGGCAACACGCGGTCCCGGATCATATTGTGATGATCCTGCTCATTTCGTTGGGACTGATTACCTTTGCACTGTGGTTGCGCTGTAGATTGAGTGTCGACAATCCGTCAAGGATGCAACATCTGGTTGAGGTCCTCCTGGAGGCGTTGCAGGGATTGGCGCAGAGTGTGATCGGCAAGGACTACCGCCGCTTTGTGCCGCTCCTCCTGGTTCTGGGAATCTACATTCTCATTGGAAATATAATCGGGATGGTGCCGGGTTTTATCTCGCCGACGAGCAATTTCAATGTCACCGCTTCATGCGCGATTCCGGTTTTCCTCTACTACAACTATCACGGGATCCGCAAACACGGCCTGTTCGGTTATATCCTTCACTTCATGGGGCCCGTCTGGTGGCTTGCCTGGCTGCTTTTCCCGGTTGAGATCGTCAGCCACATGGCGCGCATGTTCTCACTCAGCATGCGTCTTTTCGGGAATATTTTTGCGGAAGAGCTGATCATCGCTTCGCTCAATCAGTACATTTTCCCGTTTCTGACTTCCATCCTCGTTATGTTTCTGGCGTTGTTTGCCAGCACTATTCAGGCATTTATATTTGTGCTGCTGACCATGGTGTACCTCTCGGGAGCCGTGGAGGAGTCGGAAGGGCACAAAGAGGAACATGGCGGGGCAGAACATGAGAGCCCGACGCCAACGCAAGTGCAGGCAGCCGTAGCCTGAGGCAGGAAGCGCGGCGACCGTGCCGCAACCGTTTATGGATCTCTTGAAAGGAGACTTCTGATGGGAAGAAAGTGGATTTTGGCCGTACTCCTTACTATTGTCCTGCTCACGCTGGTTGTGCCGGTATTCGCGCAGGGTGAGGCCGGGGCTGCCGCAGGTGCCCATAAGGACCAATGGCTCCTCATCTCCGCCGGGTTCGGCATGGCGTTGGCTGCCGCCGGATGCGGCTACGCACAGAGCCGTGCGCTCGCGGCGGCTTGCGAAGGTGTTTCCCGCAACCCGGGTGCTACCGACACCATTCGACTCTTCATCTTTCTAGGACTTGCTTTCATCGAGTTTTTGGCCCTGCTTACCTTTGTCGTGATCATGCTGCTCATGAGGTAGGACGTTAGGGATTCGAGATTCGAGATTCGAAATTGGAGATTGAATGCTCTCCATCTCGAATTTAGAATCTCGAATCTCGAATTTGTCTTCCGACTTACTCTTCGATATCGTGGATAGTGGCTAGAGAGCGGATTTCGTAGTCCTTCTGCCCGGAGGGGGTGGTGATCGTCACCTCCTCGCCCTCACCTTTTCCCAGCAGGCTGCGCCCGATCGGCGATGAAATCGAAATCAAACCCTGGGCAAGGTCGGATTCCTCCGGCGAAACCAGGGTGTAGTGAACTTCCTTCTCCGTGCTGTAATCGTAGAGCAGGACGCGCGAACCGTACGCAACGCGATCGTGCGGAATCTTGTCGAGATTGATCATCGACAAGGATGCAAGCCTGGCCTGAAGATTGGCTTTCTTTCCTTCCAGGTAGGACTGGCGCTCCTTCGCGGCCTTGTATTCCGCGTTTTCGCTCAGATCTCCATGCTCGCGCGCGCGCAGGATTTCCTTCGGCAATTCGACACGCAGTTCTCGTTCAATGATGTTCAGCTCATCCTGAAGTTTTTTCCGAATGTCTTTCATAGCTAGGGCTATTGTAGAGGAAGGACTGAATGACTGGCAAGGTTCAGAATGAAACCGGGGAAGACGCCCAACCACAGCACTCCGGCAGCAGCGATGGCGATGGCGGCGTGGGCCGTCAACGGGATATGCTGGCTCCCAGAGTCGGCGGGCTCCTTCATGTACATGTACACCATCAGTCGAAAATAGTAATACACAGAGATAACACTGTTCAGGACTCCGATAATCGCGAGGCCTATATATCCGCGCTGAATTGCTGCGCTAAAGAGGTAAAACTTGCCCATGAACCCTCCGGTCAGAGGGATGCCGGCCAGGGAAAGAAGAAAAAGCGCGAGCGCAGCGGCGACCACAGGCTGGGACTTCCCCAATCCTGCATAATCCTCGAAATAGACGCGACGATCGCCGAGCCTGCTGAGGGACAGCACGATGCTGAGGGCTCCGAGATTCATGGCCGAATAAATGATCAGGTAAAAAATCACCGCGCGCTGCCCGGCGGAACTTGCCGCGACAATCCCCACAAGAATGTACCCCGTGTGCGCGATCCCGGAGTACGCCAACATCCTCTTGATGTTTGACTGCCGGATCGCGACCACATTTCCCAGCGTCATGGTGAGAACTGCCGAAACCCACAGGATCGCGGTCCAGTCGGACCGCAACGATGGAAGCGCCTGGATCAGCACCCGGATCAAAGCGGCAAATCCTGCTGCCTTAGGGCCAACCATCATAAATGCTGTTACCGCCGTAGGCGCACCCTCGTAAACATCCGGCACCCAGGCATGGAATGGAACGGCGGCAACCTTGAATCCGAATCCGACCAGGATCAGGCCCAAACCCGCCACCATCGTGATCTGAGGAGTGCCCTGAATTGCCGCAATAGTCCGAATGGCGGCATAGTTTGTAGTCCCGGTGCTGCCATACACGAGCGCGATGCCATACAGCAGGAAAGCGGTTGCAAAAGAACCCAGAAGGAAATATTTCATCGACGATTCGTTGGAGCGCGTGTCGGAGCGCCTGAAACCGGCGAGAATATACGTCGCAATCGACATGATCTCAATGCCAAGAAAGGTCAGAATCAGATCGCCGCTTGCCGCCATGAGGGACATGCCGACGCATGCAAAGAGAAGCAGGGCGTAATACTCGCCTCGATTGAGCGCCTCGCGTTCATTGAAACGCAGCGAGATTAAGGCGCATACGCCGGTAATGACGAAGAACAGCCACTGAAACACCCAGGCAAAGCTATCGACCAGAAACATGCCGCCAAAAATCGCTCGCGGTGCCTCGATGCGTTGAAACGACAAAACATAGGCGGCAAGAAAGGAAGCGACCACGGCGATCTGCCCAAGCCGGCTCTTGTGTTCCGGGGCCGTAAACGGCTCCAGAAGCAGCACGGCCATCCCGGCCAGCGCCAGAATGATCTGTGGAAGGATGGCGAAATAATCAATGGTCATACTTGAGTCCCGTCGCGGAGGCGTGCGGACGCCCGGTTGGCATGGCGGCCGGGTGCCGTGCGGAGAATGCACGATGCCCGGAATCCAGAGGTATTGCGCGAGGCGCCTCAACGCGATAACCGCCGGCAGGGGCATGCGCATCGTGAATGCGCTGCTGCACTAGCTTCAGGCTGGCATCCATGCGCTGTAGGAACGGGGCAGAGTAGACCCCTATCCATAACATGACCACCAGGATCGGCGCCAGCAGCCACCTCTCTCGCGCGCCGATATCCTTCATTTCCAGATTCGCGGCATTGGTCACCTTGCCGAAAAAGACCCGCTGATACATCCAGAGCATGTAAACCGCTCCCAGAATCATCCCGCTCGCCGCGATTGCGGCGAATGCCGGGCTCTTGAGAAACGTTCCGGCCAGGATCAGCACCTCGCCAACAAATCCATTCAAGCCGGGCAACCCTATGGAAGATAGCGTAACTACCAGGAACAAGGCCGCCAGAACCGGGTTTCGGTGCGCCAGGCCGCCGAACTCGGAAATCTGGCGTGTGTGCCGGCGCTCGTAGATCATTCCCACCAGGAGGAACAGAGCCCCGGTGGAAAGCCCGTGATTCAGCATTTGCAGAGTTGAACCCTGAAGGCCCTGTTGCGTGAAAGCAAAGATCCCCAGCACTATCAAGCCCATGTGGCTGACTGAAGAATAGGCGACCAGCTTCTTCAGGTCCGGCTGGACCATGGCAACCAGCGCCCCATAAACGATTCCGACGAGGGCGAGGAAGGAAAGATAGGGCGCCGCCGCGATTGCCGAGGCAGGAAACAGCGGCAGGCAGAAGCGCAGAAGGCCATAGGTGCCCATCTTCAGCAGCACGCCGGCGAGAATGACCGAACCCGCGGTAGGGGCTTCCACGTGGGCATCAGGCAGCCAGGTATGAAACGGGAAGAGCGGCACCTTGATCGCGAAGGCGAGTAGAAATGCCATGAACAGCCAGAATTCTTCACCATACGTGATTCGGAAGGTGCCGGCCGCCAGATTGTGCGAAATCTGCACGAAGTCGAACGTGGTGGCGCCGTTGAGGTGGAAAAGGTACAAAATAGCGACCAGCATCAGAAGGGAACCGACCATCGTATAAAGAATGAACTTGACCGCCGCATAAACTCGTCGCTCGCCACCCCAAACGCCGATCAGGAAGTACATCGGAATCAGCATTGCTTCCCAGAAAACGTAGAAAAGCACCAGATCCAGAGCGGCGAATACTCCGATCATGCCGGTTTCGAGAAAAAGCAGGCAGATCATGTATGGCCTGACCCGCTCCGTCACTGAATGCCAGGACGAGAGAATGGCAAGCGGCGTGATGAATGTCGTCAGCAGGATGAGAAACAGGCTAATGCCGTCAATGCCGAGATGATGCTGGATCGAACCGGCTTCAATCCAAGCGTTCGCCTCCTCGAACTGCATTCCGCCATATCCGGGATCGAAATGAAAATAGAGGTGAAGCGACACCAGGAAGGTAGCAATCGACAGCAGGAGGGCGAACGTCTTGATCGCACTCTGCGCGCGGCGTGGAAACAACAGCAGAACCAAACCCGCCAGTGCCGGGAGGTAAGTTATCAGGCTGAGAATGTGCCGAGTCAGCATGGCGCCTTTATTGCGACAGAGTGATGTAAAGCAGGATCAAAACCGCTCCCGCCAGAATCCAGGTGGCATAGCTGCGAACCAGGCCGTTCTGGATGTTTTTCAACAGAGATCCCGCATTTTGGACCATCGTGGCGGCGCCGTTTACCGAGCCGTCTATGACATCCACGTCGATGCCGCGCCACAGAAACTCCCGTGATCCCACCACGACCGGCTTCACGATCGCCGCGTCATAAACTTCGTCGACATAATACTTGTGCAGCAGCAGGCTGTATGGCGCGTGCATGCGCCGCGCGAGATTGTCGGACGCGGCAGGATTGACGACGTACAGGCGGTAGGCGAGGTAGATACCCAGCGACGCCACACAGACCGAGATCACTGCGAAGATGAACTCCTGGCCGGGCGCGGGGTTGGCACTCTGGATCGTCCTCGTGAATTCCAGGGATGGCTCGAGAAACTTCTCAAACTGATTGGGCCCCAGACGCATCCAGGCGGAAACGCCCACAAATCCGCCGACAATGGAGAGTGCTCCGAGAGCGATCAGCGGCATCGTCATGCTTGGCGGCGATTCGTGTGGGTGCTGCCGCGCGTTTTCAGGGAACCTCTCTGATCCGTAAAATGCAAGGAAGATCAGTCGAAACATGTAGAAGGATGTCAAGCCTGCGGTTGCCAATCCGACAATCCAGACGATCGGGTGGCCTCCCACCCATGCGGACCAGAGGATCTCATCCTTGCTGAAAAACCCCGCGAAAGGAGGGATGCCGCTGATCGCGAGCGCCGCGATCAACATGGTCGCGTGCGTTGTGGGTGTGAATTTGCGCAATCCCCCCATGCGCATCAGGTCCTGTTCGCCTCCAATGGCGTGAATCACGCTCCCTGCGCCCAAAAACAGCAACGCTTTGAAAAAGGCATGGGTCACGAGGTGGAATATGCCGGCCGAAAAGGCGCCGACACCGGCGGCGAAGAACATATATCCCAGCTGGCTTACTGTCGAGTAGGCGAGCACTCGCTTGATGTCCGTCTGAACGAGCCCGATGGTCGCTGCCATCAATGCGGTGGAAACCCCGATGAAAGCCACGACCCCAAGCGTGATCGGAGACCGGCTGAAAATGGCGGAGCAGCGAACCACCATGTACACACCGGCAGTCACCATCGTGGCCGCATGGATCAAGGCGCTGACCGGCGTGGGGCCTTCCATCGCATCAGGCAACCAGACGTAAAGCGGAATCTGTGCGCTCTTCCCGGTTGCGCCGACAAAAAGGAGAATGCCAACCGCGGTCAGAATGCCAAAACCCGTCTCGACAGGGAAGCGCGACGGATCTCCGGAGATGTTGCTAAAAATAGCCGTAAAGTCGAGACTTCGAAACGTCGCGAAGATCAGCAGGATGCCAAGGATGAAGCCGACATCTCCGATCCGATTCACGATGAATGCCTTTTTGCCGGCGTCGGCGGCGGTGCGCCGGTCGAAGTAATATCCGATGAGCAAGTAGGAACAGAGGCCGACACCTTCCCAACCCACGAACATCAGCAGGAAATTTGCAGATAGAACCAGAACCAGCATGGAGAACATGAACAGGTTCAGGTATGCGAAAAACCGGTAGTACCCATCCTCGGCGTGCATGTAGCCGATGGAATAAACGTGTATCAGAAAACCAACGCCGGTGACGACAAGCAGCATGACGGCAGAAAGCGGATCCAGCAAAAACTCGGCCTTGGCTACGAAGTCGCCAGAGGCAATCCAGGTGAACATTGTGTCGATGACGTGGCGTTCCACGGGCGGCAGCGCCAGTAAGCGCGTCACCGCAGCCACCGCGATGATGAACGAGGCACCCACGCTGCCGCAAGCGATCGCCGAGATCAACGGCTTAGGGAAGCGCTTGCCGAAGATTCCGTTGAGCGCCGATCCCATGAGAGGCAGGAGCGGGATGAGCCAGAGATAATCCATCATGTGCAAGGGCTCCTTCACCACTTCATGAGATTCGCGTCATCCACGCTAAGCGTCTTGCGATTCTTGTGGAGAACGATTGCGATTGCCAGGCCAACCGCCGCTTCCGCGGCGGCCACTACCATTATAAAGAACACGAAGACCTGGCCGTTCACCTGATTCAGATATTTTGAAAATGCCATGAAGGTGAGGTTCACGGCGTTCAGCATCAACTCGATGCAGAGGAAGATCGAGATGATGTTTTTCCTGACGATCACGCCAATGGTTCCAATCGTGAAGAGCGCGGCGCTTAGAATCAGGCAGTGGAATATGTTCATGATCGGCCTATGTCTGTCGTTTTGCGAGAACCACTGCTCCTATGATCGCAACGAGAATCAACACGGATGTGGCCTCGAACGGGAGCAGGTAATCGCCGAAAAGCGATCGCGCGAAGTTAGCGACGGAACCGATGCCGCCGGGCGCTTGCAGCAACTCGTGCGGTGCCCGGGCCAGGTTGTAGGATCGGAGCAGCGAGGAAAGCATCACGAGCGCGGCAGCGCCCAGGAACGTTCCAAAAAACATCAGGCGCTTCCTCTTGTCGGTGTAGGCCGTGGCCGCAAAGGGATCCAATAGCATGATGATAAAAAGAAACAACACCATGATGGCGCCGGCGTACAAGATGATCTGCACGGCCGCAATGAAGGGAGCATCCAGGAGGAGGTATATGCCGGCCAGAGAGCATAGACAGACAATGAGGGAAAGCGCTGCGTAAAAGACCCGGCGCAATGCCACGACGCCGATTGCGGCGATGAGAGCGACGCCTCCGAGCAGGTAGAACAACGAGGTTTCCATCAGTTCAAGGAATCCAGGATCCGATCTAGTTTCTCGACAGTCAGACTTTCGTGGTAATCCTCATTGATCTGCACTACCGGCGCCGTGCCGCATGAGGCGAGGCACTCTACCTCCAAAAGCGTGAATCTTCCGTCGGGCGTTGTCTCTCCCGGTCCAATCTGAAGCCTGCGTCGGAGATGATCCATGATCTCTTCGCAGTTGCAGAGAAGGCAGGAGATGTTGGTGCAGACCTGGATGACATACTTGCCAACGGGCTTCTTAAAGAGCATCGTGTAAAAACTGGCGACTTCATAGACCTCATTTGGCGAAAGCCGGAAAATCGCGGCAACCTCGCGCACGGCATCCTGCGACAGATAGCCGATTTCGTCCTGGGCCAGTTGCAGGGAAGGTATGAGCGCGGAACGCGCCTGAGGATACCGTTCCATCAGAGCCTCAATCTTGTGACGTGTAGCCTCAGATAGCATAGCAGCGCACCATCGACCGAGGGGCAAGACCGACGGATTTTGGGGATTTATAAATCATGTAAATTCAAGTAGTTAAGCCAGGACCCGATCGCAAGACAAAACGTGATATTAGTTGACAACTTGCGGGAGTGTCAAGGTTTTTCTGGTTGATTTGCCGCAAGTTCAGCCGCTATGATGCATGCCATGTGTGCCGCCATGAAACTGGAGATTAATGGGGAGATGAGATCGGTGCCGGCTTCCGCCACGATACGGGAATTGCTCGAAAACCTCGAGATCAAACCCGACAGAATTGCCGTGGAATTGAATCGCCGGATCATCAAAAGCAAGGATTGGCATGTGACACCTGTGAAGGAAGCCGACCGAATCGAGATAGTACAGTTTGTCGGCGGTGGTTAGGAAAAAGGAGATGATGATGAAGGACGACGGGCTGGTGTTGGCAGGGAAGACCTTTCGTTCGCGTTTGATCGTGGGAACCGGAAAATACACGACCTTTCCGATCATGCGCGAGGCTCTGGAAAAATCGGGCGCCGAGATCGTCACGGTCGCGGTAAGGCGCATTAACATCAGCGACCGCTCACGAGAATCGCTGCTCGATTTCATCGACACGAAACGTTTCATGCTGCTCCCCAACACCGCCGGGTGCTACTGCGCAGAGGATGCGATCCGGACTGCTCAATTGGGCCGCGAAGCGGGTCTCTCCGAATGGGTGAAGCTCGAAGTGATCGGGGATGAGAAGACCCTGTTCCCGGACACCAGTGCTCTTCTGGAAGCGACGCGCGTTCTGGTGAGGGATGGATTTGTCGTGCTCCCGTATACGAACGATGATCCGATCATGGCGCGGAAGCTTCAGGATGCTGGTGCTGCCGCTGTGATGCCACTGGGTGCGCCGATCGGGTCCGGAATCGGAGTTCAGAATCCCGCAAACATCCGTATCATTCGCGAGACGGTCTCCGTTCCGCTGATTGTCGATGCAGGCGTCGGAACTGCATCCGACGCCGCGGTCGCGATGGAGTTGGGCTGCGACGGAGTGCTGATGAACACCGCGATCGCGTGCGCTCAGGATCCCATGGCAATGGCGGAAGCAATGAATCATGCTGTCCGGGCGGGGCGCCTCGCATTTCTGGCGGGCCGGATTCCCAGAAAGCTCTACGCATCGGCGAGCAGCCCTCTTGAAGGCATTTCCCGCTGAGGGCCATTTCCCCTGACTTTTTAGGCTTTTTTGAAAACCGGATAAAATGGCCGATTGCCAATGCGAACCTCAAAGGCTCAAAGTACTCAAAAAATCTCCAAGAGCCGACGCCTTCTGATCAGATAGCCTTCCTTGGAGGCTCTTTGAGTTTTTTGAGCCTAGGAGGTTAGTTTGTCTTTATGATAAAACTTCGCGTCGAACTGGGTGATCGAAGCTATCCTATCCTGGTGGGAGAAGGTCTGCTGGCCAGGGCCGGTCCGATCCTCCGCAATCTCGGATTTCGTACTCCCCCTACCGTGGTGACAAACAATCATATTCTGCGGCTACACGGACAAGCGCTGCTGCCGTCCTTGAAGGAGAGCTTTGGTCCCTCCGCGATAATTCGCATCGGAGATGGAGAGCGCTTCAAAAACCAGGTTTCGCTCACCAGGATTTATGATGGCCTGTTGCGCTCTCGCGCCGACCGGGGATCGTGGATCCTGGCTTTTGGGGGCGGGGTCGTTGGCGACACGGCCGGATTCGCCGCCGCTACTTATATGCGGGGAATTCAATTCGTGAGCGTGCCGACCACGTTGCTGGCGCAAGTCGACAGTTCCGTGGGTGGCAAGGTCGGCATCAACCTGCCGGGCGGCAAGAATCTGATCGGGGCCTTCCACCAGCCGCGCGCGGTGCTTTCGGACACGGCGACATTGCGATCGTTACCTGCGCGTGAGCTGGCCGCCGGCCTGTACGAAGTCGTGAAATGCGGTGCGATCCGGTCGAGAGCGTTGCTTCGGTACCTCGAGAAAAACCTGGCGGCTATCTTGTCCTGCGAGGTGCCGGCCCTCGCGCATGTCATCGCGGAAGCCGTGCGCATCAAGGCCGCCGTCGTCGAGAGCGACGAGAGAGAAGGCAACGCGCGCATGATCCTGAACTTCGGGCACACCGTGGGGCACGCATTGGAAGCGGCGACTGAATATCGCAGGTTCAAGCACGGGGAAGCCGTGGCTTGGGGCATGATTGCGGCGGCAAGGCTGGGATTCGAATTGGGAATGTTGTGCCACAACGAGGCTGAGCGGCTCATTCAGTTGATCCACAGAATCGAGCGTCTGCCTTCGTTGCACGGAGTCCCGGCTGCGGGCGCGTGGCACGCGCTTCGGCAGGACAAAAAGTCTCGTGATGGGAAACTCCGGTTTGTGCTACTGCGCGGCATCGGACATCCTGAAATCGTCGATGACCTCGACCACAATCTGGTGCGGCGTTTTATCTTTGATTTTCTAGGAACGGGAGATGGCCTCAGATGAGCATGCTGCCAACGTGCGGCAAATGTTCGGAGCCATTGCGCGTAGATATGATTTCCTGAACCATTTTCTCTCGGGAAACATTGATCGACGCTGGCGGCGCGCTTGTGTGCGCGAAGTGTCGCGGAGGGTTGCGAGCGTACGCCCAGAGATTCTTGATATAGGATGCGGAACCTGCGACCTCGCCCTCGAGTTCTCAGCGCTCGGTCCGGTCGTGGGTTGCGACTTTTGCCACCCGATGTTGCGTATTGGCCTGGACAAAATCTCACGCCGCCGGCCGGGACACGCGCTTGTGATTACGGAAGGGGATGCGCTTGCCCTGCCGTTCGTCGACGACCGTTTCGATGTGGCGGTTTCGGCCTTCGTGTTGCGCAATCTGAGCGATCCCGAAAAAGGGATTCTCGAGATGAGGCGTATCCTGCGGCCCGGCGGCGTGCTTGGAATTTTGGATTTTTCGATGCCCCGGGCGCCCCTGATAGGCAGTTTGTATCGCCTCTACTTTCTGAAAGTCCTACCCAGGATCGGGGCGTTGATTTCGGGAGTGAAAGGCCCTTACAGCTATCTGCCACGCAGTGTGCAAACGTTTGCCGGGCCGGAAGAACTCAAAGCTCTGATTGCCCGATCGGGCTTTGAAGGTGTCGAACACTACAGACTGTCAGGCGGAATTGCACTGCTCCTGGTAGCGCGCAGAAGAGATTATTAGAAGGGCGACCATCTTTTGTTCTATCGGCGTGCCATGGCTTCGCTCGGAGGATCGTACGGGATTCACGAGGCAAGCGAGGCTAGATTAGTTTCTGCAGCGAAACGTATCCCATCTGTCCCGTGGTTTAGGCGAGATTGGGCATTATTCGTCCCGTAGGGACGACGTGAAAATAGCCCGGCACTTCAGTGCCGGGATTATTCATCGATAAAGGGACGAGTCCCATAGGGACGATTGAAGGGGAGAACTCGGATGGTAAACTCAAAATCAAGTACGACGTGAGGCACGTCGGGGAATGGCTCAACCGTCCCTACGGGACTAGCCTCAGAGGAATCGAAAAGTCCCGGCACTGAAGTGCCGGGCTATTCTCGTCGCGTCCCGCTAGGGACGCGGCCAATACCGGAATCGGTATCGGCGGAATCACTTGATCCACCCGGGAAGAGCTCCGCTCTTCCGGGCTTCCTGTTCCAGGTCCGTGACAGCCGATTTCGCCTTGGCCAGATTCTCCTTGTTTTGGTCCTGTTCGTACAGGGCCTTCTGAATCTCGCGCTGAATCTCCTGCTGCTTGAAGCCGTCACTTTCCTTAAAGAAACTGTTCTGCAAATCGTTGAGCTTCAAGATGAGAACGTTGCTTTCATTCTCGAGCTGAGTGACGTGCTGCCGCGCGTCGGCCATTGTCTGTTTCCAGAAGCTCTCTGTTCTCCCTTGAAAGTCCACGGGTTCGTCCGATGCGGGTTTGGCGTCCGGAGGGGCCGCTTCGGCCTTTGTTTCGGCTTCGCCGGCAGGTTTCTGATCGACGGCCGTTCCTTTTCCCGCCTGCGGTTCACCGGCTGGAGGAGCGGAAGGTGTGCCGGTACTGACAGCTGCGCCCCTGTACTTGGCGGTCTGTTCGTTCGTGATCGTCTTTGAATCCGTCTTGACTGCCTGGCGCCTCTCCTTCTCTTTTTTGGCAAGATCGGCCAGCGACTGCGAATAACCAGTGGATGCCAGTGCCAGCACAAGCAGGCCGGAAAAAACGATGCAGATTGATTTCATGATGCACCACCTCACGGTAGATAGTCTGATAGACGCCTTCGCATCCCATATCGGCCGAATCGCGGTCCGTGATTAGACCAAATTCAAGCGCAGCGCGCCTGCCTCATTATTTCTTGATTTCGTGTAATCTTTCACATAGCGTACGATTTTTTGGGGAAACCATGGAAATTGTCGAAGCCATCCGCAGAGTCGTCGATGGACAGCACCTGGACCGCAATGAAGCGGAATCCGTGATGGATGGCATCATGAGCGGCAAGGCTAGCGATGCGCAGATTGCGGCTTTCCTCACCGGGATGCGCATGAAGTGCGAGACGAAGGAGGAACTCGTCGGCTTTGCGCGGGTCATGCGCGCTAAAGCCTCTGCCGTCCGCCCCAAGTGCGGTGTGGAAACAGCCTTTTCAGGCACCGAACGGGAAATGCTCGTTGACACATGCGGCACGGGCGGAGATGCGGCCGGCACGTTCAACATCTCGACCGCCACTGCCTTTGTGGTGGCGGGAGCCGGCGTTCAGGTCGCGAAGCACGGAAACAGGAGTGTGTCGAGTGTCTGCGGAAGCGCCGACGTAGTGGAAGCACTGGGAATTCGTATAGACCTGACACCGGAGGCGGTGGCTCGCTGCATCGACGAAGTGGGGATTGGATTTCTGTACGCGCCTCTCCTACACAGCGCGATGCGCTACGTCATGCTGGCACGCCGCGAGATGAAAATCCGGACCGTCTTCAACCTGCTTGGCCCCCTCTGCAATCCGGCGGGAGCCAATGCGCAGGTGATGGGCGTCTACGCGGAAAAGCTGACGGACATGATGGCTGAGGTATTGTGCGAACTGGGAGCACGGCGCGCCCTTGTAGTGCACGGCCTCGACGGCCTGGACGAGGTCACGATTTCCGGTGAAACCAAGATTTCCGAAGTCCGGGATGGACATGTGCGAACCTACTACGTTTCTCCTGAGGACTTCGGCTTGGAACGCGCTTCCATCGAAAAGATTCAAGGAGGCGACGCGTCGCGGAATGCAGAGATCATCCGGGAAGTACTGTCGGATGGCGGTGGCGTCAAGCGCGACGTGGTGCTTCTGAACGCCGCGGCCGGCCTGGTAGCCGGCGGCAAGGCACAATCGTTACGCGGCGCGATCGAGATGGCGCGCGAGTCGATTCGCTCGGGAGGCGCTCTCTCCCGGCTCGAGAGGCTCATCGCGCTCACAAGGATGCTCTCGCAGTCGGCCTAGACCTCAGACCTGGCGCCTTGGCGAAATGACGAAACTAACCTCGAAAGCTCAAAGAGCTCGAAGAACCTCGAAGAAACTTATCGGATCGGAACAAACGCCTTTTGGAGGCTCTTCGAGGTTTTTGGGCCTTCGCGGTTAGCATTTCGAACCCGTCTCTTCATTTGTCCCTTACGACCCGCACACGTCCCAAAACACTTACAATCACACGATACCTTCCCGCCTCATTTTGCAGCACGAAGGTGCCGGCGGGAGCGGTGTTGCCGTGCTGGTAAAAGCGCAGGGGGTGTTTTGGCGACTGCACGATGCACACGCCGATAGGAAGACTGCGCACCGATATGTCGTATCGCGTGCCATCGGGATCCTTCCAGCAAAAGCCGCGCCCGTCGTGATCGACTATGAGGAGAAGGGAATCGTTCGCGGAG
The DNA here is from genome assembly GCA_050011535.1 of Acidobacteriota bacterium. GTDB lineage: Bacteria > Acidobacteriota > UBA6911 > UBA6911 > UBA6911 > JAFNAG01. Next base: position 19,332 of record JBEKIX010000032.1, read on the forward strand.
ATCGCATGTGTCCGCGCCCAGAGCAACGAGCTTTCCAACATATGAGTGCCAGTCCAAAGAGCCCACTCCTGCTGTATGCGGTGAACCCCCGGAACCGCGCCTCCCGCGGCAATGCCCGCCAGACCCAATACGACCAGCAGTTCGATCAGTCCGAAACCTTTAGCATGGCGCATGGCATGGTTCTCCGTGGCTTGCGATGGAATGCTCCGAACGGCACCTAATCTAACGAGCTGGGTGTGCGTTTGAGCGAAAAAATATCCTGAGGTTTCAGGCCACCGTGTACCAACGAATGATCGCGTCGCCGAAAAACACGCAAATGGCTGAGGCAACGCCGAGGAACGTGCCGAAGGCCAGTTTCGTCTGAAGGTTGCGGCCGCCAAAGACAATAAGGAGGATGCCGGCAATGCTCCCGAGAAAGGAACCGAAAAAAATCGTCAGAAGGGCAGAGCGCCACCCCAGGAAAGCTCCCACCATGGCCATCATCTTAATATCACCCATTCCAAGACCCTGCCTCTTGCGCGCCAATTGATATGCAGAAGCGACGAGAAACAGCACACCCCCGCCAACAATTGCGCCGAGAAGCGATCCGGCCCAGGGAAGCAAGGTTTGGGTGAGGTTCGATGAGATGAGCGCTGCAAGGCGGCTTGAAACGGCGTCGGCGAAAAAAACTCGAGATTGAATCGGACTCAACAGGAATCCGATGATGGCTCCCGGCAGTGTGAGCGCATTGGGAAGAATCTGATGATGGTAGTCTGTGAATATGAGAACCAGGATGACGGACAGAAAGACGGAGTTCGCGAAAGTCGGTGATGTCAGGCCCCATTTCGCGGCAGCCGCGTAAAAGGCCAGTCCGGAAAGCAACTCGACGAGCGGATACTGAAATGAGATTGGCCGGCGGCAATGGCGGCACTTGCCCTGGAGCAGCAAAAAGGAGAACACGGGAATGTTGTCGTACGGCCGGACACTTTTGCCGCAATGCGGGCAGTGTGATCCCGGAAAGACGATCGATTCGTGCCGTGGCAGCCGGTAGATGCAAACATTGAGAAAACTGCCCATGATCAGGCCAAAAATGGCCCAGAGTTCGGGGAAAAAGTCCATGTCCGCTCCAGGCAGACTAATGTACTATCCCCGCCCTCTTTCAGCAAGAAGGACATTGGGGTCACGAAAAAGGCCGCCTACCCACGAGGGCAGGCGGCCTGAGGAACCTGGAGACAAGGTGCTATTCGGGCTATTTGAATGTCGTGGTTGGGGGCTTGGCAACCCCCTTGACGTTGATGTTGTTCTCATCCAGGAGGGTATACATTGCCTGCTGCAAATTGATGATCGCCGTCTTGTAGGCGATCAAGGCGGTGAGTTCGTTGTTCTGTGCGGAGATCAGAGAATCCTGATCCTGCAGAACCTGGAAGTTCTGGCTCAGACCGGCCTCCAATCTCTTCACTTCGGCGTCGAGCACTGCCTGTGCGACCTGCGTGCCGACATGGGCGGTTTCGATCTGCTTTTTGGCGGTTTCCAAAGCCTGGACGTAATTGCGGATGTTCACGATGATCGACTGCTCATCCTGAACTCGGGTCATGACCTGCTGCTGTCTCTGAATCCGCGTCGTCGCCAACTGCGAGTCTACGTTTCTGTTTCTCAGAGGGATGCTGATCGAAAAACCTACGTTCCAGTTATACGTGTCCTGCGTAAAAAGCGTCGAATATGATGTAAACAATCCACCTATGTTCGATGGATTATTCCGCGGGTTGCCAAATGCGTCAAATGCCTGGGGGCCAGCGACTCCATTCGATCCGATACCCGCTGTCAGGTCGACCTGCCATTTCCTAGAGTTTTGTATGAGTTTATAACTGAAATCTGTGTTCTGCAGGTTCAGGTCGTCCTGCTCCAGCGTAGGAGAATTCTTGAGGGCCGTCGTAAGCGCGGTGTTCAGGTCCGTCTTGTATTCAACAAAATCCGCCTTTTCCGTGGGGACTATAGTCTGCCCCCAGATTTCGGCGGTACGATCCTTGGAAATCAGATTCTTCAGCCTGTTCTCGGCCTGCAGGACCGAATCTTCCCCGCGGATTACAGAAACTTCGCGCTGCGCCTGAGTCGAGAGGCTGGCCGTGACATCGATGGGCGCCATCGTGCCCACATCGACCTTTTTCTGGTTCATGGCGACCTGCTCGCGGGCCAATTTTACTGAGCTCACGCTGATGTCGTACGAGCTGATGGCGCTGACGAGGTTCCAGTATGCAGACTCGATGCTCGCAATAGTGGTGGTGAGCGTGTTCCTGAACTGGCTATCGTTAATCTTCAGGTTCAGGTTTGCGACCTTGATAGCATTGCGGTTTTGATCGATTCTAAGGTTTCTCATCAATGGCTGCCTGTAACTAAGCCCACCGCTAGTGCTGTATTGAGGTGCGAAGATGTCATTCACCTGATTGCTGTCCCTGCGGCTCGTATTCCAACTTAAGGTCAAACTGCCGCCGTACCAGGGAACCGGCTGGCTCACATTGGCGTTCCAATAGGAGGACTTGCTTGTGTTGATAAAACCGGTCGAAGACTGGTTGGTAATCTGGGTGTTCGTGCTGTTGCTGGCGCTTGTTTGAAGACTCGCGCCAAACGTAGGGTCATAGTACGCATAGGAAGCAATGAGCGCCTGCTGTTTTATGTCTTCGTTAGTATCCGCAATCGCAATCGAGAGGTTATTCTGGAGCGCCAGCTTGATCACGTCTCGCATAGACATTTGCACCGCCGTGCCGGCCTTCTGCGCTCGTTGGACCGGACCTTCGAGGGAAACCGGGACCAACTGAATCTGCTGCACCTGCTGTGCCGCCTGGGTCGGCTGGGCCGGCGCCTGCTGCGCCTGCTGGGTCTGCTGCTGATCCTGAGCAAAGGCTCCCCACTGCGGCGCGCTCGTCAAGATCACGGAAAAGGTGAAAATCAACACGGTGCCGAACCACTTAAGACGTACACCACGACAGGGAAAAGCACAAAAAGTTCTCATATTCAGGCTCCTAGTATATAGGTGTAACTTGCAGGAATCCGAAGTTACCAACACACAGTACGATAACGAAAGCGAAAATGTTTCGAAAAGAAAAGAGCCCCAAAAATTTGGGGCTCTGAGGTGCCTTCAGACCTTCAACGGCGGGTGCGGAGAAGCACGCAAACTACTTCTTGGTAGGATCGGTGGGATCGCCTGCCTTCTTCAAAGTCGGCCGATTCTGTGGATTTTGCGTCCCGGTATCGGTGCCGTTCGGATCGTTGGTATCGGTGCGCCGTTTTAATGTCGGCCGCTTCTGGTCGACGGCCGCTGCCTGGCTGTCCGCCTTCATGGCGTTATCGATAGAAAGGAGCCGGGCCTTTACACGATCGAATTCCGAGGTGTTGACGATGTAGTTGTCCTTTTCGGGCAAATAGCGCTCCTCGTCCATGGAGGCCGCAATGCGGTCCTCCGTGTACGGGTGGGTGCGGAAAAAGCCGCCGAGCTTGCCGGGCTTGGTTTTTTCCTGAGCCTGCAACTTCTCGAAGAAGGAAACGAACCCGTTTGGATCGTACCCCGTGTTCCACATGTATTGAATTCCCAGCTGATCGGCTTCCTTCTCGGAGTCGCGAGTGATCCCCAGCAACTCCAGGTTGATTCCAAGCCCAAGTCCGTTGTAAATCAGGGTTTGCGTCCAGTACCCGCCGACAAACAGGGCCGGAATGCTGGCAATCTGAAGCACATAGCCCTTCGTCATGCGTGCCGTGGCGTGGCGGGCACACACATGCGAAATCTCGTGAGCCATGACACCGGCCAGTTCGGATTCGTTATCAGCCGCCAGGATCAGCCCTTTGTTAACGTAGAAAAAGCCGCCCGGGAACGCAAACGCATTTACCTCGTCCGTGTCTACCACCTTGATGTGGAAAGGCACCTTCGCATCGGAGTGCTTGACGAGATTCTGTCCAACACGGTCAATGTAGTCGCAGACAACGGGATCTTCAATCATCTTTGCGGTCTGCTCAAATTCCGTTGCGACCTGCTGACCGAGCTGAATTTCCTTTTCCAGGGAAACGAAATTCGGAAAGATTCCCCACACTCTTCCCGTAATATCCCGGTTCCCGATATTCTCTACGTCCCCATGCCTCCTGTCGGATGCATATAGGGCGACGGCCAAACCGAACGTCAGTGCAATTCCGAGGATGACGGGGTGTACTATCCTTGAGGACCGCATAATTCCTCCCCTCGAGGAGCAGTTGTTTTACCCATCAAGACCTTGATATGCTAAGGACTCGTGATGGGGACCTGATCAGCACGCGTTGCTGTCACATTGCACATTGCTCTAGATGCCTGCGAGCGAAAAAAGTATCAAAACTATCTTAGGCTTGTGCCGATAGCCTGTCAATGAATACCTGGCAAGTGACTGATTTCAAAGCCTTCAACGATTTGCTGTCGCAATGGTGTTAACTTAAGTGGAGATTCATCCTCGAGCAGAAACCAGCGGCCACGAATTTCACTAATTCCACGAAAATGGCTAAAGAGCCGGTCGACACATGGAAGATTTCGTGGAATTTGTGAAATTCGTGGCGCCTTCTTGGATTTTCGCTTAAGTTAGCAGCATTGTTGCTGTCGGTGCCCGGCAACGGCCTTTGGCTGGACGCTGCTTGTTGATGGCCGAAGGCTAGGATATCTCGTCATGAAGATACTGACTGCAAAACAGATGGCGGAAGTCGACCGGCTTACCACGGAGAGATACAACATCCCTTCGCTTCTTTTGATGGAGAACGCCGGCCGATCGGTTGCGGATGAGCTGGAGAAAGCCTGCCCCGATGCGATTCACAAGCGCGTACTGATTTTTTGCGGAACCGGCAACAACGGCGGCGACGGATTGGTAGTGGCCAGGCACCTGGCCTGCCGGGGCGGATGTCCGGAAGTGCTGATCCTGGGCGATCCCGCACGGTTTCGTGGTGACGCGCTCGAGAACTGGAAGATGCTGCAAAACCTGGATCTTAAGGTTCAAGTCCTTAGTGGCCCCGAGGAACGTGAATCATTCCTGAAACGTGTTCCTCGTGCCGATGTCATTGTGGATGCTCTTTTTGGCACCGGGCTTTCCAAGCCGATCGGAGAGGATTATCACGGCATTATCGGTTGGATCAATGACGCGCGACCGCGGTCTCTCGTCATTGCGGTAGACATTCCTTCCGGTGTGTTCGCAGATTCGCCGGCGGTCGAGGGCGTAACGGTACAAGCCGACGTCACTGTGACGTTTACTGCGTTGAAGACAGGGCTGGTTCTTGGCCCGGCTGCGGAAAGAGCGGGAAGGGTTGTTGTGGTTCCGATCGGATCTCCGGCGGCACTGCTCGAGAATCCCGCATACCGTATGGAGATAATCGACGTAGCGCAAGTCCGGCGCACACTGCCCAGGCGAGCAAGGGATGGGCACAAAGGCACTTACGGACACGTCTTCGTGCTTGCGGGTTCGCGGGATAAGAGCGGAGCCGCTCTCATGGCTGGGCTTGCCGCGCTCCGATCGGGTGCGGGCCTGGTTACGTTGATGCTGCCGGAGAGTTTGCGCAAGGACCTGATCGGGAAAACTCCGGAATTAATGACCGTCTGGCTGCCGGAGACATCCGAAGGAACTGCAGACGCCTCGGCCGCGCGAATTGTGCTCGACCAGTTAGCGCAAGCAGACTCGGTTGTCGTTGGACCTGGCCTTTCGACAAACGCATCGACGCAAGAGCTGGTGCGAATGATGATCCAACAGGCGCCCGTGCCGATCGTTTTAGATGCTGACGGGATCAATGCGTTCGCCGGGAATCCGGCCGGCTTGCACAACGGGGGAGGCAACCCGATTGCAATCACACCGCATCCAGGCGAAATGGCCCGGCTTCTGGGAGTGGAGACCGCGTATATTCAAAGGCGACGTCTGGAAATTGCTGAAGAGGTCTCTGTAAAACACGGCGTCTTCGCCGTGCTGAAAGGATTCCAAACGATCGTGGGCACTCCGTCGCGGCGTCTATACATTAACACTACAGGAAATCCCGGAATGGCAACGGGCGGTACGGGTGACGTCCTGTCAGGCATGATGGGCCGGTTTATGGCAGGATGGAAAGTTCAGAGCCGTGGATCAAATCTGGAGACGCTTGCTGATTACCTCTCTACAGCGGTCTATCTTCATGGCTTGGCCGGTGACCTGGCTGCTGCAGAACAGGGCGAGGAATCTTTGATTGCCACGGATCTGATTTCCTGCCTTCCGCGCGCCTTCAAGAGCATTCGTTCAAAATGATCACTTCCCGGCGAGGACGAAAAAAGAGTAATCCATCCGTCCGGATAATGCGCAGCTGTTCGGCTGAAGAAACAGAACGCCTTGGATGTGAACTCGCGCAGAAAGTTCCGGTCCCAGGAGTAATACTGCTATGCGGATCTCTCGGAGTGGGGAAAACCACTTTGGCCAGGGGATTGGCGCTGGGATTAGGCGTTCAGGATGGTGCCGTGGTTCACAGCCCGTCCTTCACGATTGTCAATGTTTACCAGGGACGCTGTCCGGTTTATCATGTAGATCTTTATCGCCTGACGAGTGAGCTGGCTCTGAGGACGGTCGGACTGGAGGATTTTGTGGGTCGGGATGGGGTCACCATAATCGAATGGGGTGAGCGGCTGGGCGAATATGTTGATGCCGCTTTGATTGTCGAACTCGAAGACGCCGGGGGGGATGAGCGCATCATCCGCACAGTTCAGACCGTATAAAACCGGCAGATCACGGATGAGTTTTACAGGTCACCAGAAACTCTGCCGCATGACGGACGATTGCATGTTATCGGAATTTCGTGAGACGCACCTAAGAACAGGAAGGCGATTTTTGGCGCCCGCCCGAAATGATCGTTCGCTCGCGGCATTGCTGATGTTGCTCTGTATGGAATAGGTAATCTGAATCATTTATTGTTTGAAGCGCAGAAACAGCCGAGGCAAATCTCATGAAGAATTTATGTGGAATCTTTCCTCCCGTTACCTCGCCTTTCAATTCTGACGGCGAGTTGCTGATCGACAGATTCAAGGAGAACCTGGAACGCTGGGCTGCCGCTCCTCTCGCGGGACTGACAGTCCTCGGATCGAACGGGGAGGCGCACTACCTTTCGGATCAGGAGCGCCTCATGCTGGTGCGTGAAGCCCGGCCGCGGATCGTTGCTGACAGGACCATGATCGTCGGCGTAGGTAAAGAATCGACGTTCCTGACCCTGGAGTTCACGCGCAAGGTTGCCGATCTGGGCGCGGATTATGCGCTCGTGGGAACGCCGTGTTATTACAAGGCGCGCATGGTGGACGACGCCCTGTTCGCCCACTTCTGGACGATCGCCGATGAGTCTCCGATTCCGATCCTGATTTATAACGTGCCTCAGTTCACGGGCGTCAGCACCAGTGCCGCGCTCATCGAGCGGCTGGCCGCGCACGAAAACATCGCCGGCATGAAGGAAAGCGCCGGCAATTTGCCGCTGCAGGCGGAAATTCGGCGGCGCACTCCCGAGCGCTTCCAGATTCTGGTTGGATCGGCCCCGACACTCCTTCCTAGCTTGATTCAGGGCGCTTGCGGCGGAGTCGTTGCCATTGCTTGCGCACTGCCTTCGTTCATGACCGAGCTTTATGAGACGTTCCGCGCGGGCAAATGGCAGAAAGCCGCCGAGGTGCAGAAACGCTTGACGCCGCCTGCCGAGGCAGTCACCAGCATGTTTGGAATTCCCGGCCTGAAATACGCTATGACCCTGATGGGCTTTTTCGGCGGTGAGGCGCGCCTGCCTTTGTTGCCTTTGAAGGAGGATCAGCAGGCGAAACTGTCCGCGATCTTCCAGGCGGCCGGCGTGCTGGAAACCGCAAAACGATCTCAGAATTGAGATTCCGAGAGCTTCAAGGATTTCCTGAACTGTTTGCAGATTTCGCCGAGGGCATCCCCGCCGCGCGAGAACTGTTCCGGTGTGTGCCGAACGCAGAAAACCTGCGTTCGCAAGCTCTCTCCGCACAAGAAAAAAATGTGTCGCGAAGCCACCTGTGCGAGTTATTAGAGATACAGGCACTTGAATTCGGATGTCCCGCGCCGGTGCTGGCCAATATTGATAAGCTGGGCTCCGACGGAACCGTGGTGGTCGTCGCGACCCTGCATGCGGAACTGCTGGGTGGGTCGTTGGCCAGTTGGCTTTCGATTGTAACCGCTGCACGGCTTGCAGCATGGTTGAATGAGCAGAAGATTCCAGCGGTTCCGCTGTGTTGGCTGGATTCCACCACTCTTCCCTTTAACGTCCGTACGGTCTTATTATC
>JBEKIX010000033.1:0-35445 GCA_050011535.1 Acidobacteriota bacterium
CGCAGTCGATCCTTATTATCCGTGTCGCCTAGTCCCTGCGGGCAAAACGTACGTGTGCCTGGCCGCCCCCGCTGACCATTCCTGCTCTTTGGAGCCCATGGGCAGGCCTGCGAGCTTTCAGCCTTACCCTGTAAAGACCGCTTCTCCATTCTGACCAATTAGTGTCGTAAAACTTTACAATTCAATGATCTTATCCACCACTCCGCAAATCATAGATCTACCATGAGTTTGCAAACTCATAGAGTCTGGGGGCCAAAATAAATGTTAAGTTATTTTACATTCTTCATTGATTTATTGCACATTTCACCGCGCCATGAGTTCACTCGGCATTCACGCTAAGTCACTACATTCGTTAGATATAATAGGAAATTGCTCAATGAATATTAACATTGGATAGGAAATTGCTTGTTAATTTAATAAAATCAATTTAGAAGCATGCCTGAATCAATGGCGTTCGGGAGATATGCGATGAGAATGTTCAGAATGAAGTGCTTCGCACTTTTATCGATAGTGGCCTTGGCGCTCGCTGTCGCCCAGATTGCACAAGCATCGACGATCATCCAGTTAGGCATCCGCTCCGGTGATGCACTAACACCAGATTTCGGGACGAACCCGTGGTCAGGACCCGTCCTCTGTGGGCAGCAGGGGGGCCCCAATGCGGCCCGCGTGCCATGCGTAGCGACGGACGCTGCGATCATCACTGACGGCAGTACGTATGACGCTAATGGTCTGGCGAGTGCGATCAGCTGGAGCGGCACGATTGGCCCTTGGAACATAGACGTAACGGGCACGGGCTACGGCTATCAGGGGCTTGGCATAATGGACCTGAGCTTCAGCGTAACGTTTACAGGGACGACCACGGACTATCTGGAGATCTACCTCAGCCAGATTGGGAATCCGAGCTTGTTCGCCCCCTCACTCTTTCTGCTGCAGCTCGATGTAACCGCGGACCTCGGACAGGTCAAATACAATGCGGGTTACTGCAATGCAAACATGCAGGACTTCATGAGGGCGAGCCAGATCGGTGGGAGCCCGTGGCTCGGGCCGGGCTCGTTCAATGGCAGCGCGCTCTTCAATCCAGGCAAGGATATCGCCTATGGGGGATATTACTCGATAACCCAGAAAATCGAGATCCAAGCCAACGGTGACGGTGCGCACTCCTACAGTGGACTGGCGGGGCTTCAGCCTGTGCCCGAACCTACATCAGTTTTGCTGCTTGGCACCGGTCTTGGCGCCCTGGGATTGGCAGCATGGCGTAGATGGAAGTAGTTGTTCCGGTCTTCACCGTTAATCAAGACAAGGTCGCTCGTCGGGGCGGCCTTTGTTTCTTGTGCCGCATGCATCGCAAGTGAAACCAGATATAACGTTATCCTGATCGGCCTTTCAGGATCTGGGAAGACGATGCTTGCGTAATGTCTCCGAAGATCCTGCCGCGATTTTGCAGATTCTTTTATAGCCCTACACACCCAAGCGCACGCGCAGACGAAGGGTGGCACCTCCAGTGGAAAATCGGCGAGCCCTTTGGCCGAGGCAAACGGCATAATGGCAGAATCGGAGATCGATGCAGCCTGCTTGCTGGCTCTTCCTCCACGAGGAGTGAACCGTTGCTCAGCTCGTTGACAGAATGCGAAGTTGGTGAAGATCGTGGAGCATCGGAGAGGGTGCTGCGCCTGACATCTCCGCCTGTGTGTGGGTAATCAGGTGATGGGGTAAAACTCCGCTATGGATAGGAATTTCAAGCTGCGTGATTGATCCCCATCGGTTCTGATGCGGACGCGGCAGGCCCTCTCTCCGGTTTCTGATAAAATGCTATACGTTAACCAGGCTCTTCTTTCTGGACTTAAGGGGCGTCGTAACTCAAAACGATGCTGCAGGACAGAGGATTTTAGGCACACCTCTGGTATGCGGTGCGGATTAGCAGCTTCTCGATCAGCAGCTTCTCGATCAGAAGAGATAGGAGCCAGCCGTCGTTGCTGCGGCGATCGGCGGGGGTCTGGTTGGCAAGCCCAGGCAATCAAGTATCTTATGGATCGCTACGGACGAATTTATGGCTGCGAGGATTCTCATGCGTCCGCCGCAGCGAGGGCATTTTAAAATATCCAACTCGAAAACTCTGCGCAAAAGCTGAGCCCACGAGTAGTTCCGGGGCCGGCAATTCCCTTTCTTTTTGGCATTTACGGCCTCGGCCCGTGCTGCGGGGCAATCACGGTGCGTGGACGCATCGCAGGCCTGGGATTCGGGAACTACCAAGGGTTTGGTTTTCCACATCGATCTCGTCGCCAACCTTCGTAACATGCCGGCCGGCGGAATCAGGGACGCCGCAGGAAAACGAGTGGTTTTTTGCCTGCGCGCGAGTATCATCCTGCTCAATATGACTGGTTCGCACAGTGTATTTGGAAGAATGATCAACAGGGCGTTAGGATGGATTCCATTCACTCTGCTGATCGGTGTTGCCGGCGCCTCTATTCTCGGTTCGACAGAACAACCGGCTCCCGTTGTCCTGAAACCATCCGATACGCCAGAGGAGATTGCCCGCAAGGCCGCTCAAGTCGTGCCGGCACCGCGTCAGGTCGCATGGCAGAGACTCGAGTTTGTTGGCTTCGCGCATTTCGGCATGAACACGTTCACGAACCGCGAGTGGGGCACGGGTAGCGAGGATCCGAGCCTTTTCAATCCTACTGACTTCGACGCACGCCAGTGGGTGGCTGCCTTCAAGGCGGCGGGCATAAAAATGCTGATTCTCACGGCCAAGCACCACGATGGCTTTTGCCTCTGGCCCAGCCGCTACACCGAGCACTCCGTAAAAAACAGTCCCTGGCGCGGAGGCAGAGGGGATGTCGTGCGCGAGGTAGCGGATGCATGTCACGCGGCCGGCTTGAAGTTCGGCATCTATCTTTCGCCCTGGGATCGGCATGAGCCGACGTACGGCGATTCACCTGCCTACAACGAACACTTCAAGAATCAGCTGCGCGAACTGCTCACGAACTACGGCGAGGTCGCGGATGTCTGGTTTGACGGAGCGAACGGCGAAGGGCCCAACGGAAAACGCCAGGTGTACGACTGGCAGGGATATTGGGATGTGATCCGCACGCTGCAGCCAAGGGCAACGATCTCGATCATGGGCCCGGATGCGCGCTGGTGCGGCAACGAAGCGGGCATCGCGCGGGCGAGCGAGTGGAGCGTGGTTCCGATGCTGCATCCGATGACGGAAATCTCGTCGGACGGCTTGGGCGGCCTCAATCCGCAGCAAAAGGATCTCGGGTCGCGCCAGGCTCTGCTCGAAGCGGCGAAACTGGGGGCTCGGCTCATCTGGTATCCGGCGCAAGTCGACACCTCGATCCGGCCCGGGTGGTTCTATCATCCCGCTGAAGACACGAAGGTCAGATCGCTGGATCAGCTGCTGAACATTTATTATGGCGCGGTCGGGGGCAACTGCCAGCTCCTCATCAATACCCCACCCGACACGCGCGGACGCATCCACGAGGACGACGTGCAGCGGCTGAAAGAGCTCGGCGAGGTGCTGAGCAATACCTTTGCCCGCAACCTGGCCGAAGGCGCGAAAACCACGGCCTCGAACAGCCGGAGCGGAAAGTTCAGCGCGGCAAAAACCATCGATCATGACGATGGATCCTACTGGCGTGCGAATGACGGCGTCACAGCGGCGACCATCGAATATGATCTACGCGCGCCCGTGACTTTCAGCGTTGCGCTTCTACAAGAGCAAATCACGGTGGGACAGAGAATCGAGGAATTCTTCCTCGACGCGTGGAGCGGGAACGGGTGGAAGGAAATCGCGCACTCCACCACGGTCGGGTACAAGCGGCTCTTGCGCTTCCCGGAAGTGACTGCGGCCAGGGTACGCCTGCGCATCACACAATCGAGAGATTACCCCACGCTGTCGAATTTCGGATTGTACCGCGCTCCGGCCGACGGAAACCGCGAATCGCACGAAAGGTGACCCGCGCCTTGTTGAATCCCGATACGAAGATATTCCTCCAGGCCTTGACGCCGGGCACTCTGACGGAATGTGTCTCGGAAGTATCGCTGGGAGAAGCGCGCAAGATCGTAGGGGCGATCCATCGGCTGGACACGCTGCCCGAAACCATCGCCATGGTGCGGCGTGCGAGTCTGGAGGCCGTGCGTGCCGTCTGCAAAGCGCCACGGCTCGCCGTCCGTTCCGTGCAGGCCAGCAGTTTTGATCCTTTCGTGAAATACGCCCTCGAGACGTGGGACGGTCTCATTATTGAAACGGTTCGCATACCGCTCGAGCGGCCGGGAAGGTTCAGCGCCTGCGTGAGTTCTCAAGCCGGTTGCGGGCTTGCGTGCACATTCTGTGCGACAGGCCAGATGGGGCTTGCCCGCAACCTGGAGGCGTGGGAGATTGTCGAGCAGGTACGAGAAGTGCGGCGCGGATTGGATCGCGATCGGCGCCAGCGGGTTCATGGGGTCGTGTTTCAGGGAATGGGAGAGCCTCTCGCAAATGTCGAAAACGTGGTGCGCGCCGTGCGCGTGCTTTGCGAACCTGCGGCACAGGCGATCGACGGCCGCACTATAACCGTCTGCACCGCGGGCATTCCGGACGCGATCCGCCGACTCGCGCTTGAAGTTCCCAAGGTCCGTCTGGGGGTGTCGATCGGAAGCGCGCGAGCCGTCGTGCGGCGCGCGCTCATGCCGATCGATCGTGCGCACCCTCTGGACAGCGTACTTGAAGCGGCAGCCGAGCATGCGCTACGCACGGGTCTGGCACCCATGTGGGCGATCACCCTGCTTGCGGAGGTGAACGACACTTTGGAAGATGCCCAAGCCCTCGCCGATCGTGCCCGCGGCTTTTTTCATGCGACGGGCCTGCGTCCTCAGATCCGAATCATCCAGTACAACCCGGTTGACGCTCCGGATCGGGCGCCGTTCAGGCGGTCCGATGAATCACGCGAGACGGCCTTCTGCGCCCTATTGCGCCGGGAGGGATTCCCTGCGCACAAACGATACAGCGGCGGCGCCGATGTTCATGCCGCTTGCGGGCAACTCGCCGGGATGCTTCGAAAATAACTCTTCCCTATTGGCTGCAGCGGCCGCCTTCCGTCGCCGCTGAGGCTGGCGTTAGGTGGCTCCGGGAAGTTGACAAGCCCAGTCGTCCCGTACTATTGTACATGTATCGCAGGCTGAGGTCTTATGCAAGTCGTCATTGACCCTTCGGCAATCCTGGCAGTCCTGCTGAACGAACCAGAACGCGACGCTCTAATTCGTGCCACGATCTCGTCGATTCTAATCACGCCGGCATCAACTCCATGGGAGATCGGGAACGCTCTGATCGCCGGCTTGCGGCGGAGGCGTCTTAGTCATGATGACGTCGTTACCGCGTGGAATTCGTTCGAAGAGGTTTCTTTGCGCTTTGTGGAGGTGGATATCTCCCGCGCCCTGTTAACAGCAGCGAGGTACGGACTATACGCCTATGATGCCTATGTTCTGGAAGCGGCAGAAGCGCGTCGAGTTCCGCTACTCACCTTGGATCAGACTCTCGCGCAAGCCGCCGAGCAGGCAGGCGTCGCGATTTTGGAGACCTAAAAAGTGAAAACGTACACCTATTCCGAGGCCAGACAGCGCCTTGCTGAACTGCTCAATCGGGCACGCCGTGAAGGCCAGGTACAAATTAGACGCAGGAATGGCCAAGTCTTTATGCTGCAACCAGCAGAACCGATACGCGCGCCACTCGATGTTCCCGGAGTAACCGCAAAGCTCGATCGCGGAGAAATCCTGGCCTGGATTAAGAGCGGCCGAGAAGATTCCGCAAGACGGCTTATCGATCGCACGCTGCCTGACAAGGCATTTCAGCCGTCAGCGAAAAAAACGCGCCGCGGATGATCAACCTCCCGTATTCACTCATTATCGAAGCAACCGATGATCCTGAATTTTTTGGGTTCTTTTCCCCTGATCTGGAAGGCTCCTCGGGCGTAGGCCATTCGATCGAAGATTGCATTCATCAAGCGCGCTGGGGAATGGAAGATCACCTGCGGATGCTTCGTGCTCAAGGGCTCCCGACTTCAAGTGCCACGCTTCATCCCACAATCCTGGTGCAGATTGAAATAGGGCCGGCTTTGAGAGCGGAATGTGGAGTGCCGAGTTCTCCCGAGATGATTGACAGGGAACGCTATTCCTACTAAGATCTTTATTAGGACAAGTTTGATTGGTAGGAGAATGTAATGATCGCCGTAAAAGTTCTTCCGAAAGGACAGATCACTCTGCCAAAGAAGATCCGGCAGAAACTGCGGATTCAAGAAGGGGATATGCTGCTTCTCGACACGGACGGGGAGCGAGCGATTCTCAAAAGAGGGAAGACAATCTTTGATTACAAGGGAGCTCTGCCCAATTTGGGAATGAGCGTGGACGAACTGCGGGAGAAGGGGATCACCCGTGGCGTAGATGAGGGGTCATGAAAGCATTCATCGACACATCTGCCATTCTCCGCCTCCTGGTAAAGGACGATGAGCTCAAGGCCCAGGCTGTAGAGAAGCTGATCCGCTCGGCGCCGGAAAAGGGCATTGTCCTTCACGTTCTGCCGGTCACCATGATGGAAGTCGTCTGGGTGCTCGAAGAGGTTTATCGCCAACCCAAGCCGGCCGTACGTGAATTGGCGGAAGCGATTATAAACACGCCGCAACTCAAAGTTGCGATGTCCGGAGTTTTCCTCCAGGCGCTCAAGCTTTACGAGGAGAAGAATATCAAATTCGCCGATGCCTTGATGGGATGCTGGGGACTCAGTCTCGGGCTGGACACGGCCTTTACGTACGACGAAAAGGATTTCAAGCGTATCGCCGGACTTGTCGTGAAAAGACCATAGCAATGGCTGTGTGGCATCGCCTGCTACCCGCCATTCGGCACCCGCCTGGTTCGTTGACATGGTAGTGACTGTCCGTCTTCCTATCCTTGACAATCTGACCATATCTGGTCATCATGTAGGCATGAAGAAAGCCAAGGTTTCCGAGCTAAAAGCGCGGCTGTGCTCCTACCTGGCGGAAGTCAAACAGGGCGACACAGTGATCGTCTGCGAACGGCAAACCCCGATCGCACGCCTGATTCCTTTCTCAGAGGAAGACCCGGATCTCAGGGTCCGCGAAGCCGGCCGGCAGATCCTCAAGAAGCTCGGGAAGATCCGTCCCGTACGTCTGCGTAAAAAGGTTGACGTGGGTAGGATCCTCCGAGAGACGCGCGAGGGCCGATGATCGCCTATCTGGATACCAGCGTCATCCTCCGATCCCTCCTGGGGCAGAAAAATCCGCTCCACTGGGAAGATTGGAGGTCGGCCTACTCAAGCGAATTGCTTGGCCTGGAGGCCCGTCGGGTGATCGACCGGCTGCGTCTCGAATCGGCTCTCGACGACATCCATGTAATGGAAGCCCACCGCGAATTGGGCCGCATCGAGCAATATATTGGAACCGTGGCGTTGACTCAGGGGATTTTGCGCCGCGCGGCCATGCCGATGCCGACCATCGTTAAAACACTGGACGCCATTCACTTGACCAGCGCCCTCATGCTGCGGGAAAAACTGCACGGCTCCCTCGTCTTCGCAACGCACGATCTTCAGCAGATAACCGCGGCGTATGCCCTGGGCTTCAAAGTGTTCGGAGTCTGATCCTTCTCGCTCCGCCATTCGTGCTGTTTGGAAGAAGGGAAATATGGGACCCTATTTCCAATTGACTGGATACAATTGGAACACTGGCGACTGTCACCAGTAATTACGCCCAAAAAATGCCCCCGCGATTCAGTCCATATATCCTAAAAAGGCTTAATCACCAAAAACAGGTCCGAAAAATGAGCCTAAGCCCATTTTCAGCCCGTGTTTCCTTGATTAAATTAAAGATCCCATTCGGGATGTTGTGGTCCGACCCCATTGCCCGTTACAGCCCTTCAAAGATTGTGAGGGCTGTCCCAACCGTCATCACCGGCAATCCCGATCCGAACGAGACTTACACCTCGCACGTAGAGAGACAGAATCTCACGATGTGGACGTTCCTCAGAAGGCTAACCAGGCTGTCCTTGGGCTTCTCCAAGAAGCTGGAAAACCTCTAACCAGGCTGTCCTTGGGCTTCTCCAAGAAGCTGGAAAACCTCAAGCATGCTATTGCCCTGCATTTTGCGTTTTACAATTTCTGCCGCGTTCACAAGAGCCTTCGCGTTACCCCTGCCATGGAAGCTGGTCTTACGGATCATGTGTGGACTTTAGGCGAGCTTCTGACGTAGAATCAGCGCAGGACAATTAGAAGTTTACAACAGATCGCGCACTCAAAGCGCATCACCGCTTTGAATCGATCTCTCGGCCTCGGAAGAAGTGTATCATAAGGAGGCCGAAATGTATATTGCCATGCCCCAAGTCGAGTTTTTGGAATCCGACATGGAGTTGCAATTCGACATGGAACACGAGAAGAACCAACCACCGAAATTTGGCAGCAAGGAACTTCTAAATGAGCTATCTTGGATCAAAAAACTGGTTGGCGTTTAGCCGCTGTTTATGCAGCGGCATTTGTTGGCTTAATTACCTGGTACTTGCCAAGGGAACTTGATCACCTTCGCGAAACTATTGCCGGAGATACTGCTGCTACGATTCAACCGCTTGATAGGAGGCTTTCTGCAATCGAGGGAGAATTAAGAGTTTTGGCTGCCTCTAAGAATCCGGCTGGCAGTCTAAAAGAAATTGCCGCATTGAGCCAAAAAGAATTTTCCCTATCTCTCCCCGCTCTTTAGAAAGCAATCGAACAGGCTGTTTCCCTAACAAAAACGGACCCAACAACCTTAAGAGAAATAGCGGCAAAACTTCGCCAAACCAGCGAGACAAGCCCTAATTATTGGCCTACCGTACTTCAATTCATTCGATTCGTCAGTGCGGGGATATCTCCGAACACACCTCCTCCAGGAAAGCCTGACACCATAATCGGGCACAATTACGGAGCGGGTGTATCCTTTGGAAAAATTGAAGGTGCTAGAGTTCTACTTGATGGAGGGGAACTATATAATGCGCACTTCGTTAGGTGCCGAATAATTTTTACTGCCGATCCTGTGCGAATGAGAAACGTTGAATTTAGCGATTGCGTATTTGAGCTTCCAGTAATCGAACAGCCCGGACCTTATTTGAAACAAGCGAGCAGAATATTGCTTGCTTCCAATCTGCAGTCATTTACCATACCGTTGCTTTGAGCCAGCAACACCCTACCAGAGCACTACCTCAGAAGCTGAGCCACCCCTCGGAGGTGAGCCCGATCATAAAAATTGCGGCTTGTTTGGACTATCCACGAAGCGGTTTCCCTGATAGGATACGGTGCCATCCTTGCGCACGAAGCGGCGGATCCGATGGCAGAAGAGGGCATCCAGTTGCGCCGTGCGTTGCCTCAAGGTGCGGATTTTCGGCAAGTCCTGCCGATAACGGGCTAACGGCGTTTGCCCTGCCAGGCCCTCATGCGGCGTGGAGTGATAGATCAGCTCGAACCAAGCCCACAGCCGAGTGTTGAGGTCATCCAGATCAGGGATCTAACGCTCCGCGTCAGCGCGGATCATGCGAATCCCATAGATTGTGCCGATTGCGTTGCCATTGGTCGCCTGGAAGCGCACCGTCACTTTTTGTTTGCCCTTGACCAGCTCTGCCGGAACCTTGTATTCGACGTCGAAGAAATCGGAGTTTTGCTGCTCAGGGCTGAGCCGAGGGATGGACTGTTCTCCCACCTTGACGCTTTCCACCAAGATATCGAAGGTTCTGTTCTGCTGTTCGCCGCGGTTGTAGGTCACTACAAGAGTCATGGGATGAGCTGAATCCACAGGGACGTCAAAGGAAAACCAGCTCGTGCCGCGGCGGCCAAAATGTCCCAGCAGCTGGGCCGGTGATGAGTTTTCGCCCTGCATGTTGAAATCCCGCTCGGTCTGCATCTGGCCCGGCTGCACGAACGCCACCGTGGCCGCTGTGAGCTTGCGCTGTCTTTCCTGGGCGGCAAGGATCGCCGCGGCTTTCTGTTGCCACTCTTCAGGCGTGAATAAATCGAAGTACACGCCATAGGTGTGACGTTGCAGGATATAGAAAGGTACAAAATCCACGTCCTGATCGCGACCGACGCCCTCGGTGCGGAAGCTGCCCGGCTTGCCGGCTACCGGTTTCAGCCAGTTCGTCACGGGCTGGTTGGCGGCCACGAACGCCGAAACCTTGGGTTGGGTTTGGGCGCCGCCCGCTCCTCTGCCGCGCTGTATCGGGCCAAGGTCGCCGGCCAACACCAGCGGACCCCACAGAAGGGCGACGCGGCGTGGATTGTCGGGCAAGGGCTCCAGACGCAGAGCCTTGGGCAAGACCAGGTCCACCGTGTCGCCGGTCTTCCATGAGCGCTTGATTTCGACATACGAGCTGGGCGGGGGAACATCCTTCCACGCGGCTCCGTTGACCTTGACGCTGAAGCCTTCTCCGGCCCAGTACGGGCGCCGCAAGGCCAGCGTGAAGTTTTTCGGCGACCTGGCCGTGAATTTGAGCGAAGCGGTGTCGCCTTCCGGAAAGCTGGTGTTCATGGTGAGACTGACGCCGGCGGTCTTCCACTCGGCAGTCGATGGCGCATACAGATTCACCCAGAGCCTGTCGCCGGATTCATAGTAGAGGCCATAGGCATGCAGTGCGTGACTTTCCATGCCGGATCCGACGCAACATGTAAAATCCCGGAACATGTCCTGGTACTCGCGCGAGACGCCCTGGCCTACCGGCACCATGTAGCAAGTCGAGCCATCCGTGGGATCCATCGAACCCAGAACATGGTTGAAGAGCGCACGCTCCTGGAAGTCGGCGTAGCGAATGTCAGGCTGCAGGGCAAAGAGCGCGCGCGCCATTTTGACCATGTTGTAGACGTTGCATGATTCGCAGGTGCGTCCATCAATCATGTCGTTCAGCTTGTCGGGCGGCCCGAAATACTCGTTCCGGCCGTGTCCGCCTGTGGCAAAACTATGGTGCAGGGCGACCTGATCCCAAAAGAATTTGGCGGCGTCGCCATCCGTTTTATTTCCCGTCCAGATGTAACGCGCCAGTTCACCCAGAAGCTTGGGTACCAGCGTATTGCCGTGCTTGCCACCAAGAATGTCTTCCCCATGTGCCAGCGGATCCACGATGGCCTGGTGTTCAAACTTGCCGGAGAGGGCGAGCCAGCGCTTGTCTCCGGTGTCGGAATAGAGATCGACCATGACCTCGTTCATGCCCCCGAATTCGGTCGCCAGCATGCGCTGGATCTGCGCATCATCCAGATTGGCAAGGATGCCTTCCGCCCACGCTGCGAACTTGATCTCCACATCCAGAGCCGTGCGGTTTCCGGTGTAGCGATAGACATCCTTCAACCCGGCGAAAATCTTGTGGAGCACGTACCATGGGGACCAGAGTCCGTTGAGGTCGAATCCACCCGATCGGATCGTGCCTTTGGCCAATTCCTGAAATCGTATTTTGGCGTCGACGCCGGTGCTATCCGCTTGCCCGCCGATGTAGCCGTCCCCCTGTTTATCCTGAACCTCTTTCATCTCATTCACCAGGTAGTCGGCACGCTGCTTAAACGCGATATCGCCGGTCGTTGCGTACATCATGCTCACGGCAGAGAGGTAGTGCCCGGCGATGTGTCCGGTCAGCTGCCGGCCCGGACCGTCCCAGCCGCCATAGCCTTCGGCCTTGGGCTGCAGCCCGGCGCTCTTGCGCAAGAAGGCCATCATCCGGTCGGGTTCGAGCTCGAGAAGATATTTGCCGTCCATATCCTGGGCATGCTTCAGCGGCCCGCCGGTCAGCCGGACGTCGCTCAGAGGCAGCGGCCGCGCATTCTGTGCGACAACCATTTTGCCCGGCGTGCTGACCTGGGCGAAGACTTGACAAAGCGCGATGAAGACGAGGGACAATAGAGCAATGCGGCGCCTTTTCATGACCAGCTCCTTAAGGCAATTGGCCCTACCGAGGCCATTTGGGGCAGATTCCGCTTTCGCAATCCATGGCTTAAGCTTCCGGCAGAATAGGCAAATGTCTCCTTGCCTGCAATAGAAATTCCCGGCAGTCAGTTTTCGTCCTGAACGCAACCTTGCCGGTACCGTGGAAAGTGCTAGACCTCCTTGTGCCGCCTCGATATCATAATGGGCTTTACACCTAGGCTTTTTCTGACAGGGCACCGGATATGTCACCCAACGAAAATGGCGAACGTAAAAATGGCGGGAATCGCTCTCGTGCGATTGTTGTCCTGATTCTGATTCTGGCTGGTGCGGCGGTCGCCGCCTATTTCATCGTGCGCCACTACGCCGGCCAGGAATCGACGGACGACGCCCAGATTGAAGGACACATTGTTCCGATCTCCTCGCGAGTGGGCGGCACCGTGATGACGGTTAAGGTTGAAGACAATCAGCTCGTGAATGCCGGAATGCTCCTGGTGCAGATTGACCCCAGAGACTACCAGGTGGCGCTCGCGAGCGCGGAAGCGAATCTCGCCGACGCCCACGCCGCATTGGATGCGGCCCGTTCGGGAGTTCCGATTACATCGACCACGACGCAGAGCCAGGTGTCCAGCGCCCAGGCGATCCTCGAACGCGCGCAAGCCGGAGCAGTTGCCGCGACCGGCGAGGTCGAGGCGGCCCGGGCCCGGCAGGCCACTGCCCAGGCGCGCCTGCGTGAGGTGACGACCGATCACGCGCGGCTGGCGCAAGATCTGGAGCGCTTCAAGCAATTGATCGCCAAGGATGAGGTTTCACGCCAGCAGTATGACAACGCGATTGCTTTGGAAGAGGTGTCCCGCGCCAGCGAGGACGTCGCGAAATCGGAGATCGCCGAAGCGGCGCAGGCTGTATCAGTGGCGGAGAGCCGTCTGGTGCAGGCGAACCGGCAGGTCGAACAGGCGGCCGCTGACGCGCGCTCGACTCAAACCGGACCGGATCAGGTGGCGGTCACGAAAGCCCGCGCTGCGGCAGCCGAAGCTAGAGTCAAAATGGCCGAAGCCGCGGTGGAACAGGCTCAACTCAACCTTCAGTACACTACCATCCAAAGCGTTGCCAGCGGCGTGGTCAGCAAGAAGAGCGTTGAGCCCGGCCAGATTGTCCAAGCCGGGCAGCCGCTTCTCGCTCTCGTTCCGCTCGAAGACATCTGGGTGATCGCGAATTTCAAGGAAACCCAGCTGCACAACATGCGCCCGGGCCAGCGCGTCCGCCTTTCGGTGGACGCGTACGACCGGGTTTACTGGGGGCGAGTGGACAGCGTTTCGGCCGCAACGGGCGCGCGGTTCAGTCTATTGCCTCCCGAAAACGCCACCGGCAACTACGTAAAGGTAGTGCAGCGTGTTCCTGTAAAAATCGTTTTTGAAAAGGGCCAGGATCCGGATCATCTGCTGCGGCCCGGCATGTCGGTGGAGCCTACGGTGCTCTTGAAGTGACCCTGTAATCCGTCGACGCAAATTCTCGATTGCCAACGGTTCTGGTTGACATGGCGAGATGAGTGCACGGATAATCTTTGCCTTTATTAATTAAATTCCATGGTACTCATACCTGCCAAGATGGGTAGAATCAACAAGCGCGCTCTTTTGGGTCGCTTGCAGCAGGTCGGTCGGGCCTCGAGAGCCGATTTGGCCAAATCAGTCGGCCTGAGTCAGCCGACTGCCGGGAAAATCGCGGATGAACTGCTGCGGCTCGGCGTCCTCGAAGAGGACGAAGACGTCTCTCCGTCCGCGGAGTGTGCCGTCAAGACGGCCGATGTGCGCGGAAAGGTCGGCCGTCCGGGGCGGATCCTGCGACTCGACCGGAGCCATCCCCGGTTTCTGGCGATTCAACTGGGTGTGAGCGAAACGAAACTTGCCGCCATGCCGATCGCGGCAGATTCGGAGGATCGCTGGGCGATGGTGGTAAAAACGCCGGCTTCCGCCAAAACCTGGGTACGCAGGCTCCAGCGGGCGGCCTCCAGAATTCCCCAGAATGATTTCTGGGGGGTGCTCGTGAGCGTGCCCGGTATTGTCGATGAGCCGCGCGCCAGGGTTCTCTTCTCCCCGAACCTGCACTGGACGGAAGGACTCGATCTTTCCGTCCTTCTTCAACAGGTGTGGCATGCGCCCGTTTTACTCGTGCAGGAGGAGCGCGCGCTGGCTCTCGGGCATCAGTGTGTTGAAACAAAAGGGGACGATTTCCTGCTCGTGGATTTTGGCGAAGGCGTCGGCGGCGCTGCGATCGTTGCAGGGAAACCGTATACCAATCCGCTGCCGCTCAGCGGGGAGCTGGGCCACACACCCGTGCTCGGCAACCGACGGAAATGCGGCTGCGGCGCGGCCGGATGCATCGAGACCCTGGTGTCGATGCGCGGCTTGCTTCAAAGCCACGCCGAAACTAATCCCCGCATCCGGCCAACATGGGAAAGCCTATGCGCCAAGATTCAGCGAACCGGCATTCCCGGGTGGCTCGAAGAGACTCTCGATGCAACTGCGGTGGTGATCTCCGGAGCGCTCAATGTGCTGGGGCTGCGCCGCTTGATTGTGACGGGGACCCTGACGGAATTGCCGCCCGCGGTCATGAAATACCTTGCTCACGCGGTGGTGAAAGGAGCCATGTGGGCACGCTTCGGCGCGGTCGAGGTCGAGAGCGCGCCCCGGCGGCGCATCGCGGGGTTGGTGGCGGCAGGCCTTGATCGGCTGGTGCTGCCCATGGAAGAACGCGGCGGAATCGATGCCGCGGCGCTCGGCGCCGTGAAATCGGGCAGATCGTTGAGTGGTTGGTTGAGTTATACCGAATAGGAAACGGCGGACACTATGACAACTTTGGGAATCATCGTCGGAAATCGTGGGTTCTTTCCGGATCGGCTGTGCGATTCGGGGCGCAAGGAGATGCTTCAGGTCCTCGACCGGCTCGGGTACAGCGCCGTCATTTTGCCCGAGAATGCGACCAAGTTCGGCTCGGTGGAATCGTTGACGGATGCGCAACAGTGCGCGGATCTGTTCCGTCGGAACGCCGACACAATTGACGGAATTCTGGTTACGCTGCCCAACTTCGGTGACGAGCGCGGAGTGGCCAACACCATACGCTGGTGCGGGTTGAACGTGCCGGTGCTGGTGCACGCCTTCGGCGACGATCCCAAGAACATGACGATCCAATATCGGCGCGACAGCTTCTGCGGCAAGATGTCGGCATGCAACAATCTCCGGCAATACGGCATCCCATTCACGCTGACCCGGCTGCACACTGTCTCACCGGATCACGCGAGCTTTACCCAGGACCTTGCCGACTTTGCCGTGACCTGCCGGGTCGTGAAGAGCCTGCGCAACCTGCGCATCGGCGCTCTTGGAGCGCGGCCCGCTGCATTCAATACCGTACGCTACAGCGAGAAGCTGCTCGAACAGTCCGGCATCAGCGTGGAGACCATGGATCTGTTTGAGATTTTCGGCTGGGTGGCCAAGATGAAGGACGGCGCTGCGGCGGTGCAGGCCAAACTCGACGCAATCCGCAATTACGCAGGCACCCGGAACGTGCCGCCGGCAGCGCTGATGAAGATGGCGAAATTCGGCGTCGCGGTCGATGACTGGATGGCAAAGACCCGGTTGGGCGCGACCGCCATTCAGTGCTGGACGGCGATGGAGGAATTCTTCGGCGTCGTTCCCTGCACGCTGATGAGCATGATGAGCGATCAGCTGCTGTGCAGCGCCTGCGAGACGGACATCATGGGAACCGTGGCAATGTTCGCCATGGCCCAAGGCAGCCGCAAGCCGAGCGCGCTCGTGGATTGGAACAATAATTATGGGGAGGACCCCGACAAGGGCGTGATTTTCCACTGCAGCAACCTGCCCAAGACCCTTTTCGCCGACACGGCGGAAGGGAAACCTCCCATGGATTACCAAGCTATCATTGCCGGTACGGTGGGCGTGGAAAACACGTACGGCACCGTTGTCGGGCGTCTGAAGGCAGTGCCGTTTACGTATCTTCGCGTCGGCACCGACGACGCGGCCGGCAGAATTCGAGCCTACGTAGGCGAGGGTGAGCTTACGGATGATCCCCTAAAGACCTTCGGAGGCTATGGAGTCGTGCACATTCCGAAATTTCAAAAGCTGCTCGCTTACATTTGCGAGAACGGCTTCGAGCACCACGTGGCCGTCAATCCGTCGTG
Organism: Acidobacteriota bacterium; assembly: GCA_050011535.1. Classification (GTDB taxonomy): domain Bacteria; phylum Acidobacteriota; class UBA6911; order UBA6911; family UBA6911; genus JAFNAG01. The sequence goes on from JBEKIX010000033.1 coordinate 16,105, forward strand.
CATCTCGGCGGGGGTCAAGGAAGCGCTGGGCAAGTATCTGGGCTGGGATGTCTACCATCACGTGTAAGGGCAAAGAATAACGAAATCCGCGAGGTGCCCATGAGTTCAAAATACTCCATCGGCCTGGACTACGGCACCAATTCCGTGCGCACTCTCCTGGTGGACGTACGCGACGGCCGCGAAGTTGCTGCGGCTGTCTGGAACTATGAGCATGGCGAGTCTGGAGTGATCCTGGCGCGCGATCCAAACCTCGCGCGGCAGCACCCCGCCGACTATGTCAAGGGCGCGCTGATCACCATCAAGAAAGCGATCGCGCACGCACGGAAAAGCGTGCGCGGCTTCAGGCCGGAACAGGTCGTCGGCATCGGCGTCGATTCCACCGGAAGCACTCCGATTCCCGTGGGGGCTGACGGCCGACCCCTCTCGTTCCAGAAGAGATTTGCAAACCATCCCGCCGCGATGGCCTGGCTGTGGAAGGATCACACCGGGGTGGCGGAAGCGGCGGAAATCACGGAGCTGGCGCGGCAGATACGCCCGCAATACCTTACCAAGTGCGGCTCCACCTACAGCAGCGAGTGGTTCTTCAGCAAGATTCTGCACTGCCTCCGGACGACGCCGGCGGTCTTCGATGCGGCACACAGCTGGGTGGAATTAGCCGACTGGGCGCCTGCCATGCTGACCGGCACGGAGGCGCCGGATAAGCTGACCGTGGGCATCTGCGCCGCCGGGCACAAGGCGATGTACAACGCCGGCTGGGGCGGATATCCGGATGCCGAGTTTCTCATGCGGCTTGATCCGAAATTGGGAGCACTCCGTTCCCGCCTGCCGCGCGTCGCGCACCCGATCGATCGCGCGGTCGGCGGCCTGACCGCGGAATGGGCCCGGCTCACCGGCCTTCCCCTGGGAATTCCCGTGGCGGTGGGCGCGTTTGATGCCCACCTCGGGGCCGTCGGCGCCGGCATCGCTCCCGGCACGCTTGTCAAGATCATCGGAACGAGCACATGCGATATTGCAGTAGTCCCCGCGGGCAGAGAGCTCGCCGACATCCCGGGCTTGTGCGGGATCGTGGAGGGAAGCGTCCTGCCTGGATATTACGGCCTCGAGGCAGGCCAGTCCGCCGTAGGCGACATTTTTAACTGGTTCGTGAATTACATCAGACCCGGCGGCCGCACGGCGGGTTCTCATGAGGATCTCTCGGCGGCAACCGCGAGACTGGTGCCGGGCGAATCGGGCCTGCTTGCCCTGGACTGGAACAACGGCAACCGCACCATCCTGGTGGATCAGCGCCTCACTGGACTCCTCATCGGACAAACACTCTATACGACCCCCGCCGAAATCTATCGGACCCTGATCGAAGCCACAGCGTTTGGCGCGCTCACGATCATCAATCGATTCGAGGAATACGGGGTGAAAATAGAGCAGATCGTCAATTGCGGCGGCATCGCCGAGAAGAACCCTCTGGTAATGCAGATCTATGCGGATGTGACCGGACGGCCCATGAAGATCTCCCGCTCCGCGCAGACGTGCGCTCTCGGGGCAGCAATCGCGGGAGCCGTGGTTGCCGGCGCCTACCCCAGTTATGCGGCGGCACAGCACGCCATGACCGGCCTCAAGGCGCGCGTGTTCAAGCCCAATCCTCGCGCGCACGAGATCTATCGCGACTTGTACGCTCTTTACCGGCGGCTGCATGACGCTTTCGGCCTCAAGGACGCGAACGGCAACCTGTATGACGTCATGAAACAGTTGCTTGACATTCGCAACCGGGTGCGCAAATGAGCGGTGCGATCAAAAATGCTTGAATTGCTCAAGAAGCGGGTTTGGGAAGCTAATCTGGCCCTGGTCAAGGCCGGCCTGGTCGTACAGACGTTCGGCAATGCCAGCGCGGTCGACCGCGCAAGCAGGAGCATGGTCATCAAACCATCGGGTGTGCCTTATGAGAATATGCAGCCCGAACAGATGGTCGTGGTTTCCCTCACGACAGGAGAAGTCGTCGACGGCAACCTCCGGCCGAGTTCCGACACGCCGACGCATCTCATCCTCTATCACGCGTTCGACACCATCGGGGGAATTGCGCACACGCACAGCCTTTACGCGACCGCTTGGGCGCAGGCGCGTCGTGAGATCCCCGCCTTCGGCACTACCCATGGCGATTACTGGAACGGTCCCGTCCCATGCACGCGGGCGATGAAGGCCGCGGAGATACGTAGCAATTACGAGGCCAACACCGGGAATGTCATCGTCGAACGGTTCGCGCGGCTGGATCCTCTGCAGTTCCCCGGCGTGCTGGTTGCCAGTCACGGACCCTTCGCGTGGGGCGAATCGGTCGAAGATGCCGTTCGCCACGGCGTAATCCTGGAGCATCTCGCCCGACTGGCCAGTGAGACGCTGCACATCCAGCCCAAGACCGGGGCGATGCAGCGCGCGCTGCTCGACAAACACTTTTCCCGGAAGCACGGCCGCGATGCCTATTATGGCCAGCGCAAGCCGTCGCCTTCCAGAATGAAGTCAACCAAACATAACCCGTGACTTAAACCGTCATCCATCGAGCGAGACCATGACTATGTCAGCTAAGGCAATTATCGTCGCGATCCTGATTGCCGGCACCTTGAGTTGTATCGGTTGCACCTCGGCGCCGCCGACGCAGCCTCAGTCGAAGCCGGCAGCCACCATCAGCAAAGAGCCGTTCGGCACGAAGGAGGGTATTCAGGTGGATCTTTACACGTTGCGCAACGCCAAGGGACTCGAAGCCAGAATCATCAACTATGGAGGGATAGTGGTGTCCCTGAAGGTCGCGGATCGCAATGGGCAGTTCGGGGACGTGGTATTGGGTTTCGATAACCTGGATGGTTACCTCAGTCCCGATTTTATCAAGAGCAACCCTTACTTCGGAGCCTTGATCGGGCGGTACGGAAACCGCATCGGCAAGTCGAAGTTTACGCTCGACGGCAAGGTGTACACGCTGGCTGCGAACAATGGCCCGAATCACTTGCATGGCGGCATTAAAGGCTTCGACAAAGTCGTCTGGGAAGCGCGGCCGCTGCAAGACGAGGAGCCGTCGCTGGAGCTGCATTATCTGAGCAAGGACGGCGAGGAAGGCTATCCGGGCAATCTGACTGTGACTGCAGTGTATACACTCACCAACGACAATGAGCTGAAGATCGAGTTTACAGCCGTCACGGATAAAGACACCGTCGTCAATCTCACGCATCACTCCTATTTCAACCTCGCAGGCAAGGGAGACATCCTCGGGCATGAAGTGATGATCAACGCCAACAAATTCACGCCTGTGGACAGCACCCTGATTCCAACCGGAGAATTGCGGGCCGTGGCAGCCACGCCCTTTGACTTTACCTCTCCCACCGCTATCGGCGCGCGCATCAACCAGGATAACGAGCAGCTCAAATTCGGCAAAGGGTACGACCACAATTGGGTCATCAACAAACCCGCGGGAGAACTCGGCGTCATGGCTCGCGTCTACGAACCCACGAGCGGGCGGGTCCTGGAAGTGCTCTCCGCCGAACCGGGCCTGCAGTTCTATTCCGGCAATTTCCTGGATGGCACGCTCAAGGGGAAAGGCGGCTGGGTTTACCAGTTCCGCAACGGCTTTTGCATGGAGCCACAGCACTATCCGGACTCGCCGAACAAACCTGACTTTCCATCGGTGGTGCTGAAACCCGGCGAGACTTACAAAAACACAATCATCTACAGGTTCAGTACGAAATAGGCCGGCGCACCGATCGGACCTATCGAAAGCCGCTCCGGTCGGCCGGTTAATCTTTGGGGCCGCGCGCGAGCAATGCCTGCAATTCAAGTTCGAACTCACGACGAGGGTCGGAGCCCCAGAACGCCGGCCAGAAAACCGCGCGACCCTGCCGATCGATTAAAATGTTGGTGGGAAATGAGGCCGCTGAAGCAATGATCCCGCTTTGGCGGAGGTTCATAAGTGTAGAAGCATCCGGCACGCGAAGCGAAACGAAGCCGTAGTGAGACATGAGGACGGGGGCGATAGCATTCTGCCCAGGCAAAGGGTTGATCGTAATAATCGTGAAGCCCTGGGGTGCATACTTGTTGAGCATTTTCTGCAACTCAGGGAATTCATCCCTGCAATCCGCGGAGTCCGGAATCCAATAGATCAGCAGGACTACACGACCCCGATAATCCGACAGCCGGACATTCTTGGCATCGCGATAGGCGGGAAGCGTGAAGTTCTCGAACGGCTCTGAGTTCTTGCGCCGGATATTCCAGACATCCTGTTCCACCTGTGCGGGCGTTTTCTTCAGTTTTGCTGCATATTGGGCGAGGGCGGAAGGAAGTGCGTCGCTCGGCTGCAGTGCCAGCGTGCGGGCGACGATCTGATAGGCGCCTGCGGGATTGCCGGCCAGATCCGTCGCCTTGGCTTGCAGCATAGTCTGCGGGTCCGGGGAGACCAGATAGGGCGGCTTGGCCGTATTGAGCAGCTTCGCGGCTTCCGCATACGATTGGCGGTCGAGGAGCGTGCGTGCCTGCAGCATCAGCTCTGCATAGCTCATAAAATCGTGCCAGTCCTTTTGCGCGTCCCCGGCGGGCGTGATCTTGACCATCTCCTGCGCCAGCGCGAGCGCCATAACGGGATTTGTCCGGTTGTAGGCATCAAACAGGAATCGCATGTACCATTCGGTGGCGTCGACCTCGTTAGGCGGGTAGAGGATCTTCAGCCGTTCCAATGTTGCGATGCGTGCGGTCAGGTCCGACTCATCGACCGAAATTCTGGATAGTAATTCCGCACCTGCCGCGTGCGCCGGCGACAACTCCAGGAGTCGGTCGGTCAGCTTACGCCGGAGATCGGGATTGGAATCGCCGACATGATGTGCATAGGCAGCCAGCACGTCCGGGTCCTTCGGTTTAGATTCGCTCGCCTTGCGGAGGAGTTCCTGCGCTCCGGCAAGATCGCCGCGATACGCCAGAGTCGAGGCAAGAGAGAGAATAGCTCTGGTGAAACCTGCATCTAGCGCGACGGCTTTCCGATAATAGCTTTCCGCGTTTTCTTGAGTCTGCGAAGCATCGAGCTGTCCCAGGGCCCATTGATAGATGGCCTGGTTTGGAAAGAGCGAGGCCTGGAGCGTGTACAGATTGTGAGTGGATTGCAGTATGGATCTTGCCAAAATCCTCGCGTCGGCCGCCGCTCCACCGTCCGCGGCACCGCCGAAACGGCCGTCACCGCCACCGTTCTGCATGGCTTTGGCGGTTTCCGCAAGCTGCGCACAGGCTTCGACGTAATCCTGATCCAGCGTAACCGCCTGATTGAACGCGCGCAGGGCCGCGGACATGTTCCCCTGCCGCAGATATTCCATTCCCCACTCATAGGCGGTACGCGCCTCCGGTTTGGGCTTGGACTGGGCCGCACCGACAATCGAAAAGGCTGCGCCGCACGCCAGGGCAAGCATCAAACATCGGCAACGCTTCACGGGGATCCTCCTCAATAAGACAGGAAATGCGCCTGCTGAACGTGCTCGACTCGCATGCCTCTGTTTCTTGTGTAAAAAATCCGAGAGCTGTCTGACACCGCAACGCTATTTTACACGCATTGCTGCAGTTTTGAACGAATTGATAATCGGACAGGTGCCAACGGGGCGATCTGGGCCCACTCTGAATCGGCATCTATCCGCGTTCCGGAATCCGTTTCTTGCGTACTTTTTTCATAAGAAATTCGCTTGACCGCGAGATTGAAGTCACTTTTAATAACGACTGTCAATAAATAACCAGACTTCACGCAAGACAGGGGGAGGAGATCAATGCTCGCCAGCAAGCATTCCATCGCTTTGTTTATGGCCTTGGCCTTTGGCTTTCTGTTTCCGATTGCCGCCATGGCCCAGGTCACTGTGACCGGCGAAATCCACGGCGTGGTGAAAGATCCAAGCGGCGCCGTGGTCCCCGGTGCGCAGATTGAACTCAAGGACCAGGCTACCGGCATCACCAAGGAAGCAAAGTCCGACGCTGAAGGCACGTTTCAATTCTTTAACCTGCCGTTTGGAAAATATCAGGTGACGGTAACGATGCCCGGATTCCAGACTGCAATCCTTAAGGACGTGGTCATTGAATCCGGACGCAAGGCTGACATACCGGTCAATCTCGCGGTGGGCCAGCCTAGCGAGACCGTAACCGTGGAGGCTGCGGCTGCCAGATTGGAGACCACATCCAACCAGATAGCAACTACTATCCCCAACAGCTACATTCAAGAGTTGCCTTTGCAGAACCGCGACGTGCTGCAGTTTGCGCTGTTGATGGCAGGCAGTACGGGTTCCGGCGGCACCGCCACGTTCAACGGGCTGCCGAATGCGTCGATGAACATCACCCTCGACGGCATCAACAACAACTCTCAGCGGTTCAAGAGCGGTGGCACGAGCTTTTATGAATTTGCGCCGACCCGCCTCGATGCAATGGAGGAAGTCACAGTATCCACAACCGGCAACGGCGCGGACGCCGCCGGTGGCGGCGCCATGTCCATCGCGTTCGTCACGCGGCGTGGTACCAGCAATTACAACGGCAAGTTTTTCGACCAGTGGGCGAACACAGACTTGGCCGCCAACTCGTTCTACAACAACCTGCACAACCCCTATCGGCCGCGCAGTGCATATAACCAGCACGATGCCGGCGGGCAGGTGGGCGGCCCTGTGAAGGTTCCTTTTGTTCCATACTTCAAGGACCGGCTCTTCTTCTTCGTCAACTTCGAGGCCATGCCGAGGCCCGCGACGTCGTTTTATACGAGCAGCTATCTGATCCCGCAGGCGCAGCAGGGCGTCTTCACCTATTTCGGCACCGACAATCAAAACCACACGGCAAACGTGCTGCAGCTGGCAGCGCAGAATGGTTACTCGGGCAAGATTGACCCGACAGTGCAAGGCATCCTGAACCAGATCAACGCCACGCAGGCAAGCGCACAAGCGCAGCCGATGACGACGTCGGACCTGAACCACCAGACCTATCAATGGCAATACACCGGTGGCAGCCACAGCTACTTCCCCACCGCCCGTCTCGATTATCAGATCAACAAAAACCTGAAATGGAGCGGCGCGTGGAACCTGCGCTGGCAGAGCAATGATGGCACGCCCAGCTATCCGGGGCTCTCGCAAGTCTATGGCTCGTATTGGATCGAGACTCAGGTTGTGTCGAATACATTGGATTGGACAATCAAACCGAACATGACTCTGGCATCCGTTTTCGGCATCCAGGACAACTGGGAGGTTTTCTATCAGGAAGACAACATCCACTTGTGGGATGGCCAGGGCAACCGGCGCATCTATTTGGAAAGCGGCGTCAGCGATCTGATTCCCAATTACACACCGTGGGATCGCAACAATCCCGTTTACAACCTCAAAGAGGATTTCAACTGGATCAAAGGAAAGCACACGATCCAGATCGGCGGGGCGCTCATGCGCACCAGCTTCTGGGAGCAGTCATGGGGCGACGCGGGAGTGTTGAATGAGGACCTTGCGCTTGACTCGGCGGATCCTGTCCAATCTATCTTCAACTCGACCACGATGCCGTCGGTGCGAACGAATACCAGCGACGTAGCCGATGCGGCGCAGCTGTATGCCACGCTCGCGGGACGGATCGGCGCCATCTACAGTTCACGCAACGTCGATGAAGTTACTCACAAGTATCAGGACTGGTCGTCCTTGATGCAGCGCTTCGCGCGCACCAGTGTGGGTCTCTATGCGCAAGACTCATTCCACGTGCGGCCCGATCTGACGCTCAATTATGGCCTCCGCTGGGAATTCTCTGGCGCGACCCACAACACCAACGGGATCGATGCAACTCCAGATATCGCGAACCTGATGGGACCCTCGGCGCATCTGTTTCAGCCGGGCAAGCTGGACGGAGTCTTAAATCCACAGATCAACCTCACGCCTTACACGTATCATGGCGACAAGGTCAATCCGGCGCCAAACTTTGGTTTCGCCTGGAGTCCCAACTATGATAAGGGACTTCTGGGGAAGCTCTTCCACGGCAAGACTGTGATTCGCTCCAGCTTTGGGATCGACTATTACGATGAGGGCTTAAACTCGGTGTCGAACACGCTGTCTGGTAATCCGGGCGCGACGCAGAGCATGTGGCTCTATCCCGGCATGACCGGCTTCGATTCTGGCGGCTTGACACTCCAGTCGAAGGTGCCGGCTTTGTCGGTCTTTCCCGATAAATTCGCGTTCCCGATGCCCGAATCCTGGTTCTACCCCGTCTACCTGTCCACCACCATGCCGGAGTTAAAAACCCCATACGTGCAGAACTGGACCTTCGGCATCCAGCGGGAAATCAGCAAAGGAAATGTGCTGGAGATTCGCTATGTGGGCAACCGCGCAGTGCACATGTGGCACAACTATGACATGCAGGAAACCAACATTTTCGAGAATGGATTCCTGAATGATTTCAAGAACGCGCAGAACAACCTGGCAATCGATACTGCCAACGGCTTCAAGAACGACTTCTCCAACCGCAACCTTCCCGGAGAGGTTGCGACGCCGATCTTTGATGCCGCATTCGGCGCGCGAGGTTCTATACCGGCTTTGTCGTCGGGTTCTGGCTACAAGTCTTCCAGCTTCATAACCAACCTGCAACAGGGGACGGTCGCCAGCATGGCCAACTCCATGGCGGGCAACATGAACTATTTCTGCCGCATGGTTGGCAGCAGTTTTGGGCCGTGCACCGATAATGGCTATGATGCAGCCGGACCCTATGCCATGAACTTCTTCCGCCCGAATCCGTACGCCAGTGACATTTATGTCCTGGACGACAACGGGAGCACCTGGTACCACGCGCTCCAGGTTGACTTCACAAGGAGCTTCAGCAAGGGCCTCCAGCTCAACGCCAACTACACCTTTAGCAAAGCGTTGGGCGACATGAACAATTCCAGCGACCAGACGGCCACGGCGCAACCAAGGACGCTGCGCGATCTAAAGCTAGACATTGTGCCGCTCTTCAACGACCGGCGTCAGACGTTCAGGGTGTATGGAACGTATGAGCTGCCGTTCGGGCCGGGCCGGTTCTTCTCGGTTAAGAACGGATTGATCAATCGGGTGATCGGCGGCTGGACCATTTCCACGAATTTCCAGGCGGTTTCGGGTGGCGTTAGCCGATTGTCCAGCGGGCGCTACACATTCAACTACTTCACGAGCAGTTCCAATTCTGCGGACGGCGGCGTGGTGCTGCTCAACGGCCTGACGCCGCAGAAGATCAAGGACATGGCCGGCACGTACACCTTCAACCCCGTCAACCAGAACTTCTACTACCTGCCCACAAACCTGATCGGGTCCGATGGCCGCGCCAATCCGGCCTACATTCAGCCCTGCACCTCGCCCGGCCAGATCTGCCAGTACGTGTATCTGTATGGGCCCTGGAGTTACACTACGAACATGGCGTTGCGGAAGCAGGCCCGGATCACGGAACGCATGAGCTTCCTCCTCTCGGCGGAAGGGGCCAACGTGTTCAATCATCCGTATTTCAGCTACGGGTTCGGCAACGTCACTTCCACCTCCTTCGGCACGACCACCTCAATCGCAGGTGCTCGGACCATCCAGCTGCGCGCTGAGTTCATCTGGTAGTGCAACCCGCGCTCCGGCGATATTCGCCGGAGCGCCCCTCTCTTGCGCACCGCAAGCTCAGCAGGTGAGAAAAGATTGGAAACTAATTGAAGTGCCGGATCGCTCCGGTTGCGTAAAACCGTTTGGAAAGGGAACAGATCTTGCGTATAAAAACCTTTCTCGTGTCCGCATTCGTGCTGGGTGTTCATTGTGGTACTGCGCTGGCGCAAGAGAGTTCCCAAGGCAGAGCGATTCGCCGGCTACTCTTACTAGCGGACAGCCGGTAACACCAATGTCAGTGGAATCTGTGAAATCTGTGACGCTTCTTGCGCGTAGAGAAGGCTAAACAGTCGCGTTTTTGGCACGATCCCGGTTTTTTGTCAGAGGCGGACGTCGATTGGACGGCCGGCAAAGGCAACGGTTTTCGAGGCTTGCTCGCCGGCGACGCGCACTTCGATGGTCCGCCTGGCCGGGGGTAGCATGCGCGAACCCCGCGCCAGGCGCAGCGTCAGCAGGCGCCCGGCTTCGCGCCACCCCATTTCGATCCCCATCCACTCGCCTTTCCTGTAATTGAAAGTCTTGCCGTCATCTTCATACAGGGTGAACGCGCCGTCGGCTCCCGGATAAATGATTAGACTCAGGGGCGCGTCCACCGGCTCGTCGACGTACTGCCTGACAGGGCCGAACGGAAGGATCGCTCCGGCACGCACGTGCAGCGGCATCGTCGCCAAATCGACTTTTCGTTCGATCTCGCGTCCCCCCTCCACGCGATCCTCAGTCCAAAAGTCAAACCATGTCCCGCGTGGCAGGTAGAGGCGGCGGCTGGCGGCGCCCTTCTCGACAACCGGGGACACGAGCACATCACGCCCCCAGAGGTACTGGTCGCCGCGGGCGGCCGCAATCGGGTCGTCGGGATAGTGCAGCCAGAGCGCCCGCATGATCGGGAGCCCCGTGTCGCAGCATTCGCGGACGGCTGAGTAGAGGTAGGGCAGCATGCGGTAGCGCAGCTCGAGATACTTCCTGAGGATCGGCTCGACCGCGGGGTTCTTCAACTCATTTGGATCCGGCTTATAGGTCGTAGTTTCCGGCGGACCGCCGTCGCCGCCGTTCCAGCCCCAGGGAAGCCGCAGATGCCAGTGCCGGCCGTGCGCGCGAAAGCAGGTGCAAAATGCGCCGAACTGGAACCAGCGCACGTGCAACTCGCCCGTGTACTCAGCGGTCGGAATAAAGCCGCCGATGTCGGTTCCCCAGTAAGGTATGCCGGAGAGTCCGGCGTTGATCCCCACCCAGACGTGATTGCGCAGCGTCTCCCACCGTGACTGAACATCGCCGGACCAGAGAAACGCGGCATAGCGTTGCATGCCCGCATAGCCGTTGCGATGCAGGGCGAACGGCCGTTCATCAGGACGCCAAAGCCGGCAACCCTCCCAGTACATCCGGATGCGGTTCAGGCGCGATGCCGCATCGTAATCGTCGCCCTGGTCGGGCCACCAGCCATCGATGCCGAGATCATAGACAGGCTTGTGGTAGGGCCAATAGCATGCGACGTCGCGGTCGTCGGGCCACCGGTTGTCCGGCGTCCGTCCGCTGGGAACGGCGTTTTTCGGGTTGCACGGCTCGTTCACCGTGCCGGTCAAATGACGCCCCTCGATGACGTCGTGCAGCACGATCCGGAAGTGCTGCGCGTGCAGCTTGTCAATCATGCCTTTCGGATCCGGAAAGTTGGCGTGGTTCCAGGCAAACTCGCCGTTGCGCGTGTTCCAACCCGAAGGTGTGAACTCGGTGCCGAGGTAGATCAGCGAGTCGCATGGAAGCTTCTTTTCACGCATCGTGCTCGCCACGCCGAGGATTTCCTCCGGGCCGGCCAGCGTTCGATGCGATTGCATGTAGCCGAGCGTCCAGAGCGCGGGCAACTCCGCGAAGCCGGTGATGCGCGCGTATTCGCGCATGATCTCCGCCGGGTCGGACGAAGACACTATAAATACATCCAGCGGCAGACCCTCGCCGGACGGGGCAAACTTCCCTTCGGCGCCGCTCAAGTCGAACGATCCCAGGGGACGATGCACGAACATACCCCAGCCGTCCGTGCCCACGAGCCATTGGATCGGTACGCGCCCGCCGTGCGTGGCAAGCTGGTATCCGCCCTGCCCGCTGCGCATCGCATCTTTCGTACCCTTGCGATCAAACTGCTGCCCACCCTGCCCTAGCGCGAGCAGAGGACCCTTGCTCAGGAGGAACGTCATGCCGGCGACGCCGGCATCCAGCGTCAGGCGCTGCACCGGCTGGCCCGTGCGCTTCTCGAGGATGATCGTCGGCGGTTGAGGATCAAAGCGGACCAGCAGGTTGCCGGCGCGGATCGGGTCGAGCGCGTCGCGGCCGCGCCGGGTCGCGAGTACGCGTCCCTCCTCCTCGCGCACGAGGGCCCCGTCATCAGAGATGGCCGCGGTGCGCCCGCTATCGATTGGCAGCACTGTGAGACGCACCGTGGAGGGGCTCAGCGATGCAACGACGATCTCCACAGGTTTGCCGGCCACAACTATGTTCGTGATACGGCCCTGAAAAGCTCCTCGCGCCAGCAGGATGCCGGCGCTGGCCCTTCCCAACTGTTCCAAGGCCTCACGTCTCGATATGTGGTTACACATGGAATGGATGCCCTCCTGTCGAAGACTCATCAGATTTGATTCTGGTTCGAGCCCGTATCGCGATTCGCGTTAGAGGTAGCTCAAGGCTTCTTCGGCTTCCCTGCGGACTACATATGCGCGATCCCAGTCATAGTGCTCGTCCCGGCCGAGAACGCGATCGCAAATCGTCTTGAGCAGATTCAGACCAGCGCGTAGATCTTCCAGCCGCGTGCTTGCCAGGAGTTCCTCGACGGTTCTACGTGAGTACTGGGGCATCATGCTCCTTTCCATTAGTCACAGCAGTGGTCTTCAGAAATTACTATCTCAGCCGCACCCTCGGCGCAAGAGCAAAGTCGCAATCACATTTCGTAAGGGCAAAATTGCAGACCCCGACCTGATTTTGGGGCAAAAGTGTAAAGAAAACCGACATGCCGAATCTTGCCCACTCCGAAGAGCCACCATTAGCATTTTCTAAGACCTTTAGTCATGCTGAAACGGCCCTTCGAAATGATGGTGTCGGCAGACTTTACAGTTTTTCTACAGTTTTCCTTTTGAGTCGCTCGTCGCATCCCCAACATGAACAATGCATCAATTCTTCCAAGCCAAGCAAATCCAATCAGTTCGCGCTAATACGCACTGAAAGCAAACAGCGATCTTGGAGTATGGCTGGGAAATTGCTTCAATTCTTGCGAGATGGTGTTCCTTCTGGGTGTCTAATCCTGTTCATGATCGGGCTTGAGTTCCGGGCAGCGGCAGATTGGGCGAAGTTAACATAACAGCCCCTGTCAGATGCTGACGGAACGTATTCTGGGCGAGCTGAGCTCCAAAACGAAAGCTTGTTTTTCCTAACGCGGCCTCGGGCCGCAGCCAAAGAAGGAAAGATAAGTGAAGCCCGAACTTCTTGCAGAAAATCAAATCACAGATAAAGGCTCTATGCGTCGAAGCGCCGATAACCTCGCGTCGGACACTTCCTTATTCTCGGCGGAGCTGGTGTCGAGCAAAACTTTCACGTTATCGAATAGGACACAGTTCAACTTCAGGGACCTGAGCCCACGGCGAGGGTCCGACTTACGATCTTAGGTAACAGATTCTCAATCGGTCGTGAACCGATGGTCCTCGGTGGCCAAAGCGACGCCATCGATTCGCGGTACGCTTCATAGGTTTACGTTCGCAGTCACAAAGGAGAGACAAGATGTGGAAATATAGTCTTATTTTTGTGTGTGCCGCCGTGGCCCTTCTGCAGCCTGCGTCGGCAAGCCCTGTCGGCTCTTTCTCAGCATACTTCCCGTACTATGCGTTTACTGCGACTTGCAGCGACCCGGTCGGGGCGCCTATTGTGCCCGGCGTTTGTTTTGTTGTCAACACTCCCATGGACGCAACAGGCGCCACGAGCCTCTTTGCCGACAGCGAGTTGCACTTCGAGTCGGCGCTGTACCTCGAACCGGTCCCCCCATACCCCATCACAGGTACATTTATCCTGACAGATCTGGCAAATCCCGCCGACAGTATTTTCGGAACATATGTCGCGCAAGGAGTGCCGATCGGGCCTCCGGGCCCGGTCGGGCTTCCGCTGTTCGGGGTGACCGGACTGATGACGACCACGGGGGGGACCGGAGCTTTTGCAGGTGCGCAGGGATTCACCAATATGTACGAGACCGCGATGTGGGAGTACCTGAGCCCCGACGGCACCTTTGGAAGTGGTGACGGCACGTTAACCTTCACTACCCCCGAGCCAACCTCTCTGTTCCTCCTCGGCACCGGACTTGGCGGACTCGCACTGGCAGTCTGGCGCAAGAGGAAATAGCTTTCGTCTGACGATTCCAATTACTCATCCAATGGCCGCTCTCTTGGGGGCGGCTTTTTTGTTTTACCGTGATAGTTGCGGTGGCTGTTTTGGCGGGATCGCTCTCCGATATTGCTTTCAGCGTCACCCGCGCCGATACGGCGCTTTCCTGTGCGTGCGTCACATGAACAGACACGGTCTTTGATTCACCGAACTTTGCGGCCGCAAGGGCATTCTGCAGCTGCGCCGTCCACCCGGCGCCCTCCACGGAAACGGACAGACGAAACAGGTCGCCGTTCACATACGCCGAAACGTCCTGCGGATGGAGTGCAGCATCCATCTGCGAGGGCGCGCCCGTATTTCTGAGTGTAAAGACCACGGTTGCCGCTTGCCCCGCCACATTTTGAGAGGCGGGCGCCGCCACGGACACGGCGCGCGTCTGCGGGCCTGAGCCGTCCAGAGAGCGGACTCCGATCGTGTACGACAGTATTCCCTTCGAGTCTTTTTGGAGGTCGATGATGTAGAAGTGCAGCCGGTTCGGCGAGTCCTCCCACTCGTACTGGCTGCCTGAGTTGAGGCCGGCGTGGAAGAGCGCATCATTGAGCTGCCGGTAATCGGCAATCGTACGCATGACCGGAGTCCCGTCCGGGCGTTTGAAGTCAAGCATGTTGATGTCTTCCGGATGCGCGTCGATCACCCAGTTGAAGCAATTGTAGCCGCAAGAAGGGCCCTCGTTGTTCTTGCTCTTAGTGATCAGGACACCGTTGTCCGGAGTAAAGGAATCGTAACCGATGCGCTGTACGACCTCGAGCGTATAGAAATTAAAGACCGGCGCGCCGGCACAGAGCGGATCCTTGCTCATGTCGCAGGCAGGTGTTTTGTCCTGCGGGGCTTCACCGTCCAGCGTGATCATGATCCCGCCGAGTCCGCTTGCACCAGGATCGACGGCGCGAGCCGTGACCGTAGCGACAGCCAATCCTGACTTAGCTAGGCCGTTCCGGTTGAGCTTCAAGACGTCTTCCGGGCGCACGAACTCGAAGCGCATGCGCTCTCGCAGCATGAATCCGGCGGGCATTGCGGCACCCTGGGTCGCCGGCACCACTGCGCGCGCGTGCGGACCGCCCGGACCGTTGAATGAACCGCGATCCATGATATCCCAGGGGCCGGAACCGACTCTCCGGAACGGCGTGACGTACGGATTGTTGTTGTTGTCGCCGACGCGGAAGGCATGATGAGAGATCTCATGCGTAATCGTGCCTGAGTTCTCCCCCTGACGCATCGACGAGAGGCCCCACTGCATCTGGCCGGCCTTCCACGATGTCCAGGGCACATACCGGGTGATGACCCACCTTGGCTTGGTCGTGTCCGGATTGCCCCATTCCGGCGGGATGTCCTCCTTCGTCTGGAACTTCATTTCGCCGAATTCCTGCCAGACGCTCGTTTCGTCGTAGCCGGCGTAGATACGAAGGACGATGTCATATTTCGAGGCAATGTCCTTTCCCGCTGCCGCCTGCCACAGAGCATCGGCATCCGCTTCGAGGCGGCCGTCGCACGTGAATCCGCTCGGGCAGGCGCCCTGCTGGTTGTACTCGTTCAGGCCGTACTGGAACAGGTTCTTCGGCATCCGGTACGGGCCGAAAGCATCCATCGGCGGAATGCCGACCTTACCGCGTGATTGCTCCATCCAATACCCGTTGATCGTGTGGCCGTGATTGATCGCGGATGGCTTGCCATAAAAGTCCGCGTAGAACTGCGGCACCGCTGCGCGTGGCACCGGATCGATCTGCGGGTTACCGAAGAGGTCCGATTTTTTCGGCAACGTGATCACGAACGGTTGATCCGCGAAATCGACCGCGACAAGGGCGATTCTGAGCTTTCGCGCAGGAACCAGCGACGGATCCGCCCAATCCACGCCGGGGATCGGATGGTAGTCGTTCCAGGTCATGTCCTGCTGGTCCCGCCAATGTTGCGGATCAATCGGACCCTGGACCTGAGTCACGCCGGCCTTCTGGGCAGGCAATGCTCCCGACCGCTGCGGCTGGATGGCACCCGAGGCCCACACGGCGGCTGCCAGCAGCATCAAGGCAAAGCATCCGTAAAGAATGACGTTGTTGCGGCCGACTTTGCTCAAGAAATGGCCTCTCATAATCAGTTCCTTTCTCGATTCCCGTTGCCACACGTCGCGACTCAGCGGGGCGCAGTAAGTAAACATTCTTCATTAAGTAAGCACATTGTATGCAAACCACTTGTTCGTATCCATTGAATTCACGGTGCGGCATCCGCGGATCAGGCGATGCAGCTGTTGACATCGTGTGCTGAAAAGTGCAGAGACAAACCGCTAAGACTCTAAGACTCAAAGAGCCTCAAAGGGGGTTTTACGCGGAAAGCCGATGTGTTAATCATATTAGGGGCGGGTTCCGCCGAATTCCAAATCACGAAGTGGAGGGGGTCGTTTGAAGTACGGCGTCGTTTTCAACATCAGCCGCTATGCGATTCATGACGGGCCTGGCATTCGCACGACTGTTTTTCTGAAGGGATGCCCGCTCCAATGCTGGTGGTGCCACAATCCTGAGGGTATTTCCACCGAGCCGGAACTCTTGTTGAGGCTCAATCGCTGCATCCGGTGCGGAGCCTGCGTTGAGAACTGTCCTAACCATGCCCTCTCCATCATGGAAGATGAGGAACCGGCGCGCGACGAGTCAAAGTGCCAATTGTGTTTCGAATGCGCCCGCGTCTGCCCCGCCGACGCCCGCGAAATTGTCGGCCGCAGGATGTCGGTGGATGACGTCATGGCCGAGATCAAGAAGGATGTCGCCTTTTACGATGAATCCGGCGGGGGCGCCACTTTTTCCGGCGGCGAGCCTTTGATGCAGCCGGCCTTCCTCCTGGATCTCCTGGACGCCTGCGCGGGAAGCGGCATACACCGCACGGTAGATACGTCCGGGTACGCAGCGCTGGACACTCTGCTGGAAGTCGCGCGCAGAACCGACCTCTTTCTGTACGATCTCAAGCACATGGATCCAGAGATTCACAGGAAGTACACGGGGGTAAGCAATGAGCGCATCCTCGACAATCTCAGCGTGCTGTCAGGCCTTGACGTTGCTATCCGCATCCGGTTTCCCTTGATCCCGGGGATCAACGATGACCGGGACAATGTGGAAAAGACAGGTGCGTTTCTGCAGGGGCTTCCGCGGATTTCTGAAGTGGACATACTTCCTTACCACGCCATTGCAGGCGGCAAGTACCAGAGATTCGGCTATACTTATCGCCTGGAACAAATCGCCGTTCCCGATCCGGAGCACGTTCGGGAGGTTGCCGGCATTTTGAGCGGTTTCGGTTTGTGCGTCACCATCGGAGGCAATGATTATGAACGATCGCGTTCGCAAACTCAGACAGTCCAGCCATGAGGCCAAGCCGCGCATTTCGCACGAGCGCGCCGAGCTTTTGACCGACTTCTACATGGCAAACGAAGGCATATACTCCACTCCGGTGATGCGCGCCCTTCACTTCAAGCATCAGTGCAGCAAGAAAACCGTGTATATCGGACCGGGCGAGCTGATCGTGGGTGAGCGGGGTCCGTTCCCGAAGTCGGTCTCCACATATCCGGAGTTGAACTGCCATTCCGTGGAGGATCTCGAGATCCTGAATTCGAGGAAAATGACCTCGTTTGTCGTTGCCCCTGAGACCATAGATGTCTACCGCGACAAAGTGATCCCTTACTGGCAGGGCCGCAGCATGCGCGCCAAAGTGTTCAGCAACATCCCGCAGGAGTGGAAGGATTGCTACGAAGCCGGCATGTTCACCGAATTCATGGAACAGCGCGCGCCCGGCCACACCACGCTCGACGGCACCATTTATCAGAAGGGAATGATCGATTTCAAGCGGGAGATCGCGGACAGCCTCGCCAAACTGGATTACCTGAACGATCCCGAAGCCACGGAAAAAGCGGAAGAGTTGAAGGGAATGGACTATTCCTGCGACGCCGCAATCATATTCGCGGAACGGCATGCGGATCTTGCCGAAAAGATGGCGCAATCGGAGACCGATGAAACGAGGAAAAAGGAGCTTCTCAAAATTGCCGACGTTTGCCGCTGGGTGCCGGCGCACGCGCCGCGCGACCTTTGGGAGGCGCTCCAGATGTACTGGTTCGTCCACCTGGGCACGATCACAGAATTGAACGGCTGGGATGCCATGAACCCCGGGCGCCTGGATCAGCACCTGTTTCCGTTTTACGAAAAGGGCATGAAGGAAGCAACTTTGACGCGCGATTTCGCCAAAGAGCTGATCTCCTGTTTTTGGATTAAGTTTAACAACCATCCGGCACCGCCCAAGGTAGGGGTCACCGCCGCCGAAAGCGGGACCTACAACGACTTCACCAATATCAATCTTGGCGGCTTAAAGCGCGACGGAACCGACGGCGTCAACGAAGTCTCCTTCATCATCCTCGAAGTGATCGACGAGCTGCACCTTCTCCAGCCGCAGGCCAACATCCAGTTGAGCCGCAAGACCCCGGATCACTTTCTCAAGACTGCCTGCCGGGTGATTCGCAAGGGCTACGGATATCCTTCCGTGTTCAATGCCGATGAAGTCATCACCGAACAGGTGCGCGTGGGCAAAAAAATGGAGGACGCCCGCGAAGGCGGCTGCAGCGGCTGCATTGAGACCGGATGCTTCGGCAAGGAAGCCTACGTGCTGACCGGCTATCTCAACGTTCCGAAGATCCTCGAGCTGGCTTTAAACGACGGCGTCGATCCGCTCTCAGGCAAGCAGATCGGCCTGAAAACGGGCGATCCACGAGCGTTCAAAGATTTCGACAAGCTTTACGAGGCCTTCGTCAAGCAGTTGAACTACATCGTGGATTTGAAGATACGCGTCAATAACTACATCGAGCGCATGTTCGCCACCTGCGCACCGGCGACGTTCTTGTCGGCAGTCATCAACGATTGCATCCAAAAAGGCAAGGATTATTACAACGCGGGGCCGCGCTATAACACCAATTTCATCCAGTGCGTGGGAATCGGCACGATCACGGACAGCTTGTCCGCGATCAGGAAGCACGTGTTCGAAGATGACACCTTCACGATGGACCGGCTGCTTAGGTCCCTGCGCAACAATTTCAAAGACGACGAGGCCCTGCGCCTGACGCTGGTCAACAAGACGCCGACTTTCGGCAACGACGACGACCATGCCGATTCAATTATGCAGCGCGTCTACGCTTCCCTCTTCGAAACGATCGACGGCAAGCCTAACACCAAAGGAACGGAATACCACCTGGACATGCTCTCCACCACTTGCCACATCTACTTCGGCAAGATGCTCGGCGCCTCTGCCAACGGCCGGCTTGCGCATATGCCGGAGTCCGACGGCACATCGCCCTCGCACG
>JBEKIX010000034.1:0-27403 GCA_050011535.1 Acidobacteriota bacterium
CAGCAGCCATTTGTGCAGGCTGACGCCGTAGGCGTCGCATTCGAGGTCCCGCAGTTTGAACGGGAACTGCCCCAACGCATGCGCGCCGTCGACGATCGTGACGATCCCCTTCGAGCGGGCCAAGCGCGAGAGCCTTTGCACCGGGAACATCTGGGCCGTGAGGTTGGTCACGTGACAGAAATGGAACACCTTCGTCCGCGGCGAAATCGCTTTCTCGAACCGTTGATAAAGATCGTCCTGGGTCGTCGGCACGGGGAATTGGAGGCGGGTCACCTTGATGCCCTCGCGCCGCAGCCGCTGGTCCCAGGTCGTCAGCATCCGGGGATAGTCCTGCTCGGTCGTGATCACCTCGTCGCCCGCCTTGAGATCGATCCCGTTCTGGACGATCTGGAGAGACTCGCTGGCGCCGCGCGTCAGGGCCATCTCCTCGGGGTCGCAGCCGAATTCGGCCGCCATCCGGAGGCGGATCGTCTGAACGTTCGCCGCAACCTGGCCCTGATAATAGACGGGCAGCATATTGATCATGTCCATGTAACGCCAGACCGCTTCGAGCGCGACCCGCGGGGTTGGGCAGGTGAAGCCGTTGTTGAGGTTGATGAGCGTGCGGTCGAGCTTGAAGGCCAGCTGGATCTCCCGCCAGAAGAATTCATCTTTCGCGACCTCCGCCGGCGTCCGGTCCGCGATCGATTGGGCGGCGGCCGTGACGCGTTCGAGGCCGCTGGCCTTCAACGCATATGCCCCTGTCCCGAGGACACCAGCCAAACGCAGGAACGAACGTCGACCAAACATTTCAGATCTCATTGAGGCCCTCCTCGAATTCACGTTTGCGGTGATTGTAGACTAGGACTCGAAAAGACGTCAAGAACGGTAGGATCTACTTATCAGCCAATTTTGATGATCTGGGGGGTTGCGGGCGAGGATGATCGGTTCCTCCAAGGAGGACGCATGAAAAATCGGCTAAAGAAAGCGATGAAGATCTTTCAATGACACTCCCGCGAAGTCGCGTTCGCTTCCCTTACCCCTCACAGGCATCCGGCCCGAGTAGGCCCCTTACAGCACGTGGAGGTTGTTGATATTCTCAATTGACGCGAATGGCGTTTCTTGGGAGCTTGACTCAGGGCCACTTCTACGGATAGCCGACGATACGGCCCAGTGGCTTTGACCATCGACGGACCGCCGCCATGATTCTCATGGAAGCACGTTTCCCCGGCCAATCTGGATTGTGCGAGCGTTCTATGCAAACAAGGAAATCGCTGCGGCCTCGTCGGCGACAGGTTCATCGCTGAGTTATATAGCCCCCAGTTTCTTGCACATATCGTGGCTGAAACGACACCGCTGGAAATGCCTGACCTGCACCACCTACGTAATGTCGGCCGAAAGGCATGTCGGGATACGCGGCTAAACGCGGAGGGTTGTTTGGGCGGTCAACTTAGCCGCATGGAAAACTGACGGGATGGATTGCATATAGAGGCCGCGAGGACCTCCACGGCAGCGTTGGCGTTCATGCGGCCGTGGAAGCCCTCGGGATAGATTCGGACGGCTAGAAATTGATCCGCAGTACGAGCTGAAGCAGCCGACCTCCATTATCGTTCTGCTGATTCTGGTCCCTGTACGCCGACGTGACCTGGCCGCAGGTTTGGCTGCTGCTGGCGCAGGTGACGCCAGTGAAGTTGATGTTGTTGAAGGCATTCAAGAATTCGGCGCGGATCTCGATGTTCTTCGACTCGGTGAGCCGGACCCTTTTCACAAGGCTCAGATCGAAGCGCTCGAAATGCGGTCCCCTGACAAAGTTGGTCAACGGAGCGCATTGGCCGCTATAGATTTGGATGCAGCTTGCGGTGTTTGCGGGTGCGATGTAGCTTCCGGTGGGAGCACCAAAGGAAGCGCTGTATCCGTTCGATGTCGTGGCGCTGGTGTTGAACGCCGCGATTGTGTTGCTGATGATATTGGCCGGTTCGTAATAGACGAGCTTGTTCGCATTATCGAAGCGCAGCCCCATTGCGTTTTTGAGATCCTGCGGTGACATGCCGACGAGCCTGACGTTGCCGAAGTTCAGCAGGTCGCCGCTCTGCCAACGGCCGGTGCCCTGGAATTCCCAGTTGCCGATGATCTTGTCGACCCAACCTTTGGAACTGGCGAACAGTGATCTCCCATTTCCGATGGGCAATTCATAGACCCAGTTGACCTTGAAAGCGCTCGGTAGGGTGTTGGCGAGGACTTTGGCCCAAGGTGTCCGGAACGAGACCCAAGACGAGGAGAGAGCTTTTGCATAGACGTAGCTGGCTTGAATCAGCAGCCCTTTGGCCATGCGCCGCCGCAGTTCCACGACCATGGAGTCATACGTGTTGAAACCGCCGTTGCCAACGATATTGGCGGCGCTGACGGTCGGATTCACCAGGAAAAAGTTGGCTGGCAATCCGGCAGCGAGGGCGTTGGTCCTCTGCGCCGCGACGCCATACAGACTGCTTGCGAAGCTTGTCGGATTCGGATTGGTCAGCGCCAGATAGGCCGTGTAGGTGCTGCTGCTGAAATTGCTGGAGGTGTACTTCGACGGATCCGATGCCTGCGAAGAGGGAAGGCCCGAGAAATAAGCGAGTGTCGTGGGCAAGGGAGATGTTCCCGTGTTCGCTCCATAATACTTGAAGTTGCTGCCGCGCGCCGCCGCGATGTTCGCCTGCAAGTTGGCCATGGCTAGGTTGAACTCGCTCAGGAATCCGTTCTCTACGATGTTGACGGAATCTAACGCGAACGTGTTCCACGGCCGCCGATTGCGATCGGCTACGTAGCGAACCTCGACCACCATGTCTTTGGTGAGTTCGCGCTGCAAGCCGAACGTCCAGGACATGGTATACGGAGTGCGGATGTTTGGATCGAAGGCATTGACCGAACTGCTGACCGACGCCTGGAGCGGATAAACCGGCGAGGCCGCGAACGGAGCTGGGCTGAGCCTGCCCGTGTTACGGAACAGGAGCGGCCAGGTATCCGTCCCCGTGCCGCTGACGAGATTGCCGAGATTCTGGCTGCGCGAGGCATCGATGGTGATCCCCGGATTGGAGGTGAAGGTTCCTGAGTAACTAGGCATGCCGTAGCGATTGTAGGCAATCGAAAAACCACCGCGAAACACGCTCTGTCCTTCGCCGCCCAGGATGTGTTTCAGCAAACCACTCCCGGCTTTCGGGGTCCAAGCAAAACCGAAACTGGGCGCAAAGTCCTTGTAGTCGAGGTTGTACGCTGGATCGCCTCCTTGGTACTGGGCATATTGTGTGGCTTGGCCGCCGCTGGAGCCCGGCTTAAACAGAGTGTTGACTCCCGACGGGCCCCATACACTGGCAACGGTAGCCCATGTATACACGCTATTGAGAGGAGTCCAGGGCAGCTGCAACTCCCAACGCAATCCATAGTTGAGAGTCAGGCCCGGCAGCACGTGCCAGGAGTCCTGCGCGAACAACCCGATCTCGCGCTGGTGCATGCGCTGGACGTTCGGTCCAAGAAATTGGTATTGCAGGGTCTTTTCATTAAGAACCGCGCTACCGCTTATGGATGTGACCCGCCCTGTCAAGGAAGCATAGATGCTCTGGGCTTCGGAGAGCTGGCTCGAGGATGCTCCCGGGAAATTCTTCGCGCCATTGTTACTATCAAACATGAACCTAGCCGGATCGTTTGTGGTGTCCACGCCGAAGCTAAGGGTAGGAAGCAGAGACTGAGCCCACGTCCAATTGCCCGCGTTCGTAAAACTGCCACCAAAACTGATGCTATGCGAACCTTTGCTCCAGCTGACCGTTTCATCGATCTCTTTGATTGGCGGGTCGCGCCGGCTGGGACTGCTGGAAACAATCGAGCTGGTAACGCCGTACGGGGTCCAACTAAATCCGTTCATATTGGCGACCGTTCCTGTAAACATCGAAGAGTTGATGGCCGGCCCGAATAGTCCGGACCCGCTCTGCGTCCCAAAACGCAATTCGTTTACCAATCGCGGAGTCAAGGTCGAACGGAGGGCAGCAGAATCTTTGAAGCGGTTTCCGAGATATCCAGAGATGCTCGGAAAGCCAGGATATCTCGGGTCGCCGCTGTTGAGCATGTCAATGGGCAGGCCGTAGTACGAGTAACTCCAGGCCACCTCCAGTTTATGCCGTTTCGTCAGATTGAAGTCGCCGCGCGCGGTCAGGAAATCGCGGCTATCTTCGGAGTTGTTTGTGGGATAAAAGAACTGGTAGCTGGGATCGGACTGAGGTGCCAAGGTGCCTTGTAGGGTAGTCGCGTGGCGAATGTCTGATAGCATTTGTTGAACAGTCGGATCCATCGTGGATGTCTGTCCATTGGCAGCCGCCAACTGGAGTAGGTTTACGCTCTGGGTAGCACCAGCGACGGTGTATAGGAAATTGCCGCTTTCGACCGCTGGACTGAAAATGCTTCTCGTCCGAGTCTGCTGAGACGGAAATCGGTATTCCTCATAGTTGATGAAGAAGAAGATTTTGTCCTTGCCACTGAAGCCCACAGGACCAAAGAGCTTCCTGGGAAGCGAAATGGGCCCGCCAATACGGAAGCCAGGCTGATTCAACAGCACCCGGTCGACCGGCGCTTTGCAGTTGTCAAACTCGCTGGCGAGTTGAGCCGCAGTACACGGCTGGTGATAGGTTGGCCCATCCCCTATGTAAACGGGCGCTTTGTCGCGGTTGTTGAACCAGTAGTTGGCATTGAATACCGGGTCGCGATTGTATTCGTAAACACTCCCTCGATATTGGTTGTTCCCCGAGCGCGTGACGAATCTGATCTGGATGGCACCCTGACCGGCACTCTCCGATCCTGGCGTTGCAGTAGAAACGGTGACCTCCTCCATGGCGTCCAGCCCCGGGGTAAGCATGCTAAAAAAGCCGTCGGAGGTCTTGTTTGAATTGTCCTGCGTGTTGATTCCATCGATCGTAATATTGATCGCGGCCTGCGGCAGGCCCGCGACGGTGGAACTGCGGGCACCTGAAGAGGTCGTGTTCACCCCCGGCAGCAGGACGAGGAAGTCCATCGCGCTGCGTGTTGCCAGGGGGAGTTGTTGGATCTGGCGGGTGCCCATCGTAGTCGTGATGTTCGCCGATGACGCCTGCAAAACCTCAACGTTTGCCTGCACGGTGACGGTCTCATTGGAGCCTCCCACCTCGAGTTTGACATTAATCGACGCGGGCACGTTCGCAACGATATTGATATCCTTCACGATCGCCTGCTTGAACCCTGTCATGGAGACCGTTGCGGTGTACTTGCCGGCGTCGAGGGCCGGAATCGAGAAGTTCCCGCTCTCCGTGGTAACCACCTTGAACTGGGCTCCTGTAGCGTCGTTTGTGACGGTGACATCCGCACCCGGGATCACGCCACCGGATTGGTCGACTACCACTCCGGAGAGTGTTGAGCTCGTGCCGCCACCTTGTGCATAGCCGGTCCAGCCGGACAGCACAACCAGGAGAAATGCAAAGCCTACCCTACTAGAAGCACGTTTCATAAACGCCCCCTGCGTTGAATCGATTAACCTTCGAAACCGGGCTTGATGAGCCCGAACTCACTGCCACAGTTTTCCTAAAAAGCTTCCAACACAAATGAGGAACAGCCCCCGCATGCCTTGCACGAGGAGCATCGGGTCAGCCGCAAAAACGGCCGTGATGGACCCGACAACAAGCGTAAGTCGCCTCCGCAACGACGTAGGTATGAAATCGACGACCGAAACTGCGGGATCAGCCAGGAGACCCACTTGATACAAGGGAACTTCCTTCGGCACCAGTCTCGGCAGACCCAAATCCTGCGTGGCAGCCCTTCGATCCCCCTGACGCAAAAACCACTGGCCCCGCCTTTTCGGGCCGGCCGCTCGTGTTTCCGCTATTTGGGGCCATTTTAGGTAACGTCCCGGCATTTCCACAACAAAAAACTCGTTCTTTGCCGATTTGAGTGCAACGATTCTTCGCCGAAGAACCAACCGGTCGTGATGTGGCCCATTTCGGTTTGAGGAGCAAGAAGTTCTCATCTTGACTGGATTCCAGCCAGTGCTATGCTCGATCATTCCCCTGGAGTCGCATCCGCAGTCGGCTGCTGATGCGAACTCAGCAAGGAGTGGTTTTGTAGCAGACGAGGAACGATTGGAAATGAACATGGAAAAGATATCCGGCAAACAGCAAGGCGTATCACGGCGCGACTTTGGCCGGGGTGCAATCCTGACCCTGGCGGGAGCCGCGGCGGTTCCGGCGTCAATTCTCTCTTCCGGCGGGGCCGCAGCGGCAGCGCAATCGGCTCAACAGGCGCAAGTCCCCGGCGATCTATCCCCGGCAACGATCGCGGAAATTGATGCCAAGATGCAGAACATTCTAAGGAGATGGGGCGACCGCCTGAGCGAGGATCAGCGCACACGCATGCGCAGCACCGTCACCCGCCATGTGCGCATGCTCGAAACGATCCGCGCGGTTCCCTTGGAAAACGGCGACTGCCCGGCATCCGTGTTGAAGCTCGATGAGATTCGCTCCACGCCCGCGAGCAGCCCACGGACCGCACCCAAGGCGCGGATCCCGAGTAAGAATTAGGGTGGTCGCACGCGGGCGGCTTGTACGGAGGAATCGAGGCCAGCCAGGCACTGATGTCGAGGATCAGGAGGATTGATTATGGTAGGTGAGGATGTCTTGTACCTTTCGATTCGCAGTCTCGGTGAGCGGATCCGCACGCGCAAACTCTCCCCGGTCGAGCTGACTGAAAGTTACCTAGAGCGTAGCGAAAAGCTTGGACCGAAGTTCAACGCCTACGTCACGCTGACTCGCGAGCGGGCGCTGGAGCATGCCCAGGTGGCCGAAAAGGAAATTGCTTCCGGCCGCTACCGCGGGCCGTTGCATGGCATTCCCTATGCCGCCAAGGATCTGCTTGCAGTCAAAGGATACCCCACAACCTGGGGTGCCAAGCCATATGCGGACCAGAAATTCGATTTTGACGCGACGATCATTGAGAGACTGGACAAGGCGGGTGCCATCCTGATTGGAAAAGCCGCGATGATCGAGCTTGCCGGCGGACTCGGCTACTCCAACGGATTTGCTTCACTGAGCGGCCCATGCCGCAACCCGTGGAATACCGACGATTGGACGTCTGGCTCCTCGAGCGGCTCTGGGGCGATCATGGCTGCCGGCTTGGCAGCTTTCGCGCTCGGCTCCGACACGCGCGGTTCCATCATTTCTCCCTCCACTTTGTGCGGCATTTCCGGCATGCGGCCAAGCTTCGGACGCATACCTCGCACGGGCGTCATGGCCATCGCCTGGTCCATGGACAAGGTCGGCCCGATGGCGCGCACGGCCGATTGCTGCGGTCTGGTGCTGTCCGCCATGGCCGGCCACGACCCGAGGGACCACGATTCGCTTCCTCCATCGCTTGCCGCGTTCCCCTATTCCGCACGGGGAACGTTGTCACGGCCGTTGAGGATCGGACGCATCAAGAATGCAGCCGGAGAAACCAACGTGGAAATAAAGGCGGCCGTCGATGAGGCTCTGAAGGTGATGGAACAAAACGGCGCGCACATCGAAGAAGCGGAGATTCCGGATGGGCCCTACGAGGAGGCCGCGGAACTGGTGATTCTGATCGAAGCGGCTTCGGCCTTCTGGGATCTGATCCAGTCAGGCCGGTGCGCCGACTTGGCCGACCCTCTTGGTCAGATCAATGGTTACGCCAGCGTGGAGTTTTCGGCCTGGGATTACCTTCAAGTACAACGCGTGCGCACAATTCTGCAGAAGAAAGTGGATGCGCTGTACGATCGCTTCGACGTTCTCGCGGCACCGGGACAAGGATCGGTCGCGCGCCCGCTACAACCGCCAGGGGCTCAGCAGCGTCCGCCGGGAGGAGCCAGAAGCGGAGCTGGGGGCGCAGGTGTCGCAGCACGCGGCCCGCGTCCGCCCGACGCCACCAAACAATGCGACGGTATCTCGAGTCTGTGCGGGCTACCCGCAATCACGGTGCCATGCGGGTTCTCCAAGGATCACCTGCCCATCGGCATACAGTTTATGGGACGCGCTCTCGATGATGACAAGGTCATCGCCGCAGCAAATCTCTTTCAGGCGCACAGCAACTGGCACACAATGCACCCACCTCTTAGTTGAATTTCAAGTGTGGACAGTCCCTGATTGAGATTAAGAGAGAGGTTTAGATGCGATCCTGAAGCTGTTTGGCTGACGGTTCCCAGCGTGGGTTCTCCGCCCGCAGTTTCTGTTCTGGCGCTGCGCGATCCTCTTTTTGCGATTGATGAAGGCCTCGCCCTTAATCCGATGAGAGCCGCTCCGGCGGATAGAGTCCGAAAGTGGGACTTTGCTCCGTGCTGTCGAAGAAAACGGTGATGAAAGCTTTCTTCGCGAAATAAGTGGCGTCGCGACCTTGGCGAGTGGTGCGACGCTTCCTTTTTTCGTTTCGGTAGAGGAGCCGTACTGTTCGAGTGCACCGAGGGCAGTGCCGATTACAGAGGAGGTTTCGCCTCCCTCCGTCACAAAAATCACAACGTCGCCCCGCTCGACACCACGATCCACGAGCTGAAGCCTGCCGATAGCTGGATGTCCTCGGAGCCCTCGAACGAACTCATCAGGGCACGGTGCCCCCGGTCATCTAACCGATGCAGCACATCGAGCATCACCAGCGACGCGCGCACCGACATTCGAAGATCCATTGCTACGAACTGGTGTCACGGCAGGCACGACGGCCACCTGGTGCTCTTGCCGCGACGTGAAATCATTTTTTCGCGGCGGTCCGCACCGGCAGAATGTCCGCCACCCAACAACTGCGGCCGTGGGTGCCGATCACGAGCACGTTCTCCGCGGTTTGCAGGGCCATGTCGAAGACGTAGGCGGTAGGCAACCCGGCGCCCAACACTTCCCATTTGTTTCCGCCATCGGTCGTTACATAGACCCCCAAGTCGGTTCCCAGGTACAGGATGTTTTTATTCGTGGGATCTTCCTTCACCACGTTCGCGATGCCGCCTGGGACTGAGGTCGCGATGTTGGTCCAGCTCTTTCCGTAGTTCTTCGATTTGAACAGATACGTATTGAAATCGTTGTGCCGCTTCCCGTTGACGACGATATAGACCGTCCCCTCATCGAAGCGGGACGCCTCGATGCTTGCGATAAACCGCTCGGGAGGAAGTCCTTTTGTGATCTTTTCCCAGTTTCCGCCTTCATCCTTGGTGACATGGATGTTGCCGTCGTCCGTTCCGGCGTAGATGAGCCCCTTCTTGCGCGGGGATTCTGAGATAGACCAGACCGTGGAATACGGTATGTTCCCCTGTTTTGCCGGATCGAAGTTGGTCAGGTCGGGACTGATCTTTCGCCAAGTCTTTCCCTGATCATTCGTGAGAAACACGAACTGGGCGCCGAAGAGTATCCGATTGGGATCATGCGGAGACACGATGATCGGGGAGACCCACTGGGAGCGCTTCTTCTCAGTGCCAAAATCGGGAGCGATGGTTGTCTGGCCAGCCCGGCCACCACGTCCCCCTTGCCCCTGAACTTGTCCTTGAGCTTGCCCGCGCGCCTGTCCCTGAGCCTGTCCGCGCGCCTGCCCTTGCGCTTGTCCCTGAGCAGCAGCCTGGGCCTGCGCTTGCACCTGTGCTTCGGCGGCTTTGGTGTAGTCCATGACGTACGGCCCGCCGCCGTAACGCGTGACGTAATAGACGACGTTCGGATCGACAGGATTGACGGCGTGACGGCCGGCCTCATCGCCGATCGAGCTTTCCCATTCCTTCGAAGTGATATGGTCGCGGCCGGCGGTCATATCAATCTCGCCCCTCCAGCCTCCTGTATCCTGGATATTCGAGTAGGCCCAGAACTTTCCCTTGGTCTGGCTCACCGCCATGGTAAACAAGTGTCCGATCGGGATATTCACTGGGTGCTGAAATGTGGCGAGCCCGTCATGGGAGATTGCGATGCCGCCGTCGTTTACGACCAGGATATGGTTGGAATCCTTGGGATCAATCCACATGCCATGATGATCGACGTGGTTGTCTCTCAAGGATTCCCAGGTTTTTCCGCCGTCCTTGGATCGCATGAAGTTCAGCCCCATGACATAGACGACATCTGGATTGTTGGGATCGACCCGGACTTGGCCGAACACCCAGCCGTATGCAAAGAGGGCCCTGATTTTTTCGTTCCCCTCGACCAGTTTCCAGTTCCTCCCTTTGTCATCGCTGCGATAGAGATACGCACCTTGTTTAGCGGTCTCTTTCGGCTGTTGGTTGATGACCGCATACACTACATTGGGATTGGTCTGGCAAACACTGATCCCGACGCGCTCGCACTCCCCTTTCGAGAAATCCGGCAGTCCATTGGCCAGGGCCGTCCAGGTTTTGCCGCCATCGTCAGTCTTGTAGATACCGCTCTCGACGCTTTCAATAGGATCGTTCCAGCGGTAGCGCAAGCGTTGGGCCGTGCCCGCATACAGGATCTCAGGGTTGCCTGGGTCCATCGCCAAGTCAATAACGCCAGTTCTCTCGTTTTTGTAGAAGATCTTCTTCCAGCTCTTGCCCCCGTCTGTAGTCTTATAGACTCCGCGGTCAGGGCTGAAAGTGTACTCATGTCCGGCAGAGGCGACGTACACGATATCCGGATTGGTTGGGTGAACTACAATCCGGGCGATGTGCTGTGTATCGGCCAACCCCATATAAGTGAAATGCTGGCCTGCATCGACCGACTTAAAGATCCCGATCCCTGCCTGGGAACTGCGGAAAATGTTCGCTTCTCCGGTTCCGATCCAGACAATCTTAGGATCCGAGGGCGCTATCGCGAGGTCTCCAATCGATCCCGTGGGATAGTCATCGAAAATAGGAGTCCAGTTCACCCCGTCATCCGTGGACTTCCACACGCCCCCTTGTGCGGCGGCGGCATAAATGACCTGGGGCTGTGAAGGGTGAACTTCCACATCCGTCATCCGTCCGCTCGGCCTCATCGGCCCGACCTGGGTCCACTTGATGCCCTTGAACGGCGATTTGGCACGCATGGACTGGTGCTTCGCGAATTGACGCAGCCGGGTCGCGGCCTCGGCAGAATCCTTGGCTTTTTCCTGCATAATCGGCAAGCCCAGGCCCAACGAAGATAAGAGAAGAATGCATGCCGCAAGAAGAAACAGCCGCCCGCGGTTACCTGATTTCATAGTGTCTCCCTGTTTCCGATGTTGTTTCCGATGGCCTGCCTGCAAACAATCCGATGAAAGTACTGCAAGCTGGTTTCGATCCTGCACTTTTTCCGGTCCTTTGTCCAGAATTACGCGCCGCAGCTTATGAAAACGGCGGCTTATAACCACCGAATTTCGCGTGAGGCTCATAAGCGTGATCGTGGTCCTGATCGGCAGTTTATGGCAACGGATAAACCGGTTACGATCACACTTTTTGTGGAAGCAGATATTTGGTAGCAGGCAGCACGGGCGAGGGCACCGCGCCCACGACACGAAGCTGAACCGCGAGGTCGCCGTCAATGACGATGATCCAAGGCGATAAGCTCAGGGGGCAGATGGGATTTGGATTGAAGAGTAGGCATCCCGTCAGCTTCACGTAAATCGCGCTATCCGGGTGGAGTACAATACCCGTCACGAATATGGCTGCCAAATCATCTCTTTATCATGGAGTGCCACGAACTGCGATTGCGTTCCGGCCTGAGTTCCTCGATTTCGATCGGGGCATCCGAGTCGGCCACCTCGAAGACAACGAGCGCATCACACGTCTTTTGAAGGTGGAGCTGGAGCACCGTTTTCGCGAGCCGTTCGTCACCGAGCGCTGGGGCCGGGGAGTTTACTGGCAATGGATCGGATATCTTCCCAAGGCGAACCGGACGGCCAAACCGATCTCGTCATCCGTGAGCTTCGGCTGTTCCAAATTCTTCCTGTCCGTGAACACCGATGCCCGGCGCTTCGAGTGCGGGCTGCAGATCGAACGCGGATTCGTCAAGGCACCGGTCGGGTTTGCAGGGTGCGAACTGAAACATGATTGGGATTGGCATCGCCTGCTCAAATCTCTCAGGCGAGACGGTCCCATGGAACGCGAGATCCGCCGCCTGGTCCGCCGCGAGGGGTTCCTGATTCATGCCGGCACCTGGGAGGCGAGCGCGGGTGAATTCGGCAAGAACAATCTCCCCGATATTCCTGAGCTCCGCCGCATTTTGAAAGCTGCGCAAGAGGACAGCTGGGCGGGGTTTCAGCTCTTCTATCCCATGCCCGAAGAAGAAGTCCGATCCGCGACCGGTCTGGACCTGTTTGAGTCCATGCTAGCCATCTTCGACGAAGTTACCCCTGCAATGAATCTAAGCATGCAGCTGGAACTGCGCAGAAAAGACTGAGACGCGCCCTGGGAAATCGGTGTCAGACACCGATTTCCTACGGCCTTTTTTGATCGGCAGTGGAGTAGTAGCCGCGGCGGGCGTGGATGACGTAGTCAGTTCCCGGTTTTCCATGCGCGTCTGACAATCGCACGATGATGGAATGAAACGCGCCCTGCGCCGGATTGGGAGCGTAATATCCAAGGGAATATCGCATCCTCAGGCGGGAAATCACGTTCCTCATTGCGGCATCGAGCGACCGGGCGTTTGCCACATCGATGATCTCTCCTCCCGTCTCCTGCGTGACCTTACCGACCGAACCGGCGCCCATCATCATCGACGGGAGCCGTGAAGCCAGAGGAGATCCCTGGCCGCCGGTCTTGATGCTATAAACGACGGTTTCGCTCTCCGTCGCCTTCCGGATGGTCTCCCCCTCGCTTGCCTGCGGCCGGACCGTGGCTTGATTATCCGAGATGAGAATGACCGCGTGACGCTGGTCCGGTGCGCTCTTCGCCAGATAGGTGACAGAATCGTACAACGCATCGATGATATCTGTCCCGCCCCCTGCGCGGATACGGGAAATGGCGTTCACGATTCGCTGGCGATCGTCAGTAAGATCCTCGAGCCGCTCGACATTCCCGGCAAATGAAAACAGGGCTACCTGGTCTTCCGGCTTCAGTTGCTGCAGAGTCTCATCGGCGATTCTGCGCAGCTCGGAGATGTAGGGCGCCTCACTTCCACTGCGGTCGATCACAAGGGCAACTGCCAGCGGGAGCTCGTCACGGGAAAAACTCTGCACTTCTTGCGGCACATTGTCCTCGAGCACCTGGAAATCGTCCCGCGTGAGATTGTCAATCATGCGGCCGGCTCGGTCTCTTACCACGGCGTCCACTACCACCATGCGGACCTTGACGCTGACTTTGAGCCCGCTTGTGCCCTCCGCGTGCGGTGCGCCGGGCCCCGGTGCGGGCGTCGAAGGAGGCGACGCGGCCGGCGAGTTCTCCGCGGGCTTTGCGGCGGGCGGATTCTCGACCGGCGGCATACGGTCGGGGTCGTTCCGCACCAGTTTGGGTCGCGGTTGCGAACCATGCTCCTCCGTGGCGGGAACCGTGGTTTGGATTTCCGGAAACGCCTTTGGCGCTGCCGGTCCAGGAGCCTGCGGCGCTGCCGGGGCGGGAGGCTGCAACGCAGCCGCAGGGACTTCGAGCGGTTGATCGAATGTGGCTTCGAACATCGTGCTGCGGGGCAGATCCAAGTCCGGTCCGCGCTTGAAAATCATGCCTGCCGCAGTGATCGCCGCTCCGGCCGCACCGCCGTAGATGGCGCCTTTTGCTCCTGCCGTGAGCACGCCAATGATCGCCCCTTGAGCTCCTCCCGCAATCACCGCGCCGACGTTGCCACCGGGTCCGGCGTCTCCCTTGATTTTGGGGTCGCCGCCGGGGTTTGGGCTGACTGGGTCGTAACCTACCCTGGTAATCGTCGCGTGCATGGGCGCCACGGATCCGTCTGCAAGCCGAACCTCATCGAAACGCAATTGAATCTCGGCCTTTCCTCCCAAACGACCTGCTCGCTTGGACTTGGTGACAGTGCCACGCACCAGCGTCCTGTTGGGAATGGCAGTCTGGTTGTCCACGACGACATCCGCTGCAGTGCTGAATTCCACGCGGTCCCCCACGCGGGTGGTTCGAGTGTGGAGATCGGTCTCGAGCTGCAGAATGAACTTCTGGCCCGAGGGGATCGTCAAACCCTGAGGCGCCGAGTTGGCAGACGAGTTGGAAGGTGGCGATTGCGCCTTGTCCGATCGAGCGACGAGTGCGATCATCGCGAGCGCGATCGCGCCCACAGAAATGCTTCTTTTCATCGGGAAGTTCCTTCCTGATTCGAGAATGGCCCAGATCCTCCGACACGCCGCAAGTTGTCACTTAGATGTCGATCATGCCAAGGAGGTTCATAGTTTGTGTGGCAATTCTAGAGATCGGGGTCGCCGCCCTGGGGCGCGGCGGTCCCAGGTCTTGTCGCCGGGGCTTAGTGGCGTGGGTGGGCTATCGCAAGCACGTCGAAGAGATTACTGAAGTCGTCCGTCCAGATGCGGAATCCGGGCCGGGGCTTGACAGGTCTGGCGACCGAACGGATCGCTTCGTTATCGAGCAGCGCCTTGTTGCTCGTCATCAAGATCTGATCCGTGCTGCAGAGCCAATAGTTCGCTCCGTCACCCTCGCCGACAAAATCGGAAACGAGCACCGCGGTCAGCCCGTACTCCTCGGCGAGACAAGCAATCACGGGTTCGATGTCGACATAACGGTTAGTAGCCTGAAAGGCAAGCACACCGCCAGGCTTGAGATGGCGCATGAACGTCGCCATCGCTTCGCGAGTGAGCATGTGCACGGGAATTGATTCGCCGGAAAAGGCGTCCATGACGAGCACATCGAACTGCTGGCTGGGCTCGCGCTCCAGCAACAGGCGTCCATCGCCCAGCTCCACTTCGATTTTGGCTGGAGATTCCGTGAGAAAGTAGAATTGTTTGTAAGCCAGATCAATCACCTGCGGATCGATCTCATAGAATCGGAAAACGTCTCCTTTGCGCGCAAACGCGGCAATTCCCCCGGGACCGAGACCGATGACGCCGACGCGACGCGGCGCATCGGGCAACACCGAGAGCATCCGGCCGACTCCGCAGGTCGGCCCGTAGTACCCTGTGGGCCGTAGATGCATGGCCGGATCGAGCAGCTCGCCCCCGTGCATGATTCCGCCGTGAACGAGCGACCGCCACGGCACAGGGTATCTCGCTTCGTAGATGCGGAGCGCACTGTAAAAGTTGCGCATCATCACCTGGGTGCCGGCCAGCTGATAGTCGATCGCGTTCTTGGAGAACCATCCGGTTGCACCCATTACCGCAATCGCGACGATCGTGGCCCACCAGCCGAAGGAGCGCGTGCGCAGGAGCAGGAGCAGCCCGCAGGCGACCAACCCGATCTGGAGCTCGAAATAGCCCGGCAGAAGATAGGGGGCGCCGAAACCGACCAATATGCCGCCCAGGGCGCCGCCGATGGCGATCATCAGGTAGTAGATAGTGAGGTGCCTGGGATCCGGCTTGAGCCGGGAAAGCTCGCCATGGCAGAACATGCATATGACAAAAAGCCCCAGCCCAAAGAAGAATAATATGGTTCTCAGATTCAATGAATCCGAGAACCATGCCAGTGTCGGCAGCGCCGCGGCAGTGAGCACCAAGAATACAGGCCTTGCATACCAGCGCGGATGGTCGAAGCACAGGATGAAGCTCAGTAGGTACAGCGCCAGCGGCGCAATCCACAGGAATGGAATCGCGGCGACGTCCCGACAGATGTGGTTCGTCACGGCGAGCAGCATAAAGGAACTCATGGCAGCGAGCGCCAGCCACAACAGCCGGCGCGAGGCCGCCGGCGGCGGGACAGGGGGACTCGAGGCCGATTCCTGGGCATGCCCGCATTCGATGCCGGGCTTGCCGCGCACCCCGAGGTATGCCGTTCCGGCGCATAGCAGCACGAATGCCGCGAATAGTGCCGACCAGACCTTCAGCTGAGCCGTGCTTGCGATCCACGGCTCGACGGCAAATGGAAAGGACAAGAGTGCCAGGAGAGAAGCCAGGTTCGAGAGCGCGAACAGGCGGTACGGCGTCGCTTGTCGATAACGCCGCGCAAACCAGGTCTGCACAAGCGGGCTTGTTGTTGCCAGCAGCAGATATGGCAGCCCGACGGTCGCCGCAAGGAGGACCAGGATCCGCAGGCTTGGGTTTTCTCCCCCCGATGGCTTCCAATACACGTTGGGAATGATCGGCAGCAGGAGCAGACTGGCGGCAAGCAGGGCAATGTGCAGCGCGGCCTGACGCTTCGGCCTGAGAAATCTCGAGGTCCAGTCAGCGTAAGCGTAGCCGGCGAGCAACGCCGTCTGGAAAAACACCAAACAGGTCGCCCAGACCGCTGCCGATCCTCCGAACCAGGGCAGAATCCGCTTGGCAATCATCGGTTGCACGAGAAACAGCAGGAAAGAACCAAGAAAAATCAAGCAGCCGTAAATGCTCACGTGGTTGGTCCTTGAAGTGGATAACCGCTTCTTCCAACGCCGCTGCCGCGCGGCATCAGAGCCAAATGGCAGGTGGCAGAAAAATACCACTCCTTGAGCCAAAAAGCATTCGGTTCTTCACGAATTATCCGTTAAATAGTCCGGCGCACACCGCCTGCAAAAACTCGACATTTCATTTCCCCTCTGGGCAATGGGCAAAATGTGTGATTAAAATTTGGATCAAGGGTGGCGGACGAACAACTCGGGAGGTTCATCTGGCAGCACCAAGGGACTGTGCAACCTGGTCCAGGGAATTTGAGTGTGTAGAGGTGTCTTTTTCTGACCTTGCGCACCGCTCCTGGCCCAGTTTTGCTCAGCCGCTCCCGGGTGAGGGGGAATTCTGAATGAAGTTGTCCAGCAAGTTGAAGTCGTACGGCCGGGAGTTTAGCTTTCTCGCAAAAGCTCTTCGCTCCACAGACCATCCCGTGCTGGCGCACATAATCCCGATGAGACGGTGCAATCTGGCATGCACCTACTGCAACGAGTACGACCACACTTCACAACCGGTGCCGCTCGACGTGATGAAACGCCGCCTGGACAGCTGGCGCGATCCGCAGACCCTGGTTTCAGACGGTCACATCAGTCGCCCGCCGTCCACTGCGTCGGGCGAAGCGCTCCACCAGATTGAGTTCAAAAAGGCTTAGGGCCTGTCAATGAATAACGTTTACACTTTGCTGCTGGCCCCGGGATCCGGGCCACCCGATCAGCGGATGTGAACCAATTCCTCCTTTCCTGCCTGTGGTAGTCGATTTCCTCGTTGAGGATTTTCCGGCGCGCCTCGATGACGCACTTGGGGCAGAGAGAATCCGTGACTCGCGGCCACCCAAGCGGGGGCTTGGATTTCTCCCAGGACTTTAGCAGCCGCTTTTCGGACCCCTCCTTCGCCATATAGTCAAACCACGCAGAAACACTCCAAGCTCCTCCGAGAGCGGAACCTGGAATGCGGCCATCATATCACAGACTTCACGCGATATTGAAATTGATTTGCAGTTAACCACTTACATGCGATTGTGATCCCGATGCCGACCACAATGTCTGTTGAAGTAGCAAATCTCGGAAAAAGGTGCTTGACAGGTCCCTTTAAACTTGTATATTGTATGCATACAATAGACAATGGACAGCCAAATTCCGATCTTGTGCATCAGCCTCGAATCGCCCGTACCCGTTTACGAGCAAATCTCGGATGGTATCCGGGCCGAGCTTGTCGCCGGCCGGCTCCAGCCGGGCGTCCGGCTGCCGACCGTGCGCGAGCTGGCTGGAAACCTGGGGGTGCATCACAATACGGTCGCGGAGGCTTATCGCTTGCTCGCGCGCGAAGGCTGGCTAGATTTGCGACGCGGCCGCGGTGCGCTGGTGATAAATCGCCCGCATCCGGCTGCGACGCAACAGGCGCAAGGTGAGTTTTCGCGGCGGCTGCGGGAACTCGTCGCCAAGGCCGTGGCGCAAGGCGTCCCCAAGGATGCAGTCGCAGCGGAAATGAATGCTCTCAGCACGGAGTTGGAAAAAGGAGACATCAAATGACGAATCTTAAAGCACCTATCCTAATTCTGGCCGCTATCCTCATTCAGTCTGCGTTCGGCCAGTCCAGCGCGATCCAGCCGGCTAAGCAGGCTGGCAATCCATCCTCGCAGGAGCCTGCGGCGCCAAAAACAGCCCAGGACTTTGAAGCTCTGGCCCGCGCCATCGTGAGTGATCTCGCCACACGTCGCTTTGACGCCGTAGCGGCTCGCTTCACGCCGCAGATGTCGGCCGCGCTTCCTGGCAGCAAACTCGCAGACCTCTGGGACGCTTTGATCGCGAAGACCGGAGCATTTCACTCGATCCGCAGCGCCAGCACGAGCGAGCTGGGGGGATTTCATGTGGTGGTGGTGGTGTGCTCGTTCGGAAGTTCCGAACTCGGCGTTCGGGTAGTCCTGGATGATCAGGGCCGTTTCGCCGGACTCAATTTTGTATCGGCAGCCTCCTCGAAACCCTGGACGCAGCCCGACTACGCGCACCCGGATTCTTTTACTGAGCAGCCCGTCACGGTGGGGCAGGATCCCGTGAAGCTGAACGGCACGCTGACGTTGCCCAAGGGCAAAGGACCGTTCCCGGCCGTGGTGCTGGTTCACGGCTCCGGCGCGACGGACCAGGATGAAACCGTCGGCCCGAACAAACCGTTCAAAGATCTCGCCTGGGGCCTGGCAGGTCATGGAATCGCCGTGCTCAGGTATAACAAACGCACTTTTCAGCATCCGGAATCCTTCAGGGGGAGCAAGTTCACCGTTGAGCAGGAGAGCATCGAGGACGCAAGGGCCGGCGTAACCCTGCTAGCCGCGAGACCCGAGGTCGATCCCAAGAAAATCTTCGTGGTGGGCCACAGTCTGGGGGCAATGCTCGCCCCGCGCATCGCCGCCGAGGATGGTCGCCTGGCCGGCATCGTGCTCATGGCGGGCATCACGCGCCCGCTTGAGGAAGTGATTGTGGAGCAGGTGAAGTATGAGGTCGGACTCGCCGGCAAGCCCACCCCTCAAGGGGACAAACAGATCGCAGCAGCAGAAAAAATGGCCGCCGACATACGCGACCCCAAATTAACCCCAGATCAGACGGTGGACATGTTGGGAGTGCCGATGCCCGGCAGCTATGTCCTCGATCTCCGCGCCTACGATCCGGCGCATACGGCATCGACCTTGAGCATCCCCATTCTGGTTCTGCAGGGGGCGCGCGACTGCCAGGTGCGCATAGCTGATTACGACGGTTGGAAGAAGGCTCTGGCAAGCTACCCGCGCGCCACTTTTCACCTCTACCCGAATCTCTATCACCTCTTTATTAATGTGCCGGCCAGCGACACGACCCCACTGAGCACACCGCAGGACTATGAACAACCCGGACATGTAGAGGCGAAGGTGGTGGCTGACATTGCTTCGTGGATCAACAGTTTGACTCCATCGCTTTAACAGGACGGGTGAAGCTCAGCCATGTTGCGAGATCGGTGACAGACACGAATGACATGTGAGCCAAGCCTGTTTGGCTCAGGCCTGCAGGCATTCCGCCACGGATTTCAGAAGTTCCTGGGGAGTAAAGGGTTTCTGTATGAATGAGACGCCATGTTCAAGGGAAAGCCATCCTCCCATGATCTCCGGGCTGTAGCCGCTTAAGTAGATCACGCGCAGCCGCGGATATTTTCGGCGCAGGGACTCGGCCAGATCCCGGCCGCTGACTCCGCCGGGCATTACCAGGTCACTCACAAGAAGATCTATTTGTTCCAGTTGCTCGTGCGGAAGTCGCTGCGCTGCCGCGCCTGAGTCGGCTGTCATGACCATGTAGCCTTGGCGCTTGAGGCTGCGGAAGATCAGCTCGCGCACCGATGCCTCGTCTTCCACCACCAGGATGGTTTTGCCGCATCCCGACTCCGAAGGCAGAGCCGTGCGGCCCGATATCCGCGGCTCCGGGGACGCGCAGGCAGGCAGGTAGATATGAAACGTGGTGCCTTGGCCAACTGTGCTGTCCACTTCTATCCAGCCGCGGTGTTGGGTGACGATGCCGAACACTGTGGCCAAGCCAAGTCCGGTGCCCTTGCCCACTTCTTTGGTCGTGAAAAAAGGTTCGAAGATCCGCTCACGGACTTCGGGCGGAATACCGGAACCCGTATCGAGAACGGAAACCCGAACGAATCTTCCGGGCTGGGCCTCGGGATTTGGTGAGGGAGGCGCAGACGTAAAACTGACAGTGCTAGTGCCAATGTGCAGCCGCCCACCATGCGGCATTGCATCGCGCGCATTCACTGCCAGGTTAATGATGACCTGTTCCAGCATGCCCGGATCACCCTGGACGGCGGGAAGATCGGTTTCGTAACTGAATTGGAGAGTAATGTCCTCCCCGAGAACACGGCCCAGCATTTTAGTGAGGTTGCTGGTAAGCTCGTTCAAGTCGATCGTCTGAGGCTGCAATTGCTGCTTGCGGCTGAAAAGGAGCAACTGGCGGGTCAGGTTCGTCGCCCGTTCGCCCGCAGCCAGAATCTGAGTCACCCATTCCATACATTCGGGACTGTCTTTGAGAAGTCCCATCAGGATTGAAGAACTGCCGTTGATGACCGTGAGGATATTGTTGAAGTCATGGGACACCCCGGCAGCCAACTGGCCGACCAACTCCATTTTCTGCAAATGCCGTAACTGCTCCTCCAATTGGCGGCGTTCGGTTATGTCGTTGACCACCGCCAGGATGCCTCGACGGCCATCGGACAGAGGAACGGACATTTCGTGAATCTCCACGCGGAGGCGTTGTCCGTCCTTCCCGACATTTTCGATTTCATGGAAGAGTGTCTTTCCTACACGAAGATCATCCAGGTGCCATTCAATTTCCGAATGACGTTCGGGCGGAACGAGTATGCGCACATTCCGGCCGCACAGTTCATCGTGAGAGTAACCGAAAATCCGGCACATCGCATGATTGGCTTCCAGTATGTTTGCGGCGGAATCTTCCAGCAGAATTCCGGAGGGCGATAGATCGAAAAGCGAACGGTAGCGCTTCTCTCTTTCTGCGAGGGCTTCCTCGGTCTTCCTGCGCTCAAGGACATTGGCAATGGCATCACACACCATCTGAACCCACTGAACGATTTCCTGCGACCAATGAATGTGGTGGAAATACGATCGAAATCCGATGCAGCCGATGACCCGCTTGCCGCGGCCGCACATGGGGACATCTAGAATTGACTTTGCACCTTCCTGTTCATACGTTCGACGCTGGGAAACGGCTTCCGGCGGGAGATCATCCAGCGTATCAAGCTGGATCGTTTTCCCTTCCAGCAGCTGCTGCTCCAGCCAGACAAGTGTTCCCATGTGGATTTGTTGGTACTTCTGGACCAGGCTGGGAGCATCTGGACTGCGCCATTCATGAGTCGCGGTCCACGTGACAAGATCTTGAGCAATCTGAACGACGAAGGCCAGGTCCGCTCCTATAAACTCACAGGCTCCCTGCAAACCTGTTGTGATGGCGCCGTCTATTTCCGTGCCCGTACAACTGGCGAAACGAGCCAGGATCGTGTTGAGGAGCGTATCAAAGGCCGCTTGCCTGCGTAACGCC
Source organism: Acidobacteriota bacterium (assembly GCA_050011535.1). Classification (GTDB taxonomy): domain Bacteria; phylum Acidobacteriota; class UBA6911; order UBA6911; family UBA6911; genus JAFNAG01. The sequence continues at coordinate 21,450 of JBEKIX010000034.1, forward strand.
TCCTCCGCCCGCTTGCGTTCGGTGACATCCCGCATGTATACGAGCCGCGCTTCGCGCCCCCGGTATGTAATGTCTCTGGCGCGCGTCTCCACAGGGACAATCGTCCCGTCCTGCTTCACAAGATCAACGTCGCATGTATCAGAAGAGCGGGTATTCATACAGGCAAGGAGATGCCGCGTCGATTCCGGGGTGAATCCGAGAACCTCCAGACCGTTCTTTCCTATCAGATCGTCAGGGCCGGAGAAGCCCAGGAGATCCACGATCGCCTGGTTTACGTCCAAGATCTTGCTGCCCTCGTGAATTACGATCCCTTCAGTAGTCATGGAAGAAAGATCCCTGAATCGCTCCTCGCTCGCGCGCAGCTCCTCTTCCGCGCGCATGCGCTTGGTAATGTCCCGGAATGACCACAGGCGAGACCGTGTGCCGTTCAGTCCCACAGGGCGGGAATAGCGCTCAAAAACGCGCCCATCCTTGAAACGGATGCTGCTCCAACCCTCTTCGTCTGTCTGATAGAGTCGCCGCACCTCGCTTAGGAACTCCGGTGGATCAGAGAGCTGATCCGCCACGTAGGCAAGCAATAATTCGTCCAGGCCGGCAGCCATCAAAACATCCGGCACGTGCCATAGTTCCCGGAAGCGACGATTGGCCGCCAACACTTTGCCCGCGGGATCAACAACAAGGATGCCGTCGGCAGTCGATTCCAGTACATTGATCAGCAGCGATTCCCGGGAGCGCACCTCCTCGTCGGCCCGTTTGCGCTCGGTGATATCTCGGGCGATGCCCTGAATTGCACAGGGTTTATCTTGCTTGTAGATGAGCGAAGATTTGATCTCCACGTCGATCTGCTCGCCGTTCCGGCGGCGCAACCGAAACTCCCTGGGTGTCTTCTGGTAACCCGTGGTTTTGATTTCCTCGACTGTTTGTAAGGCAAGCGATAATTGATCGTCACTGAGCAGCATTCGGTAGTCGAGCAACGGGATCTCTTCGCGTTCGTATCCCAGCAAATCCAGGGCGGCCTGATTGGCATCCAGAAACTTTCCGTCAAAATCCGAGAGAAACACGCAGTCCCGGGATCGCTCGAACAAGGCCTGGTAACGATCTTCGATTTCCTGAAGCGCCTCCTCCGCTTGCTTCCGCTTGGTGGTGTCCCGGACCACCGCCAGTACCCGCTCCTGGCCGCCGATTCTGGCCCTGCGAAGCGAAACTTCACACCAGAAAAGCTCGCCGTTCTTTCGCTTCGAGCGCCAGTCAAAGAGCTGGGGACCTGATTCCACTGCCTTGCGGATCCATGCGAGCGCCTCTTCCTCCGAATAGGGGGGGGCGTTGAGGCTGCCCTTCGCGACGCTCATGTTCAGGGCTTCCTCGCGCGAAACGCCGTACATCTCCAGCATCCGGTCGTTCACATCCACAACACAGCCCGTCGCCACGTCGTGAACGAAAATCGCCTCGCTGGTGGCGTTGAAGAAATCCCGCCATCCGGGTTCATCCTCCTTGAGTGCCGTCCGTATTGAGGAATGTGTCAATTCTTTCATTGCTGCTCCCTCAAATAAGCGTAGGCCGTAAAAACACCCCCAACCCACGGGGCCTTTCCACGTTCATTCGCAATAGATCGGCAAACTTTGACCGGACCGTGAGTTTTGGTCTGCCGTGAAGGGGCGCCAGATAAAGCGTACGTTGGTCCACATCACTTTCTGGGCTCGGAGGGGCGCAGTTCGAGGCGGCTTGCCAATGCGCGCGGGTCCATTTCCAGCAGGTTCATCACCGCGCCCGCCACATCATCCGGCTGGAGCTTCCAGCTAGAGGATGATTCCTTGCCCGCGGAGTCTCCGAACTTGGTGTCGACCGATCCGGGCATCACGCAGCTTACGCGAATGTGGTCGTAACGCACTTCCTGCATGAGCGCCTCCGAGAACCCGATCAGCCCGAATTTCGTGGCGTTGTAAGCCGCACCACCGGGAAATGCGTTCTTACCTGCCAGGCTGCCGATGTTGATGATGTAACCGCCGCCCCGCCGCTTCAGCAACGGAATGGCTTCGCGACAGCAGTAGAACACGCCCGAAAGGTTGGTTTCGATCATCGTCCGCCACTCTTCCGGCGTGAGCTCCTGGACGTTGCGAAACAGCCCGACCCCCGCGTTGTTGATCAGGATGTCCAGCCCGCCGAACGACTGCTCGGTTTCGCGCAGCAGGCCGCGCACCTGCTCATAGTTGCGCACGTCACAAACCATCCCGCGAGGCCGGGAATCCTGCACGCGGCGCAATGCCGTAATGGCTTCATCGACCCCTGGCACTGTCGTGCCGCAGAGAAAAACCTTGGCGCCCCGCGCCAGCAGCGCCCTCGCGATCGCAAATCCTATGCCGCGCGTTCCACCTGTGACCAGGGCGACCTTGTCATTGATTTTGCTCATTGTGTTCACCTCTGGTGAAAAATAGCACGGGAGCGCCTGTTGGCATCTGGAATTCACCGCACTTTTATCGGGGGTCGCAGGCCACTCCTAATTCTCGGAAGGGTTCCTAGGATTCGAGGTAGAGTTCGTCCGTGTCGTCGTCAAAAGCGAAGAGTTCCGCGAAACGTCCCCAATTGATGGCTCTTTCCAGCTGGCTCTGCGTGCGGTCGTGGAAATCCGGTTCCAGCTTGTCCATGAAATAATCTTTGTTGACTCGCTGGTTGTCGTCCTGCTGCAGGGTTTCGTAGATCCAGCTGATCATGGGCAAGCGCAGGATGCGGCCGGCAAACATCTCCTTCCGGCCCAGAACGCTGGCGTCGGCGTATGCCCTTCCGAGTTCTGTGAGCTGCAGGTCTCCTTCCTGCACATTGAGGAAGCCAAGGAGCTCCCCGGCTTCGACGATGGGCAGAAAATCGTCCAGTTCCATGGCGACTTCCGCGCCCAGCCGGTATAGGTCCGCCCGGCCTCCTTCGCCCGCGAGCTTCTCGAGCAATCCGGCAAGAGCATCGAGCCGGGCGCGCGGCAAGCGGCGTATCCTGCCCTGCCCCGGCGCATGTCCCAATTCCTCGGCCTCCGGCATGGTCTTGCCGGCCACCGCCGCGTAAACCTTGTCGACGATGCCCTGGAACGCCGCGTCTTTGCGCTGGCGCGGGTGGCGCAGTCCCACGCTCATCTCGGAAACGATGCGGCCGGGGTCTTTGTCCATGACGATGATCCGGTCCGCCATCAGGACGGCCTCTTCGATATTGTGCGTGACCATGAGGATGGCCTGCGTGGGGATGGATTTGGTCAGCCACAAATCCATCAGCTCGCCGCGAATCGCCTCGGCGGAAAGCACATCCAGCGCGGAGAACGGCTCGTCGAGACACAACAATTGGGGCTCGACAGCCATCGCACGGGCAAAGCCTGTCTTCTGGCGCATGCCGCCGGAAAGCTCGCGCGGGTAAGCCGACTCGAAGCCATCCAGCCCGACGGTGTCGATGAGCTTGACAGCCTTGGATCGGCGTTCTACCGGCGGGACCCCCAAAGCCTTGAGCGCGATCTCCACATTCTCCTGGACGGTGAGCCACGGGTACAGCGCGAAGGATTGAAACACAATCGTGGCATGCGGGTTGATGCCGGTCAGCGGGTTTCCGCAATAGAGCACGGTCCCGGAAGTCGCGGTATTCAAACCCGTTATCATCCTCAGAAGAGTCGACTTGCCGCAGCCGGAAGGGCCGAGCAGGCAAACGAATTCACCGGCCTTGACCCGCATGTTGATATCTTGCAGCGCCACGAACCTTCTGGAGCCGGTCCCGTAGGTTTTGAATATCTGCCGCAATTCAAGGAGGGCAACGGTCGCTTCGGAATCTGCTGCTGCCATGAATCACCCCGATGAGTTGGTTCTTACTCCATGCGATAGCGTTCCTCGGCAACCCGATAAAGCCAGCGCCAGAAAAACCTGTTGATGGTCACGACGGTCACGATCAATGCCAGCGTAGATGCGAGCAGGAGCGGGTAATCTCCCTTGCCGGTCGCGGCCGCGATCGTGGAGCCGATTCCGGCGGTCGCCAGAGTTCGGCCGCCGAACTGCGCGTGTTCGGCCACGATGCTCGCATTCCACGCGCCTCCCGTGGCTGTGATCGCCCCTGTGACAAGATAGGGAAACAGCGCCGGCAAAAGCAGGGTGCGCCAGCGGTCGCGGCGCGAGAGCCCTAAAAGTGCGGTGGTATCGCGCAAATCCTTCGGAATGGCGACCGTTCCGGCTATGACATTGAAGAGGAGGTACCACTGGGTGCCCATCAGCATCAGGAGGACCGCCGCAATGTTGATTCCTCCGGGCACCCGCAACAGTGCAAGCAAAATGACGGGAAACAGCGCCGTCGCCGGCACCGATGCTGTCACCTGCACGACCGGCTGCAGGATGTTCGCAAGCCTGCGGTTGGTCCCGATGGCAACGCCGACGGGAATCGTCCAAACGAGAGCGATCAGCAGCGCGACGCCGACGCGTAGAAGTGTTGCCAGTGTCCCGAGACCGATCTCGGTAAAGTCGTGCGCATGAAGCAGGCGTAACATGACGCCAGCCCGATACGTGCCGTACAGGCCCAGCGCTCCCAACATCGATCCCAGAATCCACAGGAAGAGAATGTGAGATCGTTCGGCCTGCATCGGCTTTGCATCGGATCGATCCTCGAAGCGATTCCCCATGGTCCGGTCGATCCATTCGCCGACGGGAGTGACGACTCGATCCTGGACGCGTTTCACCAGCCAGGAACGGACCAGAATGTCGCGAAACCAGGACTGCGGCGGGTTTTCGCCGGCAACCATTTCCACCTTGAACTTTTCTGCCCAGGCCAGGATTGGCCGCCAAAGAAACTGATCGAGCAGGATAATGGTCAGCACGAGAGTGAGGACGCCGGCGGTTACGGCACCGATATTTCCCGCACTCGCCGCTGTCTGCAGGTACGCCCCGATGCCGGGCAGCCGGAAATCGCGCGAGCCGATGGTAAAAATCTCCGAGGCCATGAGGAAAAACCACCCTCCGGCCCAGCTCATCATGCTGTTCCAGATCAGGCCGATGGCAGCGAAGGGAACCTCGACCGTCTTGAAACGCAGCCAGGGATTCAGACGAAAGATCGCCGAAGCCTCCTTCAGCTCGCTGGGAATCGTGGTGATCGATTGGTAGAAACTATAGGTCATGTTCCAAGCCTGGGAGGTAAAGATCAGGACGATCGCCGCCAGCTCCGTGGCAAGCGCCTCCGGCAGAATGACGCTGAGGCTCAGAAGCACGACAGGAAGGAAAGACAGGATCGGCACGCTTTGCAGGATATCGAGCACCGGCATCAGGATCTTTTCGGCAGTGCGATTGCGTGCCGCCACATAACCGTATGTCAGCGTGAACAAAAGGGAGAGCAGATACGCAAGCAGCATTCTTCCTGTGGATAGCAACGTATACCAGGGGAGGGCGCTGTACGATAGTGAGATGTTGGGTCCGGAGATGACCGCGGGCGCTCGCAGGGAAATGCGCACCCCGACATAGAGCAGGGCCGCCAAAGACAGGATGACCACTCCGTCACCAAGCGTGAACGGAGGCCTTCGCGTCAGTGCCGGGCTGAAGCGGAACGATCGCATGATGGCGATGGTAACGGCATTCCTGCCGCCTGTCACGTGCAAACCTGCAAGAGATTGTCGTGTCGGACGACGATGCGGAATGGGCTTCGAACGACGCCGACGTTTCCATTGCTCCTCGCAATCTCTAGGCCTCCGTGATGGCCTATTCACCTCCTTGCTGAATTAATGCTCGGCCTTTAGCCGTAGCTGGGTTACGAGGCCGGGAGAAACGCGCCGGACAATGTCGAGCACCAACTCCCGGACCTCCGGGAAAAGGCGTTCCAGGATCGAGACATCCTTTGTCCGTAGGAACGCTGCCGCTTGGAGAAATGGGTCCAGCAAGCTCAGCACACGGTCGTTCCTTACCCTCTCGCTAAGCTGGTCCGCATACTCCACGAAATGGCCCGGAGAGATATTA
>JBEKIX010000035.1:0-26358 GCA_050011535.1 Acidobacteriota bacterium
GATGAAGGGCCCGATACGCAGCTTCTGGCGCCGTAAGCTCGGCCCGCACTGGACTCAGGACGTTCACTCGGAGACATTTTGGCGAAAAATGCTGGACCCGGAATTCGTGACCGACGCAGAGCTATGGGCGCTGCGTTACATGTTGCGCCGGGCCCTGATCGAATACGCGCGGCGCCGTCTTCTGCACGATGGGGCGCGCCAGCATGGACCCGAATTCATCCACTTCGACCCGCTGCTGAACCCGGATGCCTTGACGATCGGGTTCGCTAGACGCTTCGCAACCTATAAGCGGGCGCCGTTGATCTTCCAGAAATTCGAAGCGATTGCGAAGCTGGCCACTGACCGGGACCGTCCGATCCAGTTTGTTTTCGCGGGTAAGGCACACCCTATGGATGAGGAAGGAAAGCGCTATATCCAGCAGATCATTGACCTGAGCAAGACCAGCGAGTTGCGGAACCACCTTGTCTTTCTGGAAAACTACGACGTTCACGTGGCACGGCAGATGGTTTCCGGCTGCGACGTCTGGCTGAACACGCCGCGCCGCCCGCTGGAAGCGTCCGGAACGAGCGGGCAGAAGATCGGCTGTAATGGCGGGCTGAACCTGAGCATCCTGGACGGCTGGTATCGCGAGGGCTATGACGGCACAAACGGATTCGCCATCGGATCGGACTCCAATCCCGATTCGGTCGAGGAACAGGACCGCGTCGACAGCGAGAACCTGCATAGGGTACTCCGCGACCAGGTGATTCCCTGTTTCTATGATCGCGATGCCAACGGATTGCCGCGCTGCTGGCTCGCGATGATCCGCAACGCCATGGCAACGCTGGTGCCGGCTTTTACTACGTGGCGCATGATGAGAGAATATGTGGAGAAGTATTACTGGCCTGAAAGCGAGCCGGAGCAGTTCCGAAAATAGCTGCTGAGTGCCAAAAACGTCGGGATCGACTTCGGCACCCGGATCGCAATCGGTCTTGCTAATTTGAGAATGCCGATCTGGGACCGCCGCGCCCCAGCGCGGCGCTCACGATCACGGGCCTCACGCGAAGATCGGCGGTTGTAAGCCGCCGTTTTCACGCGCTTGGGCGCGCGACCTGCCGGGACCGTCTGGCAAGAACCCATGTCGTTGAAATTGGCACTGTTGAGTGTTAGGATCAGCTTTCTGTAAATTGTCATGCTTGGCCCATGAGGGGCCGGCATTATCGATCTTCCTGCGATTCATCGGAAGTTCAGAACTGTTTTCTTTCAGCCGATCACATAGACATGCCGGAACTGCGACACGATCCGATTCAGAAGCGCTGGGTCATTATTGCCACCGAACGGGGCCGCAGGCCCGATGATTTTCCGAGACTCGAGCAAAACGTTTTGGAAGGTTTCTGCCCCTTTTGCGAAGGAAATGAATCGAAAACCCCTCCCGAAATTACAGCCGTGCGTTACAACGGCCAGGGAGCGAACTCCCCGGGATGGCAGGTGCGTGTGGTTCCCAACAAATTCCCTGCTTTGCGTATCGAAGGCTCGCTGGACCGCAAGGGCATCGGCATTCATGACCGCATGAACGGAGTGGGAGCGCACGAAGTGATCATCGAGACCCCGCGGCACGACCTGAGCATGGCCGACATGCCGGTCGAGGATCTTAAAAAGGTGATCTGGATGTACCGAGAACGACTCGTCGATCTTCTAGGCGACTCCCGCTTTAAGTACATCTTGATCTTTAAAAACTACGGCTCTGCGGCGGGCGCATCGCTCGCTCACCCGCACACGCAGATCATAGCCACTCCTGTGACTCCCCTGACGCTCGCAGAGGAGCTGAACTCCGCGCGGGATCACTATCGTTACAAAGAGCGCTGTCTGTTCTGCGACGTGATCGAGCAGGAACTCGAAGCGAAATCCCGCATCGTAACTGAGAACGAACATTTCGTCGCCATCGCACCTTATGCTTCTCGCTTCCCGTTTGAGCTCTTCCTGGCGCCACGCCGCCATCATCACAGCTTCGCCGAAATCAACGACGCCATGATTCACGATCTCGCGGTCGCGCTCAAAAATGTGTTGGCGAGAATCAAGAAGTGCCTCAACGATCCGCCCTACAATTTCCTGATCCACACGATTCCCAATGTGAAGGCTGCCCCCAAGCGCACGGCCTATTGGGACACCATCATGGTGGACTATCACTGGCACATTGAGATCATGCCACGGCTGACGCGCATCGCGGGCTTCGAGTGGGGAACCGGATTTTACATCAATCCGACACCGCCGGAGGACGCCGCCAAATACCTCCGCGAGGTGGAGATTTAGCCGCTCGTATCCCCACGGCATCTCGATGGTCCGGTCCATACAGAACGCCATAAATTCTGCCGCATGCCGAGCCGTCGTATGTTGGACGTGGCCAGCCGGCGTTCGTGCTTGATGACAAAAGGCACACAACCGTCTACAATATAAATATGAAGCCGTTCCGGTGGAGTGCGGAGAAGAACGAACGCTTCAAATCGGAGCGCGATATCTCTTTCGAGGAGATGGTTCTTGCTATCGAGGAAGGTGGGCTCAAGGATATTGTCGTCCATCCGAACCAGAAGCGATATCCGGGGCAGGTGGTGCTGGTCATGGCCTGTCGGGGTTACGTCTTTCTTGTCCCATCGGTCGAAGAAAGCACTCACTATTTTTTGAAGACCATCATTCCGAGCCGGAAGGCCACGCGAGACTATCTTGGAACGGAAGGGCCAAATGAAAAGACTTGATCGTTACGAACAAGGAATCCTAAGTGCCTACGATAAGGGTGCGTTGGTTTCCGTACGCCCGACGAAGGCGCAGCTGGACTCATTCCGTGAGTCTGCGCGTGCAACCTTCACCAAGAACCGGCGGGTGAACATTCGTCTTTCGACTGCTGACCTCATGGACATTCAAGCGCGGGCGCACGAAGAAGGGGTGCCCTATCAGACATTGATCGCGAGCGTCCTGCATAAGTTCGTGTCAGGGCGATTGCATGAAACGAGGTCACGTCTAACCACGCACTCAGCCGGACGCGCCGAAAACCGACGCACCGGATAGTTCGGGCGTTAGTCGACCGTCGTTATGCCGATAGCATACCTGTTCCGCAAACCGCGTTTCCCAGTTATCGTCATTGCCGGAGACCGAGCATTCAGCGCGCTGTCCTCGGCGGCCGTCGAAAGGCTGATGCGACGCGAGTTGAAGGCAGGCGTGGAGTTTCGCTTGCTCGACTCGCAATGGGCGTGGTTCTCAGTTGTTGCTGGGGAAGTATGCGCAATTGCGCCTTCCGTCACGGACTTCCGACCGCCGACAAAACAGGCGGTCATCAGCCTGGCTAACGGTCGATCAGTCTAATCCCGACAGAACAAGCGAGGTGCGCAAGGGCGAGGTGTCGTCGGGTCGGGCCTATGGGTTTTTGGGCAGCATCTGCTCCGGCACCTGCACCGCGATGACCTCCCCGCAGACACAGACCATGCCGCCCGCGGAGAGCGCGGCGCTTACCACGACCTTGCGGCCTTTGATCTCCAGGACTCTCCCGCGCACCTCGAGTTCCACTCCCAAAGGCGTAGGCCTGAGATAATCGACTTTCAACGAAGCGGTCACAAATCGCAGAGGAGGGTCGCTGCCCGGTTCACGCTTCTCGGCGCGATAGGCGGCCAGGGCCGCGGTTCCTGTCCCATGGCAGTCAATGAGTGAGGCCAAGAGGCCGCCGTAAACGTATCCGGGGATGGCGGTGTGATAAGGCTGCGGTGTAAACCTGGCCACGGTTTCGTCGCCTTCCCACACGCTCTTGATCTGATAGCCGTGTGCGTTAAGCCGTCCGCACCCATAACAGTGGCTCAGGTCCGGCGGGTAGTAGTCTTGAATGGCTTTTTCACTCATGCTGGTTCACCCTCGAGCGCATTGACCTTCATGATTTTCGTGGATTCTAGTTTGGTGCCTACATCTTTTCCCAATCCCATATGAGTACTTTATCTGCTGATCCAGTCCGTGACCGCATTGTTTCAGGGTAAGCAGAATGCTACCGCACAAATCCAGAAATCAGTATACGAGTTATGAGACATTCATTCTAAGCAGGCAATGCGTGGACACCAAATCATGCAGCGGTCGGATTCCCGGCGGGACCAAGCTATAATTGGCGCGGAGCCCTGTGCATTGACATAATCAGATTTGGCCGCAAGAGCAACGGGAGCGGGATTGTGCACATTCAAGGAGGGTCATGGCGAAAGTGGACCGCAAACACATAGTGATGTTCGCAGCGGAGGCCGCGCCATTCGTCAAGGTCGGCGGACTGGCGGAGGTGACCGGTGCTTTGCCGAAAGTGCTCGAGAAATCAGGCGCGAGGGTTGCCCTCGTCATTCCCGGGTACCAACAGATTCCGCGCCGGCAATTCGGCATCGGCCCTGCGATATTCGTTCCTTCCTTCGAGGTCCCGATGGGGTCTGAGACAGTGCCCGTCGAGGTCGAGCAGACGACACTGCCTGGAAGCGGCGTGCCCGTCTACTTCCTGGGTGGCGGAGACTATTTTGCACGCGAGGGCGTTTACGACGATCCGCTCACGAGGCTGGGGTTCCCGGACAACGCACAGCGCTATGCCTTCTTCGTCAAGGCGGGCATCGAGCTCCTCAGCAGGCTGGGCGCCCCCGTCGATGTGGTTCATTGCCACGATGCCCAAGCCGCCCTCGTACCCGGCATTTTGCGCACTACGCATCAGGATGATCCTTTCTGGAAGCGCATCGGGTGCCTCTACACGATTCATAACGCCGCCTATCAGGGTCTGTATCCAAAAGAGATCCTTGGCTGGGCCGGAATCGACTCCGGTTGCTTCCGCCCATCGTCTCCTTTTGAATTCTGGGGAAAAGTGAACCTCATGAAAATCGGCATCGAATTAGCCGATCTGGTCAGCACTGTGAGCGAAACGTATGCACGGGAGATCCAATCAGATCCAGAGTACGGTTGCGGCCTCGAGGGCTCGCTCCGGAGCCGTGCGCACGATCTTTACGGTATCTTGAATGGCATCGATTATGACGAATGGAACCCCGGGACCGACCCCCAGATCCCGGCGCACTACTCCGCCGATGATTTCCAAGGCAAGGCGCTCTGCAAGGCCGAGCTTTTGAGAGCCATGAGGCTGCCGGAACGGAGGGAACGAACTCCCCTGATAGGAATCGTTTCCCGCCTGGCAGACCAGAAGGGCTTTGACTTGATTGGGGAGGCCATCGAGCAGATTGTGAGCCTTGACCTGCAGATGGCCGTTCTCGGGACCGGACAGCGGAAATACCACAAGCTGTTTGAGGACATCTCCGTCCGGTACCCTGACAAGGTCGCCGTCAAATTGGATTTCGATGATCCGCTCGCGCACCTGATCGAGGCGGGCGCCGACATGTTCCTGATGCCGTCCAGATACGAACCCTGCGGGCTAAACCAGCTCTATAGCCTGCGCTATGGTACGCCACCGATCGTGCGGGCCACGGGTGGGCTTGCAGACACCATCACCGATTTCGATGCCCGGGCAGATCGTGGGACCGGTTTCGTTTTCAAGGAATATACTGCCGTGGATATGTTGGCAGCCATCGAACGCGCCCTGGCGGCTTTCCGGGACGCGGTACGCTGGCGCCGGCTTGTGGAAAGGGGAATGAAGCAACGCTGGAGCTGGGAGGACTCGGCACACAAGTATTTGCAGCTGTACGAAAGAATCTGTCGAAGGCGGGGCAGTCGATAACCCGCCGCGGCGCTTTGTATCTGCCCTCCCTGCGCTCGCGCCAAAGTGCATACGTTCTTCATTGACAGGCCCTTACGTCCCTATGTGAATGCCTCCAGACCCGTGATTGCCTGGCCGAGAATCAGGGTGTGAATATCGTGAGTCCCCTCATAGGTCTTGAGAGTCTCCAGGTTGCACATGTGGCGAATCACGGGATATTCAAGGCTGATGCCGTTGGCGCCGAGAATGTCCCGGGCCGCGCGCGCGCACTCGATGGCGATGGCGACGTTGTTCCGTTTGGCGAGCGAGGTCTGTGAAAAGTGGAGCTTTCCAGCCTCCTTCAATCGCCCCAACTGGAGGACAAGCAACTGACCCTTGGTGATCTCCGACAGCATGTTGACCAGCTTTTCCTGCACGAGCTGAAAGCTCCCGATCGGCCGATTGAACTGCACTCTCGCCTTGGCGTATTCCAGCGCCGCGTGATAGCAGGCCATGGCGGAGCCGAGTGCGCCCCAGGCAATCCCGTAGCGCGCCTGGTTCAGGCACTTCAAGGCCGACTTGAGACCGTCCGTGTGCGGCAACTGGTTTTCCAGCGGAATGGAACAGTCCTCGAAAATGAGCTGAGACGTTATCGAAGTTCGCAGCGACATTTTGTGCTTGATCTCCGGAGCGGCAAATCCCTTCGTACCCTTTTCTACCAGGAACCCGGACACGCGATCTTCCAGTTTCGCCCACACGATGGCCACATCCGCGATCGTCCCGTTGGTAATCCAGGATTTTGTTCCGTTCAACACCCAACGATCCCCTCGCTTCACTGCACGCGTGGTCATGCCTCCGGGATCCGACCCGTGGTCAGGTTCCGTCAATCCGAAACAGCCGACGGCTTCGCCGCGCGCGAGCTTCGGCAGCCAGTGCCTCTTCTGTGCTTCTGATCCGAAGGTGTAAATCGGATACATGACCAGTGCGCCCTGCACCGATGCAAAGCTGCGCAGACCGCTGTCGCCGCGTTCGAGTTCCTGCATCAACAGGCCGTAAGCCACGTCCTTCATGCCTGCGCAGCCATATTCTTCGGGCAGATTGGCGCCGAACATGCCCAGTTCGGCCATTTCCGGCAGCAGGTGCATGGGGAAGGTTGCCTCTTCAAAGTGACGATCGATAATTGGCAGTACCTTGTCAGTGACAAACCCCCGAACGGTGTCGCGCACCAGTTTTTCATCCTCCGACAGCAAGTCGTCCATTCGATAAAAATCCACGCCGCGAAATTCATTCATAGGTGTCCTCCGCAGGAAGAATTATCCTGTTGCGGTTACACGAGCAAGGAGATTTTGGGTTGTTTTTGGCCCACAGTCCGCGGAGTTGCTATAATTGCGGCTTATTCAGCCCGCAAAGGGGGTGAAGTGAGACACCATACCATTTTGGCATGCCTATTCATCAGCTTGCTCGCCATGAAGGCGCTTTGTGCGCAAACGACGGAAGAAACTGGACTCCCTCGGGCCGTTCCCGAGACCATCGGGTTGCGCTCCCAACAATTGAGTCACATCGACGAGGCCGTCGCCGCCTCGATCAAGGCGGGAGAAACGCCCGGCGCCGTCGTGCTCGTTGCCCGCCACGGAAAAATCGGCTACTGGAAAGCATTCGGCGACCGTGCGCTTCAGCCGCAAAGCGAGCCCATGACGCCAGATACGATCTTTGATATGGCCTCGCTTACGAAAGTCGTCGCCACGACCCCGGCGTTCATGCTCATGATTCAAAACGGCCTGGTCCGCACCGGAGACCGCGTAAAGCGGTTCCTTCCGCTCTTCAGCGGCGGCGGTAAGGATGAAATCACGGTGCGGGAATTGCTGACGCATTTCTCGGGCCTCCCGCCCGATTTCGATCTCTCCAGGCCATGGGAAGGACACGATGCCGCGTTCGAGGAGCTGTATCGTCTTCCTACGCAGGAGCAGCCCGGGAAGGATTTCGTCTACAGCGATCTCAACTTCATCACGCTCGCGGAAATCATCCGGGTCGTAAGCGGAAGGAGCGTCGATGTTCTCGCGCGGCAGGAGATCTTCGAACCGCTGGGAATGACGGAAACAACATTCAATCCGCCGGCAAGCTGGATCCCGCGGATCGCGCCTACCGAGTCCAGGGACAGTTCCCTGCGTTACCTGAAAGGAAGCGCCGCGTATTCGACGCAGCCCCTGCGCGGCGAGGTCCATGATCCCACGGCATGGCGCATGGGCGGAGTCGCCGGCCATGCAGGTTTGTTCTCGAGCGCGCGGGATCTGGCCATATATTGCCAGATGCTGCTGGATCACGGCAGTTACCGAGGCAAGTCGGTGCTTGCTCCCCCGACCGTGCAGGCCATGACGAGCCCGCAGTCGCCCCCGGGTGCTACGTCGCTGCGGGGCTTCGGCTGGGACATCGACACGTCGTATTCCGCTCCAAAGGGTGATCTTTTCGGCGGCGGTTTCGGGCACACCGGCTTCACCGGAACCTCGCTTTGGATTCACCCGCCGACGGGCACGTTCGTCATTATCCTGGCGAATCGCCTGCACCCGGATGGGAAGGGAGACGTAACGCATCTGAGGGGCGTGATCGCCAACATCGTCGTAGCTTCCATCATGGAGCCGAACTGACGGCGCAGGGTGCGCCGTTCTGGAGGAGCTTTACGGCACGGCGCCCGATTCGGCTTCTTTGTTCTCATTCTTGTTTACGAATGAGTAACAGGCGCGTCGATACCGGACGAAAGCATGGGAATGGTACGGGCAGGTGCCCCAGTTGCTGCGCGCGTTCACGAAATTTTCTTCAGAGATGAAGAACTTGCAGTTCCCGCATTCGAGTTGTTTGTCGTCAACCTTGTAATCGCAAGCTTCCCTGAATGTTGTAAACTTCTGTTGCATGAGTCTCCTTGGTGCGGATGTACCACATGATCCTATGAAGTTTCGATGCTGTCAACTCATCGTTAGGGTTCGCGCAGAAATAAGTTGGCGTTTTGGTGCGAGCGCCGGGTGGGCAGATGCAAGGCGACGCGACGCAGGCGATGTGGTGGCATCGCCGAGGAGCGGCAACGCAGCAGATGTCCGTCCGCCGCCGCGCCCCGCAGGGCTGCTGGCTCTCAGGCTTGCAAGATCCTATGCCACATTTTCGTAAGATCCGCAAGCCTGGGAGACAGCAGCAAAATGCCAAGTTATTTTTGCGCGAGCCCTTAGCCGCAGGCGGCAGAAATATGTCCAAGAACATGGCCCACGTCCTCGTCGTTGACAATGAGGCCGACATTCGCGACCTCCTGTCATCGCTCCCGGGTCATCCATGAAGAGTCAGCGCCAGCTGCGATCGGACGTCGCTCGCATTTGGACAGCAGCACTGCACGCGGTCGACCCGGCCGCCGCCGTGCGGAAGTTCATCAAGAGAGATCGCCATGTGCTCATCGTCGGCAGGCGGCGCTTCGATCTCGACAACGCGGACCGCGTCTGGGTTTTAGGCGCGGGCAAAGCGGCTGCGCCGATGGCACGGGCGTTGGAGAAGATCCTGGGCGACCGGCTCACCGGGGGCGTGCTCGTTACGCGTTACGGCCACGGCCTGCCATTGCGCAAACTGGAGCTGATCGAAGCCGGGCACCCGTTTCCGGACGAGAACAGCGTCGCCGCGGCCGCACGCATCGTGCACATGGCACGGAACGAAATCTCTTCCGGCGATCTGGTTTTCTGGCTGCTCTCCGGGGGCGGCTCTGCGCTGATCGCCGCGCCGGCGCCGGGCATTTCCTGGGAGGACAAACTCGCCTGCACCCGAATCCTGCTGAATTGCGGCGCCACCATCCGGGAAACCAATGCCATCCGCAAGCACCTGTCAAGCGTCAAGGGCGGCGGGCTGGCTCGACTCCTGGCACCCGTTTCGGTCATCTCGCTTGTTCTTTCGGACGTCGTTGGCGATGCACTGGATTCGATAGCTTCCGGGCCTCTGGCACCTGACTCGACGACGTTCGGCGAGTGCGCCGAGATTTTGCGCAAGCTCCGGATCGAAGACCTGGTCCCGCCTGCCGTCAAACATCGTATCGAGGCGGGCGCTTCAGGTAAGATCCCCGAGAATCCCAAGCCGGGGGACCCGATCTTCCGCAAAAAGCTCAGCGTCATTGTGGGCAGCAACGCCCAAGCGTGCGGCGCCGCCGCGCGCACGGCACGACGTCTCGGATACAGAACGATGGTGATCACGTCTCGTCTCGAAGGGGACACCTCTGAGGCCGCACGCTTTCACATGAGCATCCTGCAGGAGATCATCGCGGAAGGACGGCCTTTGCGCCGTCCGGCTTGCCTGATCAGCGGCGGGGAAACCACCGTCCGCGTGGTTGGTAGCGGACGCGGCGGACGCAACCAGGAATTTGCCCTTCAGTGTGTTCGCGGCCTGGCTCACCTCCCCGCGCCCGTGGTGGTTGCGGCCCTGGCCACCGACGGTACGGACGGTCCCACCGATGCCGCAGGCGCGCTGGCGGACAACACCACGTTGGCGCGCTCCCTCCGGTTCGGTGCGAGTTTTCTGTCGGACTGCCTGGCTGACAACAATTCGTACGAGTTCTTCGCGCGCCTCGGAGACCAGATTATGACAGGGCCGACCCGGACCAATGTCATGGATCTCAAATTCCTGCTGGTCGGGTAAATCAGACCGCAGACGTTGGCCCTGAGTACACGACTCCATAAATACGGTGACGCATTTCTCAGGACGCAGATGAACGCGGATGGAGCAAGAAATTCGGAATCCACTTCCTTCGAGTTACGGATTCCTGCTCTTAGCCTGCGAACCGGCGTGTTTGGCCTGGCCTTTGTCTCGCAGATGGGCGTGGAACTCCTGCCTGTAGAAATTCAGAAACGCAACGAACAGAGCCACGGCGAGCGGACCCAGCACGATTCCGAGGAAGCCGAAGGCCTGCAGGCCGCCGAGAACGCCGATGAATACCAGCAGGGGATGTATGTTCGTCTTGCCCCGAATCAACATCGGTTTGAGCACATTTTCAATCAAGATAGCCGTCAGCATGCCCAGCACGAGCATCACGAGGCCGCGCGTCGTCGCCCCGGCCAGCATCAGGTAGACTGCCCATGGCACCCAGACCAGCGCCGCCCCCACGAGAGGAACCAGCGAAACCAGGGAGACTATTGCTCCCCAGAAAAGCGGCGCTGGAAGGCCCAGAACCAGGAACAGCAGGCATGCCGCGAATCCGTGCACGATCGCAGTCAACAGAGAGCCGTAGAAGGTCGCATAGCTCACGCCCCGGATCGTCCGGATGATTTCTGTCTCATAAGCCTCCGGTAGGGGACTCGAGGCTCTGATGATCTCCATCAAATGCGGCCCGTCCTTCAAGAGAAAGAACATGGTGATGAAGATCAGGAAAAAGCTGAAGAACAAGCCGCCCAGTCCTGTCAGCAGCGTCGCTCCTTTCGCCATCAGAAATCTGCTCACTCCGCTGGCTGCGTCGCGCAGATACTGCTGCAGATCCAATGCTCCGGCGCCAAGCCACTTTCGCGCCTGCAGCACAAGCCACTCCATATGAGGTCGATGCTCGAATTCCTGCAGCCTCGCGGATACATCGATCAGCGTGCCCGGGTTCTTCTGGATGTTTTCGTAGAGCGCGATCGACTGCTGGGTCATGAGGAAGCCCAGATACGTAACCGGGAGCACGATGAGCAACAGGATCAGAACGCAAGTGACGAATGCCGCCAGCGTCCGCTTTCCCCTCGTGAATTTGAGAATGCGGTCGAATAAAGGGAGGAACACCATTGTCAGGACGACAGACCAGACGAGGTCGGAAAGAAAGGGCGCAAAAACGCGATACAGGAAATAAATCACCACCCCGAAGCAAGCGACAAAAAAGACGGTCGCAAGCCGGGATAGACGCACATCGCTTGTTCCGTTGGACATGGCTACGTGCCTCATGCCTGAGTAAGAGCCGCTCTCCTCCGCTGGATGCCTTGCCTGCCGGATCCATTCTACCTGCGGAAGCCATTCTGTCCGGCGACGCTCAAGCCACCTTGCGGCCGCATGCGCCGCGTCAGGACATCGCACCCAACGCCTGGTCAAGATCCGCGATGATGTCGCCGGCGTCCTCAATGCCCACCGAGAGGCGAACCAACCCATCACCGATGCCGATCTCCGCCCTCTCGGCAGGAGACAGCGCTCGATGGGAGGAAGAGGCCGGATGCAGGATAATGCTGTAGATATCCCCGAGCGTGGTCGCCGGCATGATGAGATTGAGCGCATCCATGAATCGGAATGCGGTGGCTTTGTCGGCGCCTCTGATCTCAAAAGACAATACCGCACCGAATCCGCGTCCCTCAAACAGACGTTTGGCGAGTAGATGCTGCGGATGCGCTGGAAGGCCCGGATAGTTGATGTGCGCGATCCGGGGATGTCCGCTCAGCCATTCGGCGATACGGGAGGAATTCTGGCACTGCTGGCGCATTCGCAGAGGCAGGGTCTTGAGGCCGCGCATTGCCAGCCACGCTTCAAATGGCCCCAGGTTGCTGCCGATCATCTTGTTCAGCTCGTACATCCTGCTCCGGTTTTTCTTGGAGGTGACGATGATTCCCGCCAGGACGTCGCCATGCCCGGCGATGTATTTGGTGGCGCTGTGCATGACGTAGTCGGCGCCATACAAGCAGGGGTTGAATAGGTAAGGGGATGCAAAGGTATTATCGATCAGCGCCTGCGCACCGTAGCGATGGGCAACTTCGATCAGGGCCGGATGGTCCGCCACCTTCAAAAGCGGATTGGAAATCGTCTCCGCCACCAGAATGACTGGGCGCGTCTCTTCGAGCGCTGCCTCCACCGCTTTCAAATCGGTTACATCCACCAGACGGCATTTAACCCCCAATTCCGAAAACAGGCGGCGCAACATTGTGAAGGTCGCGCCATAGACATCCATCGCGGCCACCACATTGGATCCCTGCCGCACACCGGCCGTCAACAAAGCCACATGAATCGCGGCCATGCCTGAGGAAAATGCGTACGCCGCTTCTCCTCCCTCGAGGTTTGCCGTGGCAGCTTCAAATGCCGTAACGGTGGGGCTCCCATAGCGAGGATACACAAAACCTTCCCTCGTCGTTCCCAATACCCCGTCCAGATCGTCCATGCTGTCGTAGACGAAACCCACAGTCGGATGGATGGGCCCGACGACCGGAATAAAATCGGCCGGCGGGAGATGCTCCCCGGCATGAACCGCTCGAGTTGAGAATTCCTGGCTCTTCTTGTTCATCTTCACTCCCTTTGGTATCCAATGAAACTGACCGAATCAAACTTGCCGCAAGACGCCTATTATAGCTCAACATGCCGGATCTCCAGATAATGAGCGGCTTTTTGCTGCCTAAGCTATAGTTCTCCCGCCGCGCCCCTGACATCTGACTCCTGGTTTCTGACTCTCGTTCTTTTGGATTTCACGTTTGACATTTGATTGACCAAGTGCTAAACATAGGATTTGAAATAACTTATTGAACACAAGGAGGGCTTATGGCGGAAGAGACTGGAGCAGGAGAGAAGGCTCTGTTTTTCTTACTCGGAGGGTTTATCGGTGCAGCCGCTGCGCTACTATTGGCTCCTCGCAGCGGTGAGGAAACCCGGAAGCTGCTTACCATGAAGACCCGCGAAGGCGCTGATTACGTCGCCAACCGCACGAAGGACGTTTCTGATAAAACCACCGGCTTGCTTGATCGCGGCAAAGAGCTGCTCCAGCAACAGCGTGACCAACTGGCTGCCGCGCTCGAGGCCGGGAAGCAGGCTTACAGGGACGAAAAAGACAAGGCGAAATCCTAAATGACCCCGACGCAAGCCACAATCCTGATCGTGTTTGTCGGACTTATTGCGCTAGCATTTCTCCTTCAGGCTTTGGCGCTCATCGGGCTGTTTCGAAGGGTTCGCGACCTTTCTGCCCGCGTGGAAGCGGTAAGCGCAAAGCTGACCAAACAGATCGATTTGCTGGGAGCGCAAGCGGAGAGTTTCCTTGCGGTCGCGAAGAGCACGGCGGAAAAAGTCCACGCGATGCAGGAGAATGTGACCGCCATCAGCAAGGTGATCCACGGGCGCGTGGTGGAAGTGGATGCGTTCATCGCGGAAGCCACCGACACGGTCCGTCTTCAGATGGCCCGATTCCAGGATGTGATCGAGACCGTTTCCCAGAGGTTCGATGAAACCATCGATACCATTCAGAGCGCGATCATAACTCCGATCATGGAAGTCCAAGCCATTATCCGGGGGATTCGCGCCGGCCTTGATGTCCTCTTAGCCTGGCGCAGACGATTCGGAAATCGCTCTCATCAGGACGAGGAAATGTTTATTTGAGTACAGAAAAAGGGATGCGCCAATTTTCCGCTGGCGGAAAATTGGCGCATCCCTTTTTCTGTTAGAGATTCCAGGATAAAAGGACGCTGCCCCAGGTAAAACCCGCTCCAAAGGTCGCCATCAATACTAAATCGCCGCGTCTGATTCTCCGACAATCGTACGATTCTGAAAGGCCGATGGGGATCGTTGCAGCCGTGGTATTGGCGTATCGATCGATATTCCGCACTACGCGATCGTTGGCAATCCCGAGCCTCTCCACGGCGGCATCGATGATGCGCATGTTGGCCTGGTGGGGGATGTAGAGACTAATGTCCGCGGCCGTCAGGTTGTTGCGCGCGAGTATCTCAGCCGAGACATCCGCCATACCCTGAACCGCAGACTTGAAAACCGCCCGTCCATCCTGATGGACATAATGCATTTTCCGCTCGACGGTTCTGTGCGTAGCAGGATGCAGGCTCCCGCCTCCGGGCATGCGCAGGAATTCTCCTCCGGCGCCGTCGCAACGAAGGATGAAATCGAGCACGCCCTTTTCGCCCGGCTCGGTCGGTTCCATGAGGACCGCACCTGCGCCGTCGCCGAAGAGAACATACGTGTTGCGGTCGGCTGGATCGAGAATGGAAGTCATGACATCGGCCCCGACCACCAGAACCGTTTTATGGGCGCCTGAATGGATGAACTGTGCGGCGGTCGCGACGGCAAACACGAAACCGGCGCACGCGCCCGAGAGGTCAAAGCCCCAGGCGCGGCTTGCGCCGATCTTGTTCTGCAGCAGGCATGCCGTCGAGGGGAAAAACATGTCGGGAGTCACGGTGGCCACGACGATACAATCGATCGCAGAGGCCGGCAGGCCGCGCTGGTCGAGGGCCTTTCTGGCTGCCACGGCGGCCAGGTCCGATGTCGCCTGCCCTCTTGCCGCCACGCGGCGCTCGCGTATCCCCGTGCGCGTGCGGATCCACTCGTCGCTGGTTTCAAGCGTTTTCTCGAGATCGTGGTTGGTGACAATATGTTCGGGCACGTGATGCGCCACGGCCGTGATTTTCGCGTTGAACAACTCTGAACACCTCCACCCTTGTCAGGCTCCGGTGATCGGAGCACAATGTATAACTTTGCGCCATGAGATGAAATCTGTACAGGAGAAGAAATGCCGTCATCGCGAAGTAAGCCGACGTTCGATACGCTGTTCAGTCTGCTCATCTTTGCCGCCCTGCCCTTCATCGCCCAAGCCGCTGATCACCCCTGGCAGATAGCTTCTCAAGATGGGAAGTCATCGATTGCTTTCGGCTTTCTTGCCCAAGGCCAGGCGGAGTGGTTTACGAATCCCCTGAGCAAAACCACTTCCCAAAACCTGTTTTTGAGGCGCATACGCCTGATCGCCGGCGGGCAGATCAACGACAAGCTCAGCTTTTTCATTGAGACAGACAGCCCCAATCTCGGGAAAGGTCAGGCGGATGGAACCAAGGTAGCCGGGAACGTGTATCTCCAGGATGTCATCTTCACCTACAAGTTCCGTACGGAGTTCCAGCTCGATGGCGGATTGCTGTTCGTGCCGGTATCTCACAACGGAACTCAAGGAGCGACCACGCTGTTGCCAGTCGATTACGGCCCATACTCATTCCTTGCATCAGACCCGACCGATTCCCGTGTTGGCCGCGATTACGGTTTGCAGGCGCGCGGTTATTTGTTCAATAAGCACATCGAATATCGCGCCGGCGTGTATCAAGGCCGCCGCAACCCCAATGCCAATGATTCGTTCCGTTATACCGGCCGTCTGGTTTGGTATCCTTTCGAATCGGATACCAACTTTTTCTATACCGGCACCACCCTGGGAACCAAAAAGATACTGGCCTTAGGCACGAGCTATGACAACCAGGGCGACTACCATGCGCAGACTGTCGATTTGTTTTACGACCAGCCCCTGTTCAAGGGAGATGGGCTGACGGTACAAGCCGATTTTACGCATTACAACGGTGGAACAACTTTTTTGCAGCTCCCGCCACAGCAGACGTGGATGAGTGAGGCCGGCTATTACTTTCACCATGTTAAAATTGGACCTTTTATGCAACTATCCGGCGAGCGCTTCTCCCAAATCACCGGCAAGAATCAAAGCAAGTATTTGGGCGGCCTGGCTTGGTGGCCGGAGGGACATAAGTTCAACGTCAAGCTGGGCATGGGGCAGGCAAAGGCCGGCTCGGATCCCCGGCGCATTCAGGCCGTAATTCAGACCCAGTTTTACATATATTAGCCGGCTCGCAGACATTACTATACAGAACGGCATTTAATGTGTGGCATGAGGGGCATCAGCGAGGATGCGTCAGCTTAGCATCCACCCGCTGCAGGACTTGCAGTCCCTGGCGGCACAGGTCGTCCGCCGCATTCCGGCAGGTTTCCGCGAAGGAGCGGTCCCCCAGGCCGGCGAGGTTGATGAGCACGTTGTATTGGGCCGCCTTTAGTGCAGCATAGGCAAGCTGGGCGCCCGCCGCCGCATCGCTCAATGCGTTCTGATTGCCGATCTCTGCAAGCTGCGCAAGCAAATCGAGCGCTTTGCCGGCGAAACGCGCGGTGCTCAACGGGACCTCCGTGGCAAGACGCATCGCCTTCTCGAGGGTCTCGGCGCGCGCGGCCTGCTGATCCTGCGTCTCCTTCGGAAGCTTCAGGGCAGCCATCACTCCCTGGTAGGCATCGGCATCTTCCTGCGCGAGCCGCTGCAGAGCCGTGCGCACCTCGTTGAGCTGTCGGTGAGTTTCGCGGACTCGTTCCTCAACCGCCTGGTATTTCTTCTTTCCTTCGGTGAGGCCCGCAACCATTTCTCCGAGGGCCGCCGCCAGCGAGGCGGCGATGGCCGCAACGCTCCCGCCTCCGGGTACTGCCTCCGGCGCGGCTACGCTCGCCACGAATGCCGAAAGCGACAGCTCCTGATGCAGCGCGGAATTCAGTCGGTTCTCAAGGATCTGATTGGGGCTGAAATTTTCAAGGCGCAGATAGTAGTCCGCGCACGCATCCAGGGCTCGTTGCGGCAAGAGTCCCACAATTTCGCTGGAAACAACAGAGACTCCGAAGCGCCCGGCTTCGCGCGCCACCATTTCAAAAACCCGGAAGATCGGCGTGGACTCGTAATTGGTCAGGTTCATGGACACCTGGACTTGGCTTCTTTCCTTGATCTCGAAACCGAGGGCCTTCACGAATCTCAGGCCGCCTCCTGAGAAGCGCACGGCGCGCGCGATTGCCTGGGCGATTTTCACATCGGGCGTGTTTAGATAGATGTTATAGGCGACGAGAGGAAAGCGGGCGCCGACCGCGGTCGCTCCCGCGGAAGGGTGAACCTCGCTCGGTCCGAAATCCGGCTTGCGTTCCGGGTTGGTGCGAATCTCCTCGCGGATGCCCTCGAACTCTCCTTTGCGGACATAGGCAAGATCCTGGCGGGCCGGCACGATCGCGGACTGTTCATACAGATAGACCGGAATGCCGTAGCGCGCGGCAATCTCATGCCCCACATGCCGGGACAGCTGGACGCAGTCCTCTATTCCCAAGCCGGCGATCGGGATGAAGGGAATGACGTCGGTCGCACCCATGCGAGGGTGCTCGCCCTGGTGCTGCCGCAGGTCAATAAGTTCCGCGGCTTTTCCAGCCGCCGCGACGACGCCACGACCCACGGCCTCCGGTTCGCCCGCTATCGTAATCACGCACCGATTGTGCGCGCTGTCCATTTCAGAATCGAGAAGCGCCACGCCGGAGAATCCTGTCAACGCAGCTATAAGCACATCCACGACCTCTTTGCGCCTGCCTTCACTAAAGTTGGGCACACATTCGACGATCTTGCTCACGGCCGCTCCAATCTGTTGATAACGATGTTGCCCTTCTTCACGGTCACCGCGCAATGATTCACGCCGAAGAAATAGGGGATCTCTCTGTAATCCGGCACATTCATCAGGACGATGTCGGCCTGCTTGCCCTCTTCGATACTGCCGATCCGTTCGGACATGCCGAGCGAGCAAGCGGCGTTGAGCGTGGCCGCCGTGATCGCCTCCGCCGGAGTCATTTTCATCTGGCTGCAGGCAATCGACAGGATGAGCTGCATATTCAAGGTAAAGCAGGAACCCGGATTGAAATCGGTTGCCAGGGCCACCGGCACGCCGGCCTCGATGAGCCTGCGCGCCGGCGGATAGCGCGCGAGCCCGAGGTTGAATGTGGCGCCCGGCAGCAGTGTGGCGACGGTCCCCGCGCGCCGCAGAGCCTCGATGTCATCTTCATCCACCCACTCGAGGTGATCGGCGCTCAAAGCGCCCAATTCCGCAGCCAGCCTTGCCCCGCCGCTGTGCGCCAGCTGTTCGGCGTGGATGCGAAGGCCGAGTCCGGCGCGCTCGGCGGCCCGAAGAATGGCGCGCGCTTCCTCCACTGTAAAATATCCCGTATCGCAGAAAACATCGCAGAAGCGCGCCAGTCCATCCTGGGCCACCCGGGGTATCATCTCCTCGATAATGCGGCGGACGTATTCCGCGCGGTTGGCACGCATCTCTTCCGGGACATCATGCGCGCCCAGGAAAGTTGGAACGGTCTCGAGCCGGTTCCTGCCGCGCAACGCGGCCAGTACCTGCAAACTCTTGAGTTCATCCTCCAGGGACAGTCCGTAACCGCTCTTGGCTTCGATCGTTGTCGTGCCGTGCTCCAGGAACTGCTGGAAATGCCGTTCCGCCCGGTTCTCGAGCTGGTCGGGACTCGCAGCGCGCAGCTGGCGCACGCTTGCGCTGATCCCTCCTCCCGCGGCGGCAATTTCCTGGTAGCTCTTCCCCTGGCAACGCAAGTCGTATTCGTCGGCTCTAGTGCCGCCGAAGATGGGATGCGTGTGGCAATCCACAAAACCGGGCAACGCCACCAGCTCCAGGCCGACACCGTCGAAAGTCTCATAGCGTGCGCCGAGCGCGCGCACGGGTAGCTCGCGGGTCGGACCCACCCAGACGATGCGCTCCGCCCGGATGAGAATTGCGCCGTTCTCCACGATCTCCAGTTCTCGCATGGCACCGGCACAGCGCGGGACCGGGCTTCCACGAAGAGTGACAATCTGACCAATGTTCTTGATGAGCAACATTTCGCCTCGAGCCTATGCGGTCCGCCTCAGCGCCAGAATGGTGATGTCGTCGTGAACCTCAGCGCTCCTGGTAAACTCGCAAATCTCCTGGTAGAGATTCTTCGTGAGCTGCGCGGCGCCTTCCGCCGCATGGCGCCGGATCGACTCTACGAAGCGGCGCTCCTCGAACATCTCTCCATTCGGGTCCATGGCATCGGTCGTCCCATCGCTCGTCAAGACCAGGAAGTCCCCCTTTTCCATGGAAAATGGGAATTCATCGTAGGTCGTCCCTTCGATCAGGCCAAGAGGAACGCCGGAAATTGGAAGCCTTGTCACTTCGCCCGCGCGCACCAGAAAGGGAAACGGCATTCCGCCGTTGGCCAGCGTGCAGGTGCCGCTCTCCGGCTGAAGCCGCAGGCAGGCGACTGCGATGTAGTTGCTGACCTTATAGTGGGCGATGAGACTCGAATTTGCACGGCGAAGTATCTCGGCCGGAGACCAAGGCTGAGCGAAAAGCGTGCGCAACTGCCCGCTGAACACGGCTCCGTACAAAGCCGCTGGAATGGACTTGCCGGAAACGTCCCCGATGGCAATCTGCAGCAGGCCTGCCTGGTGGTCCCATTCAAAATCGTACAGATCTCCACCGACTTCCCGCGCGGGATGATAATCCACGGCAATCTCGTAACCATCAAGCCGCGGACAATCCGGAGGCAGGATGTAGCGCTGAATTTCGCTCGCGATTTCGAGCTCGCGCGCGAGCCGCTCGCGACGGATCAGTTCCTTGCGAAACCTGGCATTTTCGAGGGTCAGGCGATATGCCTCGATCCCGCGCTCAACGGTCATCAGCAGATCCGGAGGATCCCATGGCTTGACGACGTAACGATAAACCTTGCAGCTGTTGATCGCCTCCATCAGCACGTCCACGTCCGTGTAGCCGGTCAGAATGATGCGCACGGCATCAGGGAGCTGCACTTGAGACTGGCGAAGGAGTTCGACTCCCGTCATGTCCGGCATTCTCTGGTCTGCGATAATGACACCAATACCCTCGTTCTTTTGGATGAGATCAAGCGCTTCCCTGCCGCTGCCGGCAGCCAGCACGGGATATCGGCCATAAAAAGTGCGCTGCAGTTTTTGCAGGTTGGCGTTCTCGTCATCCACGACCAAAATCTTCAGGTCTTCCATTGCTGATCATTCCGAATGATGCAAGATCAGAGCGGCCAATGTACCTCAATTTCCGCCCGCTTCCAATGCTCAAGTCGAACGTAAAAGGCTCGACTTGCGAAATTAGTGACGCCGCCCCTTTTCGCCGGGTGAATCTCGGCAGATTCAAGAAGGGGGTGCGAAAAAGGGCGGCGTCACTAATTTCGTTAGAAGAACGCGAGGGCTGCGAAGCTGACGGACGAGCCCGCCTCCAGGTCCGCCCACTGCCGGTAGTCGAGTAGCTTGCCCTGCGTGTTTTCGAGACAGCGCAGGGCCATGTAGATCGGGGGATAACCGCAGACGCGACGCCGGTCGCGCTCCGCTGCGATGAAGCGGAAGGCTTCTTCCGCTTCGCCTTGCTCGACGCGCTTCAGAAATTCGCGATCCGCTCGCGCTACCTCGCGCAGAGAAGCCTCGGAGGGGCCGGCCGCATCGCCAAAATTGCGGCCGACGTGGGCAAGGTCCGCTCCTGCAACTACACAATACCTGCCCGGAAGCTCCGCCACTGTCTCCCGGATCGCCGCCACCATGGCGGCGATTTCAGCATCTTCCGCGGCAGCTCTGCCTGTGACCAGGATGTCCTGAAAAGAGCCGACCAGGACAGGAACGATCGTAAACTGCCGTTCCTTCCCCAATACATAGCGCAGGCAGACCGCCTGGAATTCAATGGAGTGTTCGCCGCGGTGGGCAAACTCATCTTCGAGCGGGTCCCAGGGCAGTTTTTGCGCTACACGCTGGATGAATTCGCGGTCGGCGGCAGCCGCGCCCAGGGGTGTTTCGTAATCCTTTTCGGTGAGGGCGAAGCGTCTGCTCATCGGGTTGTGGCAGGTTCCGAAGATGATGAAGCGATCGGCTCCGGAATGCTCGGCCAGCGCCTTGTAAGCCAAAGCATAAGACGGCCCGCCGCGCTGGAAGTCGATATGAGGCGCGATCAGCCCGCGCAGCGGCCGTGGCGGCACGCTCTCCGCGGCCGGTTCCGAACCGCAAGCGCTCGCGAAAAAGCCGTCAATTTGAGCGCGCAGCTCATTCTCGCTGCGTGCATAGGCGGTGCCCGCGTGGCGCGCCGGCCGCGTGCGCCGGCATCGGAATTCCTGAACCTGCGAGTCGTAGTAGATCTGGAAGGAAGGGCTGTCCAGGTAACGGTGATCGTCGAGCTGCTTGACCAGGTTCTCCAGGGCCTCGGTGGTCAGCAATTGCGACGTCTGGCGGAAGAAGCTCGCCTGGATGTTGCGCAATGAGTTGGTGCCATCCATCAGGGAGACAAGAAATGCCTGCGGTCCATTGAGGAAGATCGGTCGTTCGGCAAGTTCCAGAGGATCGCGCAAACAGGTCAGATGCTTGCCTTCGACCTGAACCGGGAAGGCTTCTACGGCGCGGAGTCGAGGGTTGAGCCCTTGAGGGGATTTCGACATGGACCTAGGACTCGGCGCGCAGTTCGCGCGCGATCTCCTGGGCGATCTGGCGCGCCCGGGGAAGATCCTCCGGCGCATAGGATATGGCGCCCACCACGGGATGCCCGCCGCCGCCATGCCGCTCGCACAGCGCCGCCAGGTTGTGCTTGCGGGGCCGCGGGCTCCAAGGGTTCGATCCTACGGAGATTTTGGAGCGGAAGCTTGAGCGACTCACTCCCACGCAGTAGGTCGCTTCGGGAAACAGATAGTACGGAATGAATTTATTGTACCCTTCCATGTCTTCGTGGTCGCTGATGTCAAAAGAGACTGTCCCCTGAGCATAGTGAGCCTTCCGTCGGATGATCTCTATGGATTTGATATGACGTTCATAAAGAGGCTGGAAAGCCGCATGAACCCAATCGAGCGCCATGATGCCGGCGAGTGTCTTGCTCTGAAAATCCTCGATCAGCCGCCGGCTGCTGTCCGGATCTCGCAGCCCTTCGATGACCATCATCAGTTTCATGGCGGGTTCGCGCAGTTCGACGGCTGCGCGCGCATCCTGAAATTGGGCCCCATCAATGACGTCGGCCCAGTGAATCAGCTCGTTCAGATCGCTCGAGTCAAAGCCGAAATGTTCACGCACCATCTCTGTAATGAACTTCGTGCAGGAACGGTAGGTGGGATCGTGAAACTTCCTGCCGCTTCGGTCGGCGCGGAAGTGCTTCTCGTCCTGTGCGTTCAGAAACGCGCTTTGATGGTGATCGAACCACCAGGTCAGACGTGGATCGCTGGAGTACTTGAAGTCGACGATCGCGTTCACGTCGCCGTCGAACCGCACATCCAGGAAAAGCTGCCCGGCGCGATGCGCCAATCCCTCGTATGCGAACTCGGGGTCCTTGCGGATCTTCTTGCGATAGAAATCGCTGAACACCGCGGCTGAGGCCAGCCCGTCGAAACAGCTATCGTGAAAGTATACCTTCGTCGTCATGGGTCTCTTACGGTCACATTGCGCAGTCCGCGCGTTCCATTACCTATGGTTCCATACGCGATCGGTCAGTAATGGGAGCAGGAAAGAATTATAAACACTATCACAGGGTAGCTCGGGGCGCAAGACTGGCGGCACTGCAGCGCTATCCGCCCATCCCAAGCGCCGAAGGCGCGGGTTCTGGCAAAAGACATAGCGTGCCTTAAAACCAAGTTGTCATGCATTCAGGGGCGCGTTAGACTTCGCGGCAATGTGCTTTTCGCAGTCAACTCAAGTCCCTCAGGAGGCTGCTATGACCAAAAAAATCATCCTGGCCGGGGTGCTGGGAGGCATTGCCATGTTTGCCTGGTCTTCACTGGCTCATATGGTGTTGCCGCTCGCCGCCACGGGCATCGGCGAAATACCCACGAGAAAGCTGTACTGGGCGCCATGCACTCCGCCATGGGTGAGCAGCATGGAATGTACATATATCCGGGCTTCGGCCTCGGCCCGAGTCCGACCCGGTCCGCAATAAATGCGGCCATGAAAACCTATGGCCAAAAGCTGGCGGTCAATCCTTCGGGCCTCCTTATCTACCACCCTCCGGGAGCCAGGAGCTTGGAGGTAAGTCAATTCGTGACGGAATTTCTCGCGGAACTGTTCGAGTCGCTGATTGTGGTCATCCTGCTCTCGCGGACCTGGTGCGGGGCTACTTCGCCCGGGTGGCGTTCGTGGCGCTTGCGGGTTTCATGGCCGGCATCACGAAACATTCTCCGTGATGGCAAGAAACGCTCGATACCCCTAGCTGAGGCCAAACGCCGACTCGGCTTGTCCTAACCTGTCGAAGTATTGCGGGTGCCGTAGCGAAACTCGACCATGTGACTCACTTTTGCCCACTGAAGTTTTGCGGCCAGAATTCATGAGCAGTTGCAGAAAGGGGCTGGTCGGGTCCGGCACACCCGACCAGCGTTCGAATAGCAGTAGCGTATCGCCAAATGAGAGGCTACGTCCTTCTGAACACGTCCAGCCCAGGCCCGGTCTGGTCGACCGCTCCCACGCTTGCCCGCCAAGTCACCACCTTTTCAGAACCGCCTGGCGTCCATTTCAACATTTGCCGACAGACAGGAACCGAACGTGAAACGACTGCTGCCGATTCTTAGCGGCGGCGGGATGGGCCGGAGGACCGGCCCCCGCTCGCTCCGCGAGGAGCGCTGCCAACGCGGCCACTGGAACCGCTATTCGGCACCCCGCGCGGCGGACCACTGATAATCGGCCGGCTCATATTCAACGGTGGCCGTGAATAGCTTGGGGAGCTATAACTCGGCCTTCCGTTAGAGCTTGGGACCGGCCCCCGGCCGTTAGACGGGCTTCCTTGGTACCGGGGTTGCGGAGCCGTCGCATTTCCACGCCCGACGGGCGCTTGAGCAGAAGGCTCCGCCGGACGTGGCGTGAAACGCTGCCAGCCATTCGAGTTTCCTGCAGCGCCCGGGTTACGTTCGGGCGCAGTGCTTTGCGCACCGGAATTCGCCGGTGGACGATAGATCGGCGGGCGATAGGCAGGAGTGCTGCCCGCTGGAGTCGCGTTCTTGCCCGCTCCGGCCGCTCCAGGGGTTGGCTGTGCCGTTACGGCTCTGCCGGAGGCCGTGCCTCCCCCGTTGGCGTTTCCAAAGCGTTGCCAGCTTTCGGAAGTGCCTGCTGCCTGACCACTTCGATTAGGGGCCGCGGCAGAGCTATTGCCAGGCCGCGATTCACTGCCCGAAGGAGGTCGCGTGGAGGTGCTGGGCTGTGATCCTGCACCAGGCCGATTCACACTTCCCGCCGTTGCCCCCTCGCGCTGGTTGCCTCCCTGCGGAGCGGCTGACTTGCCGTTTCCGCGCAGCGCTTCCTGGATGCGACTTGCCTGATCGTTGAATGAGGTGCGCGGCGCCGCTTGCGTTTGAGACCTGCTGAAGAAGCGCGTCCCCTGTTCGTTGCGAATCGTCGACGGGCTGGCGGCACGGTTGGACGCCGCAAGGCTCTCGCGTGTGGGCACAGCGGGCACTCCTCCGGTTATCACATGCGCGTTCTGGAAATCGTGAACGGAAACGCCCATAGCCCGCTGGCCAGTGCCGTGGCCAAACTCTTCCGCGCGGATCGAAGTCACGCCGCGCAAGAAACGCGAGTCCTGCTCGGCCATCCGGAAGTTGGAAAAGCGCTCGTCAAATCGTGCCGCGAGCGGTCCAAACGCTCCGGGGTAGCCGCGGAAGTAGTCATGATTATGGAACCTGAATAAGTCCGCAAAGCCGAACCTCATGCCGAAGCCGCCATACCATGGGAAATACGGATCGCACGGGCCGATCGGCAGCCACCCGATCGATCCGAAGCCGAACCCGAACCCGAAAGAAAGGCCGAAGCGGCCGGCACCGAAGCCGAAGAAGGACACGTAAGCAGGCGCCCAGATCGGCCGGTACCCGCGAGTGATTGACCCAGGCCACCATACCCACGAATTCCTCCAGGAGAACCATCGGCCGTAATGGTAAGGCGCCCAGCCCCAGGGCTCATACGAGGCCCAAGTCCAGCCGTAGTAAGGTTCCCAAACCCAGTTGCCTTCCCGATACGGCGCCCAGTCCGGCGCAACCGTCGGTGCCCAGACCCAGCCGTAGTCGGGAACGTAAACCCAATGCCCGTAGGAATCCAGGTCGGCAGCGCCTGTATAGTAAGGATCCACGTGGGACCAGCTCTGTGCGCTGCTAATGTTTTTATCGCGGTCCTCGTTGTATTTATCCCATGAGTCTTTGGATGGAGCTTCGGCAATCTGATACTGCGCGTCGGCTCCAGTTCCGTGGATCGTGATCATCTGGTCCTTGTGAACCCGTGTGCTGCCCTCGGATGTGGAAAGGTCCGCTTCCCCTTTTCGCACCATCACTACGGTTTCACCCGAAGGGTTCACCTGGATCCGGAATTCCCCCTCTCCTCGTGGATGAAGCGCGACATTGGGTGTGTCGATTTCTGCGTTCGCCTCAGCGCCCTTGACGATCGTGTAAAACGCCAGTCCCTGGGCTAACTGAACCTGAATTTGTGCATTGTCCAGGGTAGTCACATTGGCGACCGACTGGCTCGAGAGCCGCAGGATATTGGCGTAGTCCAGCTGAAGTTCGGAGAGCGCGTCCTGACCCGTAGAGACTTTGTCTCCGGGCATGACCGGCGTGTTCAGTGCCGCTGCCACCCAATCCGCGGAATCGCCGCGCTGAATGGAAACGTCCCCTTGAATCATGCTGATCCGTGCTACACCCGGCGGCTTGTCCTGCGGAGTTGACGCGGGAGTGCTTTGCCCGTAGATCCACCCTCCAGCAAGAAATGTCGCAACCACCATTCCCAGAATCCCAAACCATCGTCTCATGGCCCACCTCGATTCGGTTCCCTAAACCATCGTCTCATGGCCCACCTCGATTCGGTTCCCTACGGCCGGCCGTGAAGGCTCGGCCCGGCGAACCGACTTGGTTAGAGCAAAGATCATGCCAGAGGGGGCATCGCCGGAACACACGCTATAACTTGTTTGTAATTACATCTTTAACTATGGTCGAGAATCCGCGGACAGCCTTCTTCCGAATTATGTTCGGTGGCTTTCGGCCAGAGGGTGGTGGTTTTCGGCCAGGATCACTCTTTCTCGTCAGGTTCGTCGGCGACGCCGATTTTGGAGAGTCGATAGCGCAACGCGTTGCGCGACAGTCCCAGCAGCCGCGCGGCCTGGCTCTTATTCCCTGCCGACCGGCGCAAC
>JBEKIX010000036.1:0-26940 GCA_050011535.1 Acidobacteriota bacterium
CCGGTGATGGATACCGGTTCCTGGGCATATGCGATGACCGCCATGAGAAAACAGCTTAGCCAGAAACAGCGACGAATGATGGAAGTGTTCATAGTTTACTCTCTCATTTCCGAAAACCCCGGAGCACTCTCCCTCCGGGACCTATCCGCGAAAAGCCGGTTCACGAAACCAATTGGAGACCGGAGTACCTACCCACCATGAGCGATGGCAAAATGATATACGCGGTGGGTAACGTTACGTTACGCCTCACCCTCATCTTGCTATGGTCTGAAACTGGTGACAGTCACCTCTTTTCGCCATCCCTTCGCCAATCTGCTGAGATACTCCAGGCGAAAAAGGTGACTGTCCCCAATTTCTAAAGTCCTGTTGACGGCGGGCGATCCCCCCGATAAGCTCTGGTGCACGCCGCTCCGGACGGCTGAAAGGGGCAGAAATGGAAATACGAATCGCTCACAGTCCCGATTCCGATGATGCCTTCATGTTTTACGCATTGGCGCAGAATAAGATACCAACAGGAGATTTTCGTTTCACGCATAAGCTAGAGGACATCGAATCTTTGAACCGACGAGCGTTGAAAGGTGAATTCGAGGTCTCCGCCCTTTCCATCCATGCATACGCCTATGTAGCCGATTGGTACATGTTGCTGCCTTCGGGGGCGAGCATGGGGGATCGCTACGGCCCCATGGTAGTCTCCTGTAAACCTTTGGGCGATCAAGATTTGCGCGGCCGGAAAATCGGCATACCGGGAACGATGACCACAGCCTACCTGACGCTTAGACTGTTTCAGCCTGATTTCTCCCCTGTCGTGATCCCGTTCGACCAGATCATGGATGCGGTATCGAGAGGAGAGGTGGATGCGGGGTTGCTGATCCACGAAGGACAGCTCACCTATGGACAGGCGGGCCTGCACAAGGTCGTAGATCTTGGCGAGTGGTGGTTCAGCCGGACCAGCTTGCCTCTCCCGCTAGGTGGTAACGGCATCCGCCGCGATCTGGGAAAGGATTGCATCCGCAAGGTATCACGATTGATTCGAGAGAGCATCCAGTACGCACTCGAGCACCGCCAGGAAGCCTTGGCTCATGCGTTGGATTATGCCAGGGGCCTCAGCACAGGAGATGCGGATCAGTTTGTTTCGATGTACGTCAATGCCCGCACTCTCGACTACGGAGAGGATGGTCGCAGGGCCGTCCGCATGCTCCTCGACGAAGCATACCGCGCGGGCATCATTCCAAATGCTGTCTCTGTTGAGTTTGCGGAGTAGGAAATAGACTGGTGCACGATCGGAAGAGTCAGACCTAAGGCCGCCTCAAAGACAGCCACCGATTCCCTGGCGGAGCCGGTAGGCCGCAACCAAATGTAGTCGATCGGGTCTGATTCCTGATTCGAAATTCGAGATTATTCGGAGGAATGAGCAGTGCCTATCTATGAATACAAGTGCTCCAAGTGCGGCGAGGTGTTCGAGGCGTTCCAGAAGATCACCGACCAGCCGCTGACGGAATGCAAGCACTGCCGGGGAAGGGTAGAAAAACTGATCAGCCACAGCAGCTTTCAATTGAAAGGGTCGGGCTGGTATCTCACCGATTATGCGAAAAAGTCGCAGCCGTCTGTCTCCTCCCCCGACAGCGCCAAGACGACTGCAAAGCCGGCCGCCGCAGACACTAAGTCGGATTCAAGCTCTGCGAAGACTGACTAGGATTTCATCCAGGAAAGGCAACTGGAAAGAACCGAGGGAAACCACTGTGCTATTCTCACCCGCCCAGCGAGACTTAGCCATACGAGCCATGGACGAGGCCGAGGAACGCACGATCGCCTATTACTGCATTCCGCCATTCCACTGGCAGCGTCTGAAGTACGACTTGCTCACGTGCCAGGATCATGAATGGGAGCCTTTGCCTGAAGCAGCACTGGCCCGCGTCCAGCGACTTAGCCAGCTCCGCCCATCATGCAAGACCGCCTGTGACTTCTACCGCATTCAGCTTAATGATCCCAGCATCCTGACTGCTGCCCGCCGGGAAGACATCGAATCCGATCTTTACCCTTTCCTGATTTACATTCTCACACACGAGATGGTGCACCTGGTGCGGTTGAGCACGATCCTGCCCGATGAACCGACATTTCACGGATCGCCGGACGCGGAAGAGGGTCTTGTTCAGAAGGTGGCCTACCGCATTCTCTCGGGCGCGCCGGACCGGAAGCTGGATCCGATCTTGTCCAAGTTCTGCGCCTTCAAGTCAAAGTACACACCAAATTCGAAATTCGAAATTCGAAATTCGAGATTCGAAATTGAGAATCTCGAATCTTGAATTTCGAATCTGTCAACTCAGATCAGAGGGGAACTCGGCACGGGCTGAGAATCATGTTCGTCGTCGCGATCGGCGCGCATCAGCATGGAAGCAACCTCGAGCGCGTGCGTCAGATCTTCCCCGCTTTCGCAGGTCGAGTAACCCAGGCTGAGGTTCACGTCTCGCCCGACATCTCCCTGACCGGCCTTCCACTCGTCATAGGCTGCACGCACGCGTGCGGCGCGCAGTGGTATCTGTTCTTCCGTTACCCCGGGAAGCAGCATGAGGAGACCGTTGCCCTCGTATTGCAGCATGGAGTCTTTGTCCCCGAGGGTGTGCGAAAGCCAGCTGCGAATACTGTCGAACAAAGCGCGATCCTTGAGCGGCTGACGCGAGAACCCCTCATGCTCTAGATTGAGCAGAACGACCGACAGAGTCTTTTCATTCCCTGCAATGCACGCTGCCTGCTGCAACGAGGCACTATCCCGGTGGCCTGTCTTGTTTCCCACACTCAGGAGGCAGACATGGGCCACCATGGAAGCAAGGATCTTAAGAACCCTCGTGTGATTCTGGTTGAAGAAGCGTGGGAGGGAGTGGCTCAGAACCAGCACTCCCGCGGGATTCTGCCTCACTCCGATCGGCAGGCATACCAGCGCGCGCACGACGCCGGGGAAGTCGATGGCATTGAATCGCGCTTCCCGGTAGACATCCCCGATGTTCACGCAATCAGATGTCTCGCGAGCCAGCTGCATCACAAGCTGGGCAAACTCGACACTCCCCAGCAGAGCGGCGTGCGTGTGGCTGAAGAGAAACTTGTGCTGCTCTCGAATGCCTTCCAGATAAAGCGGCCCGAAGTCAGCCTCGCTTCGCGGCTGGAAAATCAGACTGCAGTACTCTGCCCCAAAATCCTGGAGCACGCAGTCGACGATCTGGGAGCAGATTTCCTGGAAATCATCCTTGTCCTTGATGGTTTCGATTATCCTGGAGAGTCCCGAGAGGAATCCTACGTTTTCTTCGAGCAGATTATTGACTTCACTGACAGCGCTTCGGTAGCTGTTGAGAATCCTCTGATAGAGATTTCGCTCCTCGGCGAAGGGATCTTGCTCGAGCGGTTCGTCAGACGAGACCATCATGCGCATTTCGGCATAGTTTCTCGCATCATTGACGAGAATGGCTTCTATTCTGGAGCGGATCCTTTCCTCTATGTCCATTTCGCGCTCGTCTTCATGCCGTAAGCCTAAAGAACTCTTCCACGTCTGTGCGCTTTCTTTCAGCGAGAAGCTTCAATGCATCTAACTCGCCCTGATCCATCTGCAACAGTTTCTGAAGACCGGGCAAATTTGCGGCGATCTTGTGATCCCCGTCGTAGCCAATGCCGGCCTGCTTGACTGACATGTCGGCCAGGGAAACGGCGGCGACAAGCGGGATGCCGCCCGCATCGTCGTCGTGGTGCAACCGGATGATTGTGGCCAGGTCGGGAGGGAGATTCCATTGTTTGGCGAGAAGCGCCCCTAAGCTGGCATGATCTACTCCATAGATCTTCAGCTCGAGGTCACGGATGCCGGGGTCATCATCGCCCTTTTCCATGGCAAACAGCTGGCTGTAACGCACTCCGTCCTTCTTGAAGTAAATAACCTTGCCGAGATCGTGCAGCAAGCCGCAGAGCAACGCAAACTCTCCCTCTGCCCGGTTGCTGCGTTTTACCCAAATCTCCTGGGCAATGAGCCCGACCGCAAAAGAATGCGTCCAAAGCTGACTGACGTATGTGGCTTCCTCGCGCAATCCCTTCGTGAAAGACTCAAAAATGCTCACCCCGATGGCCAGGCTTTTCACCAGATTGAGCCCCAACAGTGCAATGGCGTGAGAGATTGTCTTGACCTCGCTCCGAAATGAGTAGAAGGCCGAGTTTGCCAGCTTGAGGATGCGTATGGAAAGCGATAAATCGTGAAGGATCAGCTCTTCGAGGCGTCTGGCTGACGCGCGATTGTCGTCTACAGACTGCAGAATCTTGGAAAGGACCACCGGGACGCTTGGCATCTCGAAGTTCCTGTCAATTCGCAGTTGTGTGGAATCCTTGATTGCTTGCATGCGCGTCTTCTCACTCGCAATGAGGGAATCTCTAGGCTGAATCATGCTTGGTTTCAAAGCCGGGGTTGCACGTTCCCTGCTCTCTACTCTTCGAGAGTTGTTACGGAAAGCTTTAGTCTTTCGTGTGCAGCCGGAGCGGAAGACGGAAGTGAACCGGAGGAGCGCAGTACTATTCTTGAGGCAGCGCTGCGGGCGCGAGCTTCCCGTCCGCAATCAATTTGAGGAAATCGCCAGTGGTCACGATTCCCAGGATGCGGTTTTCGGCATCCACGATCGGCAGGCAGCCGACGCGATGGTCCACCATCAGTTGCGCGGCTTGCGTCACGGACGTCTCGGGATTGGCCGTGATGACCCTCCGTATCATCATAACGTGAACGTGATGATGCAATGTCTCACGATCGGAGTTGTTTTCCATGATGGTGCCCAGGCGGTGGCTGATATAGAAACGCAGATCCCGATCCGTCACAAGCCCTGCCAGCTTTTCCCGGTTGTTCACGACCGGCAGATGACGGATGCGGTGCTGAAAACAAATGGTCATCGCCTCGCCCAGAGTCGTGTCTGTATCCGCTCGAACGACATTTCGCTGCATAATGGATCCGAGTTTCAGGGGCGATTTGTTCTCATCCGCGATCGGGTCCGGTTTGACCTGTTCATTGGGATCCATGTTCGGCCTCGTTTGGATGGGTTGGCGGTGGTCTTTGGCGCGATGCGCCGCGCCATCTGCACTGTTAAGAAGAATCCGCATTCCCTGATCTGATGATATCATGCGCGTAAAGCCGGAAGTTGAGGGAAATCGCTTCTTGATTCGTCCGGAGACGCCGTGGCATGATGGCAGCCCGCACTGAGTCCTCGTGTCGCTTGAAACCGATTATTGGAGGGTCTATATGCCAGAGCCTAAGCTGAAGGACACAGTGGCGGACCACAGAAAAAAGGGGGAGACACGCACCCGCGTCGCGGTCATTACTCTCTCGAACTCTCGATCGATAAAAGAAGATCAATCGGGTGACATCATTCAAAAGCTGCTGGAAGATCACGGTCACAACGTTCCAATCCGCAAACTGATCGCAGACAGCCGTTCGGTGCTGCGTGCGACCTTGCGAGAGCTGTCGCGACAAAAGGATATTGACGTGATCATCACGAACGGCGGAACCGGTATATCCACCACCGACATCACCATAGAGACCGTCAAGGGAATGATCGAGAAGGAGTTGCCGGGCTTCAACTCACTATTCATGCTGCTCAGTTATCCCCAGGCGAAGAGTGCCTCAATGCTCTCCAGGGCCATGGCCGGAACTCTCAAGGGGAAGGCCGTGTTTTGCTTGCCGGGCAGTCCCAGGGCTTGCAAGCTGGCCACCGAAGCCCTCATTATCCCCGAGCTCGGCCACATGAAAATGATCCTGGCGAGGTAGGGGCCTGTCATGCGCTATCCCTGCCGGCTCTTCCTATTCGATCTTGACGGCACTCTCGTCGATTCACGAGAAGACATCGCCCGGGCGATAAACGCAGTTTTGGTGCGGATGGGCAATCGCCCGCTCACCATGGATGACGTGCTTCGCTTTGTAGGCGACGGAATGGAGAGCCTGGTGCGGCGCGCCCTGCGTGAAGTTACGGGCATGGAACCCGACAAGGACAAGATCGCCACAGGCCAGGTGCTTATGATCGAGGAATATGGAAACCACCTTGTCGAGTCGACCCGCTTATATCCGGGGGTCGTTGAGACTCTCGACCAGCTCCATTGGGCGCGGATGGGATTGGTCTCCAATAAGCCGGCGATCCTGTCCCGGCGCATCCTGGATGCTTTTGGCCTGGCTGGGCGTTTCTGCGTGATTCTCGGAGGCGACAGCCTGCCTCAGCGTAAACCGGACCCCGCCCCCATCCTGGAAGCATTGTCGCGATGCCACGCACCCGCTTCTGAAACCGTCATGGTCGGAGACAGCGCGGTCGACATCCTGGCGGGCAGGGCGGCAGGAGTGGTCACTTGCGGCATTTCAGGCGGTTTCCGCGGCCGCGAAGAGATCCAGGCAGCCGGGTGCGACGTGCTCATCGGCCACTTTTACGAGCTGCCTCAACACTTCTGCCCGCCGCACCATGTTGCTGTTTAAACCGCGAAGTGGCCCGCTGATGCGGCGCCCAATGTGGTTTGCGTGCCTCCGGGAAGGCATCGCCAAACGGCGCTAGCCCGCGCTTATCACTTCTTGATCGGCTTGATGATGACGCTGGAAGAAAAGCGCTTGAACCCTTCGTAGGTAATCGTCTCCTCGATGTGGACGTTCTTATCGGGGAATCTCAGCGTGCTGTCGGCATGGCTCCAGACCGGGAACCAATACTTCTTGTCGACGAGCTGACGGAGCGTTTCGAATGCAGGGAACTGCACGTTTGGATCAGGCTGGGGGACGACCTTTCCCACGGTGCGCACGATCTGAAGATCCACGTTGTCCACCCAGATCTTCCCTTCAAAATAGAGTTTGTCGCCTTTTGTGGACTTTGGCTTGACCGAAAAGACGTACGTGTCGAGTTCATCGACGCGCTCTTTGCCCTCATACTTGAGATCGTAGTTGGGCAGATCGGAACTCGTGAGGGCAAATGGCTGAAAGTTGGTAATGACATCCTCGTCGTCGGCCGTCCACATCACGTTGGTGAGGCGTCCGGTTCTCTCAATCAGTTTGACTTCACGGGTCCCGTTGTCATTGAAGACCACCTCAAAAACGAGTGTCAAGGCCTCTTTGGATGGTGCGCCGTCGACGGCAAGCACGTGGATGCTGGCCACTTGCCGGTAATAATACTGGGTCCAGACGTCGAAAAACTCAGACTCTTTGGCCGTAAACGCCTTGATGATTTCCTCAGGCTGGAGGTCTTTCTTGGGGGGTGCCTTGCCCTGCTTTTGGGCCGCCAGCGTTCCGGCAAAAAGTAGCGTTGCCAAAACAGCCACAAACCGTGCCTTTATCATTTCCCCTCCGCCATATGATATTTGGACCGTTAGAATTGACGCCGGCAAGAACGAGAAGTTTCATTTTTCCAGCAGGCCCTTTTGACCGGGTCGCAATGTCCGCTGAAAATCGCAATGTGCCCGATCCCAGGCATAATGCAATAATAAGGATTTGCATTCCGGCAATTCATAGGGGGAGCCTCCGCCTGCGCCGAATTAATATTAGCGATCGGACCCGGGAGATGTCCATGCTGAACAACATCGTCATCGTACTGGTCGGCACAAAATATGCGGGCAACATCGGCTCGGCAGCGAGGGCCATGCACAACATGGGACTCAACAACCTGCGGCTCGCCCGGCCACAATGCCGCATCGATGAAGAAGCCTTGCGCATGGCGCGCAGCGGCGTTTCCGTGCTGAATTCGGCGCGGATTTATCGATCCCTGGCCTCTGCCTTGCGTGGAATCCGGCTCGTGGTGGGCACCACCGGCAAAAGCGGCGGTAACCGGGACCAAACCTTCAGCGCCCGTGCGCTCGCGTCCTTGATGCTATCTCATGCCAAAAGGCAAAAAGTAGGCATAGTTTTCGGCCCCGAAGATACGGGGCTGGTGGACGATGACCTGCTTCGCTGCCAGCTGCTCATGCGCATTCCCACTCATCCCCGGGCGCACAGCATCAATCTGGCTCAGGCGGTAATGCTTGCAGGATACGAACTTTATCTAGGCAATCTCGAGTGCGAGCCCGCGCGTGTTCCCGTCCTGGCGGCCGTCGAGGAGGCTGAGGCGATGTATGCACAGCTGGAAGCAGCCCTGCGGACGATCGGATTCCTCCACGACGAAAATGCCCGCCACATGATGTTCCGTTTGCGACGGCTGCTGGGGCGTGCCGGGCTGGAGCACTCGGATGTGGGTGTATTGCGCGGGATCGCACGCCAGATCGCATGGTTTGGAACCCATCGCCCTTCAGACCTGTGCTAACATTACGGCTTTAGCGGGCACATGATCGATTCCATCACTCACTATCTGGTTGGTCTCAATCCCCTCTGGCTCTATGTTGCGTTGTTTCTCTGCGCCTACATCGAGAATATCGTCCCGCCCATCCCGGGAGACACAGTGACCGTCTTCGCCGGCTACCTCCTCGGCCGAACCGATCGTAGCGCGGCCGGCATCCTGATTTCCACGACCCTGGGAAGCACCGCCGGCTTCATGACTTATTACACCGTGGGACGTCTGATTCATCCGGAGTATTTTGCGCGCAAGAACTTCCGTTTTTTCCCCGCTTCGCAAATTGAGCTGGCCAAGAAATGGTTTCTGCGTTACGGCAGCTGGGTTATTCTCCTGAATCGTTTTTTCTCGGGCATCCGTTCGGTAATTTCCATTGTAACGGGATTGTGCCGGCTCCCTTGGCTGCGAGTGTTGCTCCTCTCGGGAATGGGCTGCGTCGTCTGGAATGCGCTGCTGATTTGGGCCGGGTATCAGCTTGGAGAAAACTGGACTTCCGTCAGCGGGTTTTTGGCGACCTATAACAGGGTCCTGGCAATCCTGGCCATTGTCCTCGCGGGAGTATGGCTTCTCCGCAGGCAGGTCTCGCGGGCGCGCACAAGATAGCCCGATTCGAGCAACGGTCAATAGGAACCCGCCCGGCCGCCGTCCTTTTGACCGGCCCTGATTATCTGTTCCCCATGCTGGTCAACTTCTCGCTGGAAAGACGGTACCCGGCCAGCGTCGACACCTTGGACCAGGGAATGCCGTACGAATCCAACAAATTCCAATCGGAGGCGGTTTGGATTTTCCCTTGAGGGTCCTTATACTGGAACATAATCAGCGAGTAAACTTTGGTCGTCGACAGCCCCCCGCGCGCATCGTGAATGAAAGTGCCCGCGAAGGATCCGAGTTGCTTCTTGCCGGCCCGGTCGAAAACTGGCAGGTTCGCGAATGTGTCTGGCACGAGGTACTTCAGGACGATATTCGTAATTGGAAGTAACGCCTTGGCATCCTTGACCTGAAAGATCTTGTCGTAGGGCAAGGCATGCCGGGTGAGAGATGTTTCCACGGCAGAAGCAAAATCTTCTGCGAGGATCGTCGGCGGACGTATACCGTCGAGTTGCTTGGAAAGCGCATCCCAATCCACAAGATTGCTCGCGCCACTCAGGCATTTATCCACATCCTGCCAGTGCATCATGTGGGATTTCGAAATCGTTCCGATTTTGCAGGGCATCCTTGCGGAAGCAGCCTTGTAGGCAGCGCCGATCGCGGCGTCGACCCGTTCCGCCATATCCTGGAACGGCACGGTTCGCGGCGGCGCCGGCGCGGCGGCCAAATACAAGCCTAGGATCATGAGCACATTAGAAACTGAGAACATATGGCCTCCGGGACCGCATGTATCGTCTGGTCAATCAAGGTTCGCGAATGGAGAGTTTTTGGATGACGATATCGGCTGAAGCAGCCACGCTGGCATCAGGATCGTGAAGTAGAGGCCGCAAGTATTTTACGTCGCTCGCATCTCCCAATCTGCCCACGGCAAGCAGGGCGCTTTGGCGAACACCGGGGTGGCTGTCCTTCAGGGACGGCAGGATTTGCGGCAGCGCTTCGCGGGCGCCGATGCTGGCTAGTCCGTCGATGGCAGCCGCTTTGATCTCCACGGCCGGGTCGGCAAGCACCGCCCTGAGCGCCTGAATCGCCACAGGGCTCTTAGCGCCGATGAGAACTTCGACGGCCTTCTGCCGGGCAACCAGGTTCGTGCTCCCCGCAAGGACGGCCACTGCCTGCTCGGGACTGTCGACGACATCGTCGCTCCGCTTGGTGACCGCTCCCGTGCCAATGTAGTGCAGGCTGGGAGGCGCCGGACGCGGCGTTTGCGAAATGATGTGCACAAAGGTCAAGTGGTTTTGTCCCGCGTTGTCCTGTTTGTAGAATGACATCGCGTTTTCGTGCGCCGTGAGCCGGTCCACGGCCTCCTGTATCGGCACGCGATAAAAATTGACTGAGACCATCGGATTTTCCTGGGATTCAATCTCGAAGACGATACCGCTCCAGGCTGCCAATTCGTCGAGGACTTGTTGCAAGGGAGTGTTGCGGATTTCTGCGGTGATATCCTGGCCTTCCAATCTCATCTTCATGGAGGCAGGATCCGAGGGTTGGTTGATAGGAGGCAAGCCGGGCCGGTTGGGCATTGCCATGCCGCCGCGTCCGGGCTGTCCAAATCCAGGAGGAGGCTGTTGCCCGATTGGAGGGCGATTGCCTTGCCCTCCCCCTGGCGCGCCCTGCGGTATTGCTGCAGGCCGGTTGAACTGGGGGCCGAGCTGGTTCTGCTGGACGGCACCGCTCCGATTGCCCTGCGCGCCGTTGCCCTGATTCGGCTGCATCAGGCCCCGGCGGCCGCCTTGATTGCCCCGTTGCGCTCGCTGTTGGCCCTGTTGTTGCGCTTGTTGTTGCGCGTTTCCTTGCGCTAGAGATTGCAGGCCAAGCCCCAGAATACCAAGCCAAAAGAGTAAGGCAGGACGCCAATAGCATCTGAACGCCGGTCTCGATTTCATTCCTGTCCCGCCTCCACCTCGTCGCGGATCTTCATAAACTTTTC
The DNA here is from genome assembly GCA_050011535.1 of Acidobacteriota bacterium. GTDB lineage: Bacteria > Acidobacteriota > UBA6911 > UBA6911 > UBA6911 > JAFNAG01. The sequence goes on from JBEKIX010000036.1 coordinate 10,876, forward strand.
GAAACGATACATGCTAAACAGGCTTCGCAGTTTGTGATTGGGGTTGATCAATACGACATCCCCTTCTCTGTCGCGCACGAGCTTGTATAGTCGCAGGATCTCACCAACGCCGGAGCTGTCCATAAAAGGCACATCCCGGAAATCGATGACCACCTCACGGACTCCGCCCTCCAGCGCCTCATCGAAACGACTCTGGAGCAAGGGGCAGTGCTCGAACGTGATTTTATCTTTGATCCGAACGATTCGGCTAGTTCCGCGTGATTCGACTTGGATATCCATGGCTAATCGTCCAGAATACTTGCATATTTTTCGGGCAGGAGCAAGCATGGGGCGATTCCTGGTGCATCGTCACGCCACCGGGAGGGGACACTTCGACCTCCGCGTTATCGACGGCGGCGTCGTGCGCTCCTGGTCTCTGTTGAAGGAACCTCCCTTGCTTGCGGCAACACGGCGGCTGGCTATTGAGACTGAGCAGCTTTCCGCGGAACAGATCAACCGGCCCTTTATCGTGGAGGAGGCCTTCGGATCAGGAAAGGCACGCATCTGGGATTCGGGCGAGGTCACGATCGACGCACGCGCTCCGGAATGCATGGTTCTGGAATTCGCCGGAACGAAAATGGCGGGCCGGTACGAACTGCGCCGCATGCGTTGGTATCCGGGGAACCGGTGGATGCTTGAAAAATCCGCTCAAACGGATGCCAATTTGACTTGACACGACATCCCCGTTCATTAGAACCTAACCGCTAAGATCGCAGGAGGGGTGATTTGCGCCCCAGGATCGGCACGCGTTGGTGATTAGAAGACAATCCAATGAAGCCACGTGCTGTCAGGCGGCCCATTTTCAGGAGTGATAGCTATGACCAGGTCATTTAGATCTTCAGGACTGATAACACTTTTCGCGATTTCCCTGTGCATGGTTTCTTGGCGAGTCCAGATCGCGAGCGCGCAAACACAGAAAGGGGCAGAGCCGCCTCAGAAGGTTGAAATCCCTCCAGACTCGGATTACATGTATCGCAAGGATGCGGCTACGATCGATGACATCAAGGCCAAGGAAACAGATCCACAGAAACGTGCGGATGCCTTGGTGGCCTGGGTCAAAAGCAACCCCAGAGCAACAAGAGCGATCGCCTATGCTGCTGCTGATTATAGTGAAGTCGTCGCTGGCATTTTGAAATCTGGAGACACCCAGAGGGCACTCACAATGATCCAGACTTTCCAGGCTGCGGCACCGACAGATACGAGCCTTGTCTCCCTCCAGTTGAGGGCCTACTACGATGCCAAAAACTTCCCGAAAGCCGCGGAGATAGGTGAAAAGCTGTACGGAGCAAAGCCATCCCTCGAAATGGCCACCACGCTTTATCAGATCTACGCTCAGATGAACAACCTCGATAAGGTCGTCCAGTACGGAGAAAAACTGCTGGCCGAGGTTTCGATCGACAAGTCCTACGGCATCGCGGTGCAACTGGCTAACATCTATCTCCAAAGAAAGAATAACGACAAGGCTCTGGGCCTATTTGCAAAACTGATGGACGCATACGGTGATAAGGTGCCGGCTGGCTACAAGGAAGCAGATTGGAACGCGGTTCGCGCGGGAGCTTTCAGTCTGATGGCAGCAGATGGCTATACAAAAAAGGATTATCCCAAAGCAATCGATCTCTACAACAAGGTTATAACATTCGCCCCGAAGACGGATGAAACCGCTTGCACGGCTTGGTACTACATTGGGATGGCAAAGTGGCAGGGCAAAGACCAAAAGGGCGCGATGGAACCCTTCGCCTACGCTTACGTCATGGGCAAATCCCTGTCGACGAAGGCCAAGGATAATCTGGATAACCTCTGGAAGGCAGAGCATAACAACAGCCTTGATGGCGAGGATGCAGTTGTTGCCAAGGCGAAGAGTGATCTTGGCATCAGATAATGCGCGTAAGATTGGCTAGGGAGCTGTCGGCCGGCGTCGCGGTTCCCCTGCGCCGAGATTAAACCTAACAGGATCTGGACCTTTACGAGTTTTTAAGGTATTTTTTTATTCTACCGCGCCGGCGTAATTCAGCTACTACTTCCGATTAACCGCACCCATATTGCGCATCGGCTATCATTTACAGCAGGAGCCTTATGGCTGAGAAAGATCCCAAGCCGCCAAATCCGCCAGAAGACAAGAAAATCTCCATTCAGGAGGCCCTGGATAAAGAGGGCGAGCAACTCCACATCAGCGAGCTGCAGGCCCTCAACATTAAGGACCTCACGAAGATCGGCAGAAAGTACAAGATCGTCGACATCGGCAAGATGACCAAACAGGACCTTATCTTCGCAATCCTGCAGGCTCAGGCCGAGAAGCACGGATTGATTTTTTCCGAAGGCGTTCTCGAGGTTCTGCCGGAAGGATATGGTTTCCTGCGCTCTCCGGATTACAGCTATCTGCCAGGCCCCGACGACATCTACATCTCGCCCTCCCAAATCCGAAAGTTCGATCTGCGGACTGGCGACATCGTTTCGGGACAGATACGCATGCCGAACGAGGGCGAGCGTTATCTGGCACTTGTCAAGGTCGACGCCGTCAATTTCGAGCCGCCCGAAGAGGCGCGAAGGCGCATCTTCTACGACAACCTCACACCGTTGTATCCCCACGAACGCATCAGGCTGGAGACCACCCGGGAGAATCTCTCCGCGCGCGTCATGGACATTTTCACTCCCATAGGCAAGGGACAGCGCGGATTGATCGTTTCGCCGCCTCGGGCGGGGAAAACGATGATCCTGCAGAACCTGGCAAACTCCATCAGCACGAATCATCCCGAGATCTTTCTTATGGTGCTGCTGATTGACGAACGGCCGGAGGAAGTCACGGACATGGAGCGGTCCGTCAAGGGGGAAGTGATTAGCTCCACTTTTGATGAGCCGGCGTCACGACACGTCCAGGTTGCAGAGATCGTGATGGAAAAGGCGAAGCGCCTCGTCGAGCATAAGAAGGACGTGGTCATTTTGCTCGACAGCATCACGCGCCTCGCCCGCGCCTACAATACGATCGTTCCTTCGAGCGGCAAGGTCCTCTCAGGCGGTGTCGACGCCAACGCTCTCGAAAAACCGAAACGCTTTTTCGGCGCCGCGCGCAAGATAGAAGAGGGCGGCAGTCTCACTATCATGGCCACAGCCTTGATCGATACCGGCAGCCGCATGGACGACGTCATATTCGAGGAGTTCAAAGGCACAGGCAACATGGAGATCATCCTCGACCGCAAGCTCGTCGACAAGCGCATCTTCCCAGCCATCGATATCAACCGCTCCGGAACCCGCAAGGAAGAGCTCCTGGTCGAGAGCGCCGATCTCACCAAGATCTGGATCCTGCGCAAGGTGCTCAATCCCCTGTCGATCGACGAGGCTATGGACCTGCTCCTCGACAAGCTGCGCAAGTCGGAGACCAACGGAGAATTCCTCACTTCCCTCAACAAGGGCTAGAAAACCGCGGCAGGAGCCCGCACATTGATGGCGACGGATTTGTTTGCACAAACGCCAGGCAGGCGCCGGCCGCCGGACTGAGCCTGCTTGCGAGCACAGGTTGGACGCGTTCCGTCTCCGCTTCCCGTCATTTTCTTCTAGAGCAGGCGCATGGATCTAGCCGAACACATTCAAACGATCAATCAGAAAGTCAGAGATGAGAGCGGCTTCGTTCAGCAACTGGTGACCGAGGTCCACCGCGTCATCGTCGGGCAGAAGTACATGGTGGAGCGTCTGCTCATCGGTTTGCTGACGCGCGGGCATATTCTCCTGGAGGGCGTGCCGGGACTCGCCAAAACGCTCGCGGTCAAGACGCTGTCGGCTGCCGTCGACACACGATTTCAGCGCATTCAATTCACGCCCGATTTACTGCCGGCGGATCTGATCGGAACCATGATTTTCAACCCCAAGGACGGCACCTTTTATCCCAAGAAGGGACCGATCTTCTCAAACATCCTGCTGGCGGACGAAATCAACCGCGCGCCCGCCAAGGTGCAGAGCGCCTTGCTGGAGGCCATGCAGGAACGGCAGGTCACGATCGGCGATACGACCTACCCGCTCGAGGAACCATTCCTGGTTCTTGCGACGCAAAATCCTATCGAACACGAAGGAACCTACCCGCTGCCCGAGGCGCAGATCGACCGGTTCATGCTCAAGCTGAAAATTGATTATCCGGATATCAAGGAAGAGCGTCAGATCCTCGACTTGATGGCGCGCGATGAGGTGATCCCGGTGGCAAAGGTAGTGAGCCCGGCGGATATTCTGCGGGTACGCGGGGTCGTCAAAGAGGTCTACCTGGACGATCGAATCAAGGATTATGTCGTCCAGCTGGTCTATGCGTCGCGCAGACCGCAGGACTTCAAGCTTGATCTGAGGGATCTCATCCAGTTTGGCGCTTCGCCGCGCGCGACCATCTTTCTCGCGCAGGCCGCGCGCGCCCACGCCTTCATCAAGGGGCGTGGCTACGTCACGCCTGAAGATGTCAAGGCTATCGGCATGGACGTGCTCCGGCATCGCATCATCCTCACGTACGAAGCCGAGGCGGAAGAGGTCACCACCGAATCCATCGTCAGCAGGATCTTCGACGCCGTCCAGGTCCCTTGATTTTGAATTTTGGGGCGCGCGCGGCCTGCGCGCGCCCCAAAATTCAAAATAAATATGTTGCCACGAGAGATCGTCCGCAAGATACGGAGAATTCAGATCACAACGAACCGACTCGTTAACGAGTCGCTGGGCGGAGAGTATCATTCCGTTTTCAAGGGACGCGGGATGGAATTCGACGAAGTAAGGGAATATCAGCACGGCGACGACGTGCGCACGATCGACTGGAACGTAACCTCACGCGCCGGCCACCCTTTCGTAAAGCGATATGTCGAGGAGCGAGAACTCACCGTGATGCTCCTGGTCGACGCCAGCGCCTCGGGCGTTTTCGGATCGTTTGAAAAAACCAAGGGCGAAGTCGCCGCCGAAATCTCCGCGCTGCTCGCTTTCTCCGCCATCAAGAACAACGATCGCGTCGGCGCCATTCTTTTCACCGACCGAGTCGAGAAGTTCATTCCTCCCCGTCGCGGAAGCACGCACGTTTTGCGTGTCATCCGTGAGTTGCTCTACCACCAGCCGGGAGGCCAGGGCACGTGCATCCAGCTGGCTCTGGAGCACTTGAACCTTGTCGTGCGAAAACGCGCCGTGGTGTTTCTGATCTCGGACTTGTTGGATCAGGGCTTCGAGCGAGCCCTGAAGGTGGCGCACCGCAGACACGACGTGGTCATCATCCAAATCGTGGACCCGCGCGAGCGCGAACTTCCTGATGTGGGCATTCTGGAAATGAAGGATGCAGAGACCGGAGAGGTGGTCTGTATCGACACATCGCTGGCGAACGTGCGCGGTGCTTTCCTTGCCGACTGGGAGCGGAACCATGAAGAGCAGCGGAAGTTGTTCCAATCTCATCACATGGATCACGTTTTGATCAACGCCGCCAAACCTTACGACGTGCCGCTTGTGCGCTTCTTCGAGGAGCGCGCTCGGAAGTATCATTAACCGGATCATGATGGCGATGAAGCGATCTGGCGAAAACCTGTTCAGACAGCGCTCCAGCCCGCACTGCCTTTCCATTCTCATGGCCTTTGCCCTGAGCCTGTTGGCGGAGGCCGTTCCGGCGCAGCAGGTCCCCGCGCCGGCGCCACCCTCGCCCGGAGTGGAAATCAAAATCCAGGCCCATCCGAGCGAAGCGACCATTGGGGATCCGATTCAGATAGACTTTGACTTCAGCTTGCCTCGTGGCTATCGATTCCGGTTTCCCGAGCTGTCCGGTCAGATCGGTGAGTTTACGGTTCTGGAGACCTATCCGGGTCCCGATATCCCTGGACCGCCGCTGAAAGGCAATACCACCCCAACCCCGCAAGCCCCCAGAAAACCGGAAGCTTCCGCGACGACGCACCATCGTGCCCGCATTGTGGTTGCCGTATATAAGACCGGAGATTTCGACTTCCCCGCACTTCCCTTCGCCCTGCAGGATCCCGATGGAAAGGAGTCCCAGGTCTCGAGCCCGGAGGTAAAGATCCGGATAACCAGCGTCCTGGCGAAGAACGACCTCAACCTGCGAGACCTCAAGCAGCAGGCCGATATCGAGGAACCATCGCGATGGTTGCTCTGGATGGCGCTGGGAACAGGCGCGCTGGCTGCAGTATTACTGATATGGTGGTGGATCAAGCGCCGGCGCCGGCCTCCGGCGCCAGGCCCGCTCATTCATTCCGAAGTAGACCCGCTGGACCAGGCGGAAGCCGACTTGCGCTCGCTAATCGGGCAAAGTCTGCAGGACAAGGGCGCGGTCAAGCAGTTCTATGTCCGCCTTGCCGACATTATGAAGAGAGCCGTGGAAGCGGGTTACGGGATACAGACTGTCGAGAAGACAACAATGGAAATCGTCGCCGCAATCGAGACCTCGACCGTAGGCGGCTCTGCAATGCCGGAAGCTGCTAATCAGGATCGCATCGAGTTCCTCCTGCTCGCCTGTGACATGGTCAAGTTTGCGCGCTACATCCCGTCTCCTTCCGAGCTCGAGGAGGTCGTAAACGCGGCCTTCGATATTATCGGCGTTTGCCGGGCGCGGCGCGCGCCGGAAATGTCGGGGGCGGCTCCCTCGGCAGGAGTCTCCTGATGCCGCACTTTGCCACGCCCTGGTGTTTCATTTTCCTCGCGCTCATTCCCTTCCTGGTTTGGCGGCACATCCGGCGTAGCCGCACCGGGGAAGGCAGCCTGCTCTTTGCCTCCACAGTGGCCTTGGAAGGCGTGCGCCCATCCTGGACCGTGAGGTTCCGTCACGTATTGTTCGGCATGAACATGCTGGCGTTGGCCTTATGCATTACTGCCATGGCCCGCCCCCAGAAAGGAACGGAGGAGGAGGAAGTTCTCACGGAAGGCGTGGATATCATTATGGCCCTGGATGCCTCCGGCAGCATGGCAGCGGAAGATTTCGAACCTCACAACCGGCTGTTCGTCGCCAAGCTGGTTGTGCGCCGGTTCATCGAAGGTCTCAAACACGACCGCGTCGGGCTTGTGGTCTTCGCCGGCAATGCGTTCACTCGCTGTCCGTTGACCATGGATTACGGGGTCATGCTTGACGTCCTCGAGGCGATCGATATTGGCTCTATGGAAGACGGCACGGCAATAGGCAACGCGCTGGCAACCTGCTTGAACCGCCTGCGTGACAGCAAAGCGAAAAGCAAAATCATTATTCTGGTTACCGACGGCGTCAACAATCGAGGCGAGATTCAGCCGCTCGACGCCGCCGAGATCGCACACACCCTGGGTGTGAAAATCTATACCGTGGGCATCGGCAGCCAGGGAACGGCGCGCGTACCCGTGGTCGATCCTACCTATGGGAAGGTCTATGTGAACATGCAGGTCGAGATCGACGAAGCATCGCTCACGCGCATAGCGGAAATGACCGGAGGCATATATTATCGAGCCACCGACACGCCTTCGCTCGAGAGAATCTTTCAGGAGATCGGTCGTCTGGAGAAAACCGAGATCCACGTAAAGTCGTACACCCACTACGACGAGCGTTTTCCGGACTTTGCCTGGCCGGCGCTGGCGCTGGTTTTCTGCACAGTCATCGCTGGCAACACCCGATTCGCCAAACTGCCCTAGGAGCAGCCATGCATTTCGCTCGACCGCAATATCTGACCGTGCTCTGGGCGATCCCGGTTCTCGCCGCCTTCTTCCTGTGGTCCTTGCGCCGCCGCCGCCGCAGGCTGGAAGCGTTCATTTCGCCGCCGCTCGCGGGCCGGCTTGCCGGCGAATTCAGCCGCCCTAAAGCCCTCGGCCGAGTCCTCCTATTCACGGGATTCTTCGCCTTCAGCATCCTCGCGTTGGCTCGCCCGCAATGGGGATCACGCATGGACACCGTGCAGCGGCAGGGAGTCGATCTGATCGTGGCCCTCGACACGTCCTACAGCATGAATGCCGAGGACGTCGCGCCCAGCCGAATGGCAAAAGCCAAGAGTGAGGTTCGCGGGCTCATCGAGCGCCTCAAGGGGGATCGTGTCGGGCTACTGGCCTTCGCCGGCACAGCCGTGGTGCAGTGTCCGCTGACTCTGGATTACGGCGCCGCTGAATTGTTCCTCGACGTGGCCAACACGGGAATCGTCCCCGAGCCCGGAACCTCGCTGGCGGCGGCCATTCAGACCGCCACCGCGGCGTTTATCGCCAAGGAAAAGAAGTACAAGGTTCTCGTCATATTCACGGATGGCGAGGATCTGGAAGGAGAGGTCAGGGCGGCAGTCGAAAAGGCAAAGGCGACCGGAGTCATCATCTACACGGTGGGGATCGGCTCGGTTGAAGGAAAACCTATCCCGATTCGTAACGAAAAAGGCGACATACTGGAGTATCGCAAAGACCCTCAAGGCCAAGTTGTTGTCAGTAAGCTGGACGAGCGGGCGCTGACCGAGATTGCCTCGGAAACTGGCGGCCGGTATTTTCGAGCCACCACATCCGAGAACGAGCTAGATCAGATCGAGGACGATGTGTCGCACATGGAGAAAAAGCAGCTGGAAACGCGCCTGTATCAGAATTTCGAGGATCGGTTCCAGTATCCGCTGGCAGTGGCGGTCTTTTGTCTCGCCGCAACCGCATGGATCACCGAACGGCGCCGGCCCGGGGGCGCGCTGCTGGCACGCTTATATTCCCGGACCCGCGCAACACGAGGTGAGTAACTTTCGGGCCAGAGTCAGGGCGAGCGCAGTCTTGCCCATGTGGTCGATTTCTCTGGCCTCTTATCTGGGGTAGATTTTGGGAAATTGAGCTTTCTTTGCGTGATCGCGAATGCGGCGGTCAGCTGCGCTTCAAGGAAAGCTCCATACGGAGGCCTCCGGTCTTCTGCAGTTGTGCAATTACTTCGAATAGATTGCGCGCTTGGGGGTTTCCTTTCGGGCCGAGCATGCGCATGAGGCTCTTTGCCGATTTATGGGTAATACCGCTCAGCTTATCAAAGCCGATCGTGGCGTTAATGTAATCACGCAAGATGGCCTTGCCGGTCTCGAGCTCTCCGGCGAGAAGACATTCGACGCCTTCGCGCAAAAGCTCGTCCCGAAAAGCCGGATCACCTTCGATGCGGGCCTGAATGGTCTTTTTGAAATCGCGCGTTAAGGGCATGGCTATGTCTCCTTGGCCGCTGCCGGGGTGTTGAGACTTTCGAACCACCTCGCAAATGGGCTGCGGCCCCTTGGATCAAGATATTCCCTGATCATGATCATAACAAATGGTAACGTATCTGTTACCATCAAGCAAGCACAATAAAGTCCGGGTGACAGGCTGCTCAATCCCCGAACTCAGCGCCCTTTGAGACGTAAAGAATTGGAATTCGGGAGTTGAGTAGCCTGTCTGCCGAACTGCATTGTGATATTTGTAGGACGAAGATTTTCTCGACCAATAAGAAAACCCGTTTGGCAAGACCGGCTTCGCGACTTATCTGAACACGCCGCGAGTGCCCATCTATGTTAAGATGTTTTATATCAACTTCGGTGGCATGCCCATTTTCGCGAGACCTGTATGGCTTAAACTAGCCCATGAGGTAAGAGTGCTCACTTATGAACTACGCCCGGTGGTTCCCGCGAAAGAGCGTGCCCGATGACGAAGCCATTGGATCCAAAGCATGTGGAAGTTCCTGACAAAGTCATGGTCGATGTTCTGCGCCGAAAACTCCCCGAAGAAAGGCTTCGGATCGGATTCGATATGTGGATTTCGGCTCATAACATGCTCATGACGCATATCCGGCATTCGCACCCGGACTGGGACCCTAAAGCTATAGAGAAAGAGGTGGCTAGGAGGATGTCGCATGGGGCCATATAAACCTCTCCGGAGAATCGTCGGGGTCCTGAATCGCCTGGATATTTCCTATCTGGATCTGCGGACGTGATTCTTATCTCCTAGCGGCTTCTGCCAGTTTTGAAGCTTGTGCGCTGGAAGGATGATCTGGCCCCGGCTTGCGGCGAATCTAGGAGATAAGTATTATGTTCTAAGATCTGCGCGGTGATGTATAAGAGTCTTGTGGGGCCTTTGAGCCGGGGGCAACGCGGCCCGTGCCGCCGAGCCGCCGGCAACGAGGATACGAGAGGTGAAACGTTTGCGATTCTCAATCACTGGGCGAAAATCAGGCCTCGGAAGCAGGCTCGGACTTGCGGCACTTATAGCGGCAACATTTTTGCTGGCGATCCCTTCTGCCGCCACCGCGGAAAGCTCCGGCGCCAAAAACAAAGAGGGAAATCAGCTTTTCGCGCAAGGCAAATACCAGGAAGCAGAGAAGGCATATTTGGAAGCGCAGGCGAACATGCCCGGCCGCCCGGAATTGTCCTATAACCTGGGCAATGCTCTCATCAAACAGAATAAGTACGATCAGGCTCTTGGCGCTCTGCGCCAGGCGGTAAGCCAGGGGAACAAAGGACTGCAGGCCAACGGGTGGTACAACGCCGGAAATGCGCTCTACGACATGGGCAACTTCAGGGATTCGGCCCAAGCCTATATCCAGGCACTGAGGCTGAACCCCGCTGACCACGATGCCAAACATAATCTGGAGCTGTCCCTGAACCGGATGCAGCAACAGGAACAGCAACCACAGCAGGGACAGGACCAGAAACAGAATTCCAATCAGCAGAAGTCCGAGGGATCCGGGCAGAGTGAAAAGAAGAACGAGCCCAAGCCGCAGGAGAAGCAAACGCAGCCGTCTCAGCCGCAGGACCAGACGGGTCAAAAACCTGCGAGCCCTCAGCCCATGCCATCGGAGCATTCACAGGGGACCTTCAGCAGGGAACGTGCGTTGCAGATTCTGGATGCCCTCCAAAACCAGGAATTGGCCGAGCAGCGCCGTCTTCTCGAGCAAAAGGCACCCAAGAAAACCTCAGTTCGGGATTGGTAGCTGCGAGATTTTCATTCAATGGATGCGCAAAAACTCAACAGGAAGTTTCCGGGAGAATGGCCGGGAATTCTCCTCCTCTTATTCTTCCAGGCGCTCACCTTTGCGGCGCAGGCGCAGGATTTGCAGGTGACCGCGAACTTCAGCGCGGACATCGTCGGCGTTCAGGACCAGTTCCAACTCACCGTCACCGTTTCCGGCCCCGGCAGCGACCAGGCTCAGGAACCTCGCCTGCCGCGGTTTCAGGGGTTGCGAATCGTGCAGGGACCGAGTCTCAGCACGCAGTTTCAGTGGATCAACGGAAAATCGTCCAGCACTCGGAGCTTCATCTACACGCTTCTTCCGGAAAAGGAAGGACAGTTTACCATCGATCCGATCGAAGTAATGGTGAGTGGAAAAACTTACAAGACGCAAGCTCTATCGGTGCGCGTCACCTCAGCTTCCCGAGGTTCCGCTCCACAGAGGCGCAGTGCGGCGCCCGGCTCTTTTGGCGAGGACCCGTTGGCGAATCAGCGCGCTGTCCAACCTTCCGGGGACGAGCTTTTCGTGACCGCGGAACTCGATCGTGCCGCAGCCTATCCCGGCCAGCAGGTGACGTTGACCTATCATCTGTACACGCAGGTGAATGTCACGGGACTTCAGCTGCAGGAGAACCCTCCTCTCACCGGATTCTGGGTTGAGAACCTCGACGTCGAGAGTAAGCCCACCGGTGTGCGCAAGGTGATCAACGGCAGAGAGTATCTTGATTACGCGATCAAAAGACAGGCGCTGTTTCCCAACAGCGCTGGCAAACTGAAGATCCCCTCTTCGACCTTCGCGATATCGGTCAGATCGGCCGGCGATTTCTTTGGAATGTTCGGACAATCCGAAACCGTCTACCGAAAAACCAAAGAAACGGCATTGGACGTCAAGTCTCTTCCGCCGGAGCACAAGCCCGAAGGCTTCAGTAATGCCGTCGGATCGTTCACGCTAGAATCTGAACTGAGCAAATCGGAAGTCGCCACGGGTGATGCGGTGTCATTGAAAATCAGGCTCGCGGGCACCGGCAATCTTAAGGAGATCTCAGACATTCCTTTGCCTGCCATTCCGGATTTGACCATTTATTCTTCGAAGCGCGAAGACAATGTGCATCCTTCCGCTGCGGACCAGATCGGCGGCAACAAGGTGTGGGAATACGTGATCGTGCCCAAAGCTCCCGGAGATCATGCAATTCCCGCCCTCACCTTTTCGTACTTTGATCCGGATCACGAGAGTTACATGACCGTGGCCACGTTGCCGATATCGTTGAAGGTAACGCGCGGCACCGATTCGGGGAGTGGGATCTCCGGCCTGTCCGGCATCAACAAGCAGAGCCTTACGCGCCAGGGGAACGACATCGACTTCATCAAGCTGTCCGCGGATGATCTGGAAAAGCGGCAAGAGCCGATCTATCGGTCGTTCTGGTTCTACCTGATCGCCGGACTGCCCCTCCTTTTCAACGTCGGCGCATTTCTCTATCAAAGGGAGCGGGCCAGGGAATCAGAGAACATCGTTCTTGCACGCAGCCGCAGGGCGAGGCGCGCCGCTCTGGCCAGGCTCCGTCAGGCCGAAAAGGCGGGCCGTCTGGAACCGCGGCGGTTTTATGACGAAGCGGCGCGGGCTCTCGCAGGTTTCCTCGGCGATAAGTTCAACCTTCCGGATATTGAGGTGACCGCCGACTCTCTCGAACGCACAATGGCGGACAGGCACATCGGCGCCGGCATGGCCAAGGAAGCTGTGGCGGCTTTGCAGGAGTGCGATTTCGGGCGATTTGTCTCTGCCCCGTCCTCGCCGGAACGCAGGAGAGCTCTGGCAGGACGGATCCGTAAGATCATGGATGGCTTGGAGCGTCAGGAAACATGAATCGGGCCTGGATCATTTCGTGCCTCATGCTGTTGATCATTGCCCCGCGCCCGGCTCGCGGCGAGCCGGGCGCCGGCCGGGCGGCAGCCGTCTTTGCCGAGGGCAACGGGCATTATCAAAGCGGCGATTTTGCAGCGGCGGAACTTTCCTATCGCCTGCTGCTCGATCAAGGCATCGACAGCGGCGCCGTTTATTACAACCTTGGCAATACCTGCTTCAAACAGAAGAAGCTCGGCGAAGCCATCTATTATTGGGAAGAGGCGCGCCGTAAACTTCCGCGGGATTCCGACATCCGCGAAAACCTGCAGCTTGCGAACTTTCTAATCGTGGACCGGATCGATGTTCCCGAAGATCCCCTGCCAGTCCGGCTGGTTTCGGAGGCGGTTCATCTGCTTTCGATTTCACAGGAAAGCCGGATCGTGCTGGCCTTTTTCGTCGCCGCGAACGTTCTCTTTGGCCTTTACCTCCTGGTTTGGAAGCCACGCGCCGCCTTCTGGGCCTTGACGGGAAGCCTTACCTGCATTCTGCTCGTGCTTCTCGGCGGCGGCTCTCTAGTGTGGAAGGTCTACGAAGGAAGTCACCGGCGGCAGGGTGTGATTGTCGAGCAGAAGGCCGATGTCCGCAGCGGCCCCGGCAGGGAGAACATTACGGTGGTAACCGTACACGAAGGCATCATGGTACAGGTCCGAGGCGAGAGCAACGGGTGGGTTCAGATCAGCCTCCCAAACGGCTGGACCGGCTGGCTCCCAGGCAGTTCCGTCCGCGTCCTCTGAGAAATCCAGTGAAAGGCGCCGAATTACCTGATTGGCCGCACATCAACTTGTGCTACCACCGGCAATTCGGCTCATCTATTTTGCGTTTGCAGATCGGGCTGGGTGGAGTAATGTAAACAGCAAAATAGGCTACACTCAATTTGTATACCCTCCCGCCAGAAAACGGTCGAAACTCCAAGACCCACTCATTTGCCCTTGTTTGCAAATCAGAAATATGTTTCTATTTCGCAATGATCGCACGAATCGTCGAACCCCTGCTTCGCCGGCGCCTCAAAACCAACCCCGCCGCCGTCCTTGTCGGCCCTCGTCAATCCGGCAAGACAACACTGGCCCGCTCGCTTCCCGGGGTTTACTTCGATCTGGAGCAGCCTGCGGACCGTCTGCGCCTCGATCTTCAGTGGGACGAACTCGCCGCTACGCGCCAATTGATTATCCTGGACGAGGCTCAAACCTGGCCGGAATTGTTCCCCCGCTTGCGCGGCGCCATCGATGCCGGCCGCCGGCGCAACGGCCGTTTCCTTCTGCTGGGATCGGTCTCGCCCGCTTTGATGAAGCATGTCGCCGAATCCCTTGCCGGACGTCTGGCGCTGGTGGAGCTGACCCCGTTCCTCATTTCAGAACAGCCGGACAGGCCGCCTGCCGATTTCTGGCTGCGTGGCGGTTTCCCCGACGGGGGCATCCTGAACCCGGGGAGATTCCCGCAATGGCAGCAGGATTACCTGACATTGCTTTCGCAGCGTGATCTGCCAGTCTGGGGACTGCCCGCAAAACCACCGGTGACCCAGCGCTTGCTGCGCATGCTGGCGGCCGTGCATGGACAAGTCTGGAACGCCAGCCAGGTCGGCCAAAGTCTGGGGCTCAGCTACCACACCATCAACAGCTACCTCGACTTCCTCGAAGGCGCCTTTCTCATCCGCCGGCTTCCACCCTGGCTTTCGAACCTCAAGAAGCGCCTGGTGCGCTCGCCCAAAATCTACTGGCGCGACTCAGGACTGCTCCACTCGATCCTCGGCGTGCGCACTATGGATGACTTGCTGCACCAGCCCTGGGTGGGCGCAAGTTGGGAAGGATTTGTGGTTCATCAGATGCTTGGCTTGATGGCGGCGCTGGGCGAGGCCGGGGAACCGCATTATTTCCGCACCCGGGATGGGTATGAGGTTGACTTGGTATTCAAGCTTGGCTCCCGCCTCTGGGCAGTGGAAATCAAGCTCTCTGCCAGCCCCTCGCCAGAGGATTACAGCCGATTCAACCTTGCCGCCGATCTTATTGGCGCCGATCGACGTTACCTCGTGGCGCAAGTGGCGCGATCTTCACTTAACAAGACGGGAGGCGTACTTTCCTTGCCGCATCTTCTGGATGTGTTGGCAAAGGAACTCCGATAATGAGTCTTCAGGGCTCCGCTTGGCAGCCTGCGTCGTTTCACTTCCGCGAAACAGGGGGCGTCCCCGGTTTTCATGCCGGGCACCCACATCCGCTCTCAGCAATAATGCCCAGAATCGTCAGTGAGCCATTCGGATGCCGGCCAGGCGGTCATCCGGTTGAGGTGTGCCCAGGCACTTGCGCAATCGCGAGCGGCAAACGCAGGACTCGGGGCAGGAAGCGAATTGCCGCGCCTTCGGCCTCTCAAAAGCCGACTCCCGCCCCGCAATTTGCTACCTGCCCCCGAGTTATCCCCCGATTTCCTTCGTTACCTCCCCACTTTCGCTTGTGCTCCCGGATAGAAACGCTTGTATGTCCTCAAGAGCCGTTGGCCGCAATCAAACAGGTAAAGGGAGATCCGGGCCCGACAATTCTTGAAGAAAAGCAGAGAAGTCACGGATAAACGTCCTATTCGTCGACCTGCTATTTATCTCCCTCACCAGATTTCGCGCTGCAATTTAAGATTCGCTTTTTGCCATCTTCCACGGCCTGCAGCGGCGATACAATTGGACGTTCATACATGTTTTTTAGCTGTGCCTGTAGCGCGCGGTTATTTTTTAAAAGCTTGCGGATTCTTCCATCTTGCTTCCTCATTAGAGCAGATCTACAATCCATGTCACGGCTCTCATGCTGTATAGCAAGAGCAAGGTCCAACGGCAGTCCTCTTGAATGCGCCTTAAGAAGAAAGCCGAATGAGTCCGTTCCTCCGACGTCGATATAAGCGACGTTTAGAAAAAATAAGGCATACGCTTTTACGTTCTCGGAATATGTGCCATCCTCAATCATTAGGGCAATGTCCTCGAAAGCCGACTTAAAACACTGATATGCGTAGCTCTCCCGAATAATCAGTTGCATCAAATACAACAAGTGCATCCTCGGGAGACAAGCGAAAGGTGATTTAATCTTCCCCTCAAGGATAAGATTGAATAGCTCAGCAGCATCGGCAAAGACCGTTGCAACACCCTTAACAATAACCTCATAGGGACTTGCATAGGCTGCAAGGCAATAATTTGACGCATTAATGATTCTGAGCCATCTTTCAGCTTCTGAACGAGGCACTAAGTCGATTATCTGCACTAGTTCTTTTGGACAGTC